>JBAQYY010000025.1:0-2442 GCA_049790415.1 Candidatus Dormiibacterota bacterium | reverse complement strand
AAGCCAGGTGGTAGCGAGCGTCGCCGGGTCAGGCCGAGACGCGATCGCGATCACCGCCACAACCAGGGTTGCTTGCAAAGCGTCCACCAACCAACCTGCGAAGAAGAGTTCCAGGCCAACTCGCCATGCCGGCAGCGGCAACACTGCCAGTCGGTCGAGCCATCCCGAGCCCCGGGCCCGGGTTATCGTCACCCCGGTGCCGACGGTGCCGACCATGGCGATGAGCACGGTGAGCAGCATTCCCGCGAAGAAGGGCGGTGCTCCGGTGGTCACCAAGGGGATCACCAGGACCAGAGGAAACGCCAGTTTGATGATCAACGCCCGCCGGCGAGCCAGCGTTCCGCGCAACTCCAACTGCCAGAGCCGGGTGGGTCGCGGCCGCGGCAGGCCCACCGACTGAGCTCTTGGCCGGCTCAGGGTCAGGTCGTTGTGCTCAGTCATGCAGAGATCTGCCCGTCAACTTGATGAAGCAGTCCGCCAATCCGGGATCCCGCACGGTGAGGTCGACCAGGTTGGCATCGAGGTCTCCCAGGGTGGCGAGGATGTTGGCGAGAAGCCCGTCCCGCTGGTGCGCCAGGATCACGATCCCCCCTTCCGCCTGCACTGCCTGCTCAACCCCCTCCACCTGGCCCAAGGCGGCAAGAGGAGATGGCCCGCGGTAGGTCAGCTTGATCTCTCGCGTCCCACCGAGCTCGGCGAGTAAGTCGCGGAGCGGAGAACTCCTGATCGGACTCCCGTCCACCAGAAAACACACTGCGCTGGCGACCTCCTCGACGAAGTCGGTGTCGTTGGTCGAGATGCAGGTCGCCAGACCCGTGCGTGCCCTGGCTCGAACTGCCTCGGCCAACCACTGGCAGCCGCTGACGTCCAGCCCCAAAGTAGGTTCGTCTAGGAAGAGCAGGGGAGGATCTCCGACCAGGGCCTCGGCGAGCAGGACCCGCCTCCGCATCCCGTACGAGAGACGCGCCAGGGGATCGCTGGCAACGTCGGCTACTCCAGACTCCTCCAGCGCTGGTTCCCAGCAGTCGGGGTCGATCTTCCGAGCTGTCCCGAAGAAGGCCAGGTTCTGCCGGGCACTGAGCTCGTCGGTGTGGGCGGTGGCGTCAAAGACCACAGCTAGCCGGGAGCGCGCCAGCTGGCGGTTGGTCTGTCCAAACCACGCGACTGTGCCGCTGCCGGGCCGGGTCCTTGTGGCCAGGCAGCGGAGAAGAGTCGTCTTGCCGCTGCCGTTGGGCCCCACCAGAGCCTGAACCTCGCCCGGCCTGATCCGGAGACTGACCGGACCCACGCCGCGGCCGTTGCGGTAGCGGCGGCTCAGTCCGTCCGCCACCAGCCAAGGTTCGGTCAGCGAGACCTCACTCAATGAACTCAATGGTGGTGCCATCGGTGACCTCGACCAGGCCTGCCGGAACGGTGAAAGCCACCTGGAAGGCGAGGATGCGCTGGCCCACCTCAACTTGGTGGCCGATCAGGCGCGAACGCACCAGATTGCTGATGAAACCGGGAGCTCGACGGTTGACCTTACGGAGGACGACACGCTGGGCCTGGTCTACGGGCCCGGGAGGCAAAATCGGTGGCACAAGCGCGAGTTTACGTGCCTCGTCGTCCAAGTGACGTGTGGCCGTGACGGACAAGTGGTACATATGCAGCTGGTGAAACTCCTCCACTGCGCTGACGTGCACCTCGATGCCGTCTTTCGCGGGCTGGGTCCCCAAGTGGCGCAGCGCCGGCGGGCAGCCCTGCGCCAGACGCTGCAGAACATCGTAAAGCTGGCCCGAGACCTCAAGGTCGATGTCCTCACCATCGGAGGCGACCTCTATGAGGACCTCCATTCCCGCCCCGACACCGCCCGCTTCCTAGCCGAGCAGCTGGGCGGCCTCACCTGCCCGGTGCTGATCTCCCCGGGCAACCACGACTACTGGCACCCGGGTTCGCTTTACGCCACCAACGACTGGCCCGACAACGTCCACATCTTCGAGCGCAACCAGTTCTCACCGGTCGAGGTCGCTGGCTACCGAATTTTCGGGATCGCCCATGACAAGCCCAAGGGGACGGGCAACCTGCTGGCAGGATTCAAGGTCCCGCCAGGTTTGCCGGCCATCGCCCTCTTCCACGGCTCGGAGCGCGGCCTCCTCCATTTTCAGGAAGAGGACAAGGAGGACCATGCCCCCTTCTCCGAACCGGAAATCAGCCAAGCCGGCTTCCGCTTTGGCTTGCTCGGCCATTTCCACAAACCCCGGGCGACCGCCCATCTCGTCTACCCAGGAAACCCCGAGCCGCTCACCTTCGGCGAGGAGGGGGTCCGGGGAGCGGCTGAGGTGGAGTTCGGCTCGGGCAATCCCAAGGTGAAGATCCATCCGGTCAACACCTTCACTCTCGAGGAGCGGGACGTGGACGTCAGCGGCTGCCGGCACTCCGAGGCCCTGCTGGAGCTAGTTCAGG
>JBAQYY010000024.1:0-16904 GCA_049790415.1 Candidatus Dormiibacterota bacterium | reverse complement strand
GCCTTCGGCTGATGGGTCGCACAACTTCGGCTGAGGTGTCCCAGCGACTTCGGCTGATTGGTCACAGTGGCGCTCATGAGGTACATGAGCGTGGCTGAACAGCGGTACCAGGCGGTGTTGGCGGTCATCAGTGAGGGTCGGTCGATCTCGGAGGTCGCCGTTCAGTGGGGAGTGGACCGGCGGACGGTCCATCGCTGGCTGGGGCGATATGAAGATGGAGGCCTGGAGGGGCTGGCAGATCGGTCGCACAAGCCGGGGAGCTGCCCCCATCAGATGCCGGTCCCTATCGAGGCGTTGGTCCTGGAGCTGAGGAGGACGCATCGGTACTGGGGTGCCCGACGGTTGGTACTCGAGCTGATTCGGCGCCAGGTGGACCCGGTGCCATCGGAATCGGCTGTCTACCGCTGCTTGGTCCGGGCCGGTGTGGTCGAGGCGGCTAAGCGCCGCCGCCGCAAGGAGACCTGGAAGCGCTGGGAGCGCGGCGAGCCCATGGAGCTCTGGCAGATGGATATCGTCGGTGGCTTCCTGCTGGCCGACGGCACCAGCGCCAAGGCCCTGACCGGCGTCGACGACCACTCACGTTTCTGCGTCTCGGCCAGGCTCATGCCCCGAGAGCGGACCCAGTTGGTCTGCGACGGCTTCGCCGCGGCGCTGAAGTCGTACGGCGTCCCCGAGCAAGTGTTGCCCGACAACGGCAAGGTGTTCACCGGCAAGTACAGCCATCCCCCGGTGGAGGTACTTTTCGACCGGATCTGCCGCCTCAATGGCGTCGAGCACCTCCTGACACAGCCACGGACGCCGACCACAACCGGCAAGATCGAGCGCTTTCATCGCACGCTTCGAGTCGAGTTCGACACCCGCCAGGTATTCCGCAATCTCACCACGGCCCAAGCAGCGCTCGACGAGTGGGTAGCCTTCTACAACACAGCCACGACTCATCAATCGCTCGGCGATACCACGCCGGCCAGCCGCTTCCGACCGACCGCTCGCACGCTGGTGCGCGAGCGCAACGGTGAGCAGTGGGTGAGCCGTTCGGTCGCCCGCAATGGCGTGGTTTGCGTCGGCTGGCAGCAGGTCAGTGTGGGCAAGAACTACAGCGGCTCCGCCTGCGACGTGCTGGTGAGCGACCAGCTGCTTCAGTTCTGGGTCGGAAACGACCTGCTCAAGACGGTGGCCCGAACCAGCACCGGCGAAATACGGAAGAAGCGCGCAGGCGGCACCGCCAAAAGGGTGAGGCTGGGATCTGAGTGGGACACATCAACCGGAGCTCGCCCGTGACAGATCAGCCGATACCCTACAGGGGCACCACGAAACGAGATCTGACGATGGCCCCCACCATCCGTCGGTAGGCACGCTCATGCCTTCTTGGGCTCAATTCGGCACCCAACTGTGCTAGGTTCTCGCTGTTCGCGGGCACTCTGGGGGCAGGAGGGAAGGATGACTGGCACGCCACGGTCTTCCCTTGGGGACGACGACGAGTCTGGGCAACAGCGCTGGCTGACCCGGACAGTGCACTGCACCAAACGGCAGGCCGAGATGGTCCTCACCAAGTTCGCTGTCGAGGATGGCCATGACTCCAATCTCGACACGGCGCACTGAGCCCGCGATGAGCGCGGCGGGTCTGCTCCGATGACCAGCCTGCTGTGGCCCGCGACAGCGTTAGCCAGCCTGAACCAGCCGGGGCATTACTTCCACTGGGGCATCATCCTCGTCTCGGAGGCGAACCTCGCCCTGATCGTCGTCATGGTGATCATCTTCGGGCTCGCGCTCCTGCTCCCCTTCCCCTACCGTCGTCGAGCGCGGGAGACAGCTTCGGCTGAGCCTGCCCCAGAGATTGTTCCATCAGCCGCGAAGAACCGTCTCCCCGACCCAGCTGATCCCAGCTCTCGGATGTGGACAGCGAGAGTGCGGCGCCGAGCTGTTGCGCTTCTGCCGCCCACCAAGCTGCTTCCGGACCACCAGCCAGCGTACGTCGCGTCCTGGGTCTACGTATTCGGAGTGGCCACCCTGGCCGCCTTGGGCATGGCAATAATCTCGGGACTTGCCATAGCGCTGGGTGGACCTGATTGGTGGCAGACGACCTCGGTGGGCCACTTCTTCAACAGCCTGCATTTGTGGAGCGTCGAGCTCTTCATGGCCTTCATGGTGATCCACCTGTGGGGCAAGTTCTGGATGGCTGCTTGGCGGGGAAAGCGCTGGCTCACCTGGGTCACCGGGGTGGTGGCCTTCCTCGCCTCGATCGTGGAGTGCTTCACGGGCTACCTGTCGCAGCAGAACTTCGACTCGCAGTGGATCGCCACCAGTGGCAAGGACGCGATCAATGCGACCGGGCTCGGACCCTTCTTCAACCTCATGAACTTTGGCCAGATGCTGCTCTGGCATGTGCGTCTGCTGCCTCTGGTGCTGGTGTCCCTTGCCGCCCTCCACGTCCTTCTTGTCCGGATCCGCGGCGTCTCCCACCCGCTGCCCGTTCAGCGTCAGCGGATCAGGACTTCGCGCCGGGCGGCAGCCGTCGCGGACGCAACGGAATGGGGCGGTCCCACCCGCCGCTATGACATCGTCAAAGAGGCGGCGATCGCTTCGGTAATCGCCCTAGGCTTGACGGTCGTCCTGGCGGCGGTGCTCTCCTCGCCGGACGTTCCTCCCATCACCATCCGAAGCTGGGCCAAGGTGGCTCCGGCCGACTTTCTGGCGACGGCGGCCAGCGAGCTGGCGGGCACGAGCGAGACTGCCACCTACGGACCTCCTTACAACAACCGCACAGGGGGCGTCCAGTCACTGGGCATCTCCTGGCAGCAGCTAGTGGGGGCGCGGCAACCTATCAACGCGGCGACCACCTTCGTCCTCTCGCCGCTCTCCAAGGAGATACCCACCGACCCCCCGCTGGCGAGGGCGCTGACTGACTACAAGGGCGCCACATCGGCTGCTCGGGCGAGATGGGTCCAAGCCTACCTGCGGGCAGTCACTCACGTCACCTTCCGGTCAGGCGCACCCATTCTGCCGAGGAGCGCCCGCGCCGCCGGCCCGGTCCCACTCCTCCTCACAGCGGAGCTGACGCTGGCGCGGAGCGGCGCCCTCGATGCCGACCTCATCGCGCAGCACCCGTTCTATGGGACAGATTTCACCAAGCCACTTCTGTTCCTCGAGGACGGGGAGTACTTCGTCTCGCAGGCATCCGCTCTGCACCTAACCGGGACCCAGTGGGGGGTGATGAACGAAACCGGCAGCTATCCCGGACAACCATGGCTCTGGTTGTATACGCTTTGGTACCAGTTTCCGGCCTTCGGCAACTCGCCCAACGCTGACCTGATCGCGATCTACCTGACCGGGGTGGCCACCCTGCTACTCCTCGCCATCCCGTTCCTCCCCGGCCTCCGCGACATCCCCCGATGGGTCCCGTTGTACCGGCTGATCTGGCGTAACTGGTACCGGGACCAAGGGCCACGTAAGCCGGACAACGGGTCGGCCTCCGCGGCTACCCGGACCGATCGCGAGTGAGTGGTTCAACCCTGGCCAGCGCCTGCTTCTGATCGATAGCCGCCACATGAACGGGTCCGGCCGCCCCGCTCACAGTCGGCGCGCACCAGGTGCCGTCCCAGGCTCTACTAGGCCTGGGCCACCTGGGCATGGAGCGGACACCCCACAGCCTTTGGAGTTGCCGGGAGGGCGCGTAGGTTGCAACGACGTCCTGGATTCGATTCAATTGCAACTCGAACTGAGCGCCCTTGTGCCAGTTGGCCAGCCCGGAAGCCTCGAAGGGCCCCGGCGTGGGAATCAAATGGGAATCAAACGCCTATAACTGTTTTCCACAGAACGTCACCAGACGGACTGAGCTGGCTACTCTGAACCACGCGACGCTACCAGATAGCACCACCTGGACGGAAGAACGCGGATTCCTAAACCGTGTGTCGGAGGTCCGAGTCCTTCCGGGACCACCATCTTGCGATCTCACCGAATGACACTCGCCTCCACCGGGGTTCAGCCCGGTTGGGGTCGAGGTTGGGGTCAGAACCGTCGCTTGCCGCGGTGAGCCCTTCCGACTGCATAACTGGCTCTTCGGAAACGAGCGGGGTGGTGCGGCGCGTCCGCCAACAGCGCGCTCGCGGTAGTTGCCCGCCCCACCCCGCCACGTCGGAGTCATGCCCCACTTGGATATGGCGGCGTCAAAGTGGGACACCTCACGTAGTCGAACGTTGCCAATCAATGCCGTTCTCTCGGTCACGATCTGGCGGCCGACCTTCGGAAGTTCAGCACCTCCGGAGGCAATCATTTGGGCCGGTGCTCGCGACTGTTCTCCCTAGCCTGGAACAGCCCGATCCGGACACCTTCGCTCCAAGTCGTGAATGTCGCTGGGGACTCAGCTATAGGGCATGATCGCATCCAATCGGCGCCGAACCTCCGACGTGTTCACGCCGAGAGCGCGCAGCAGCACCACCGCAGGATCTGGTGGTTGGAGAGTGAGGATCTGACCCAGCACCAGCTGGGCCGTGACCTGGGTCTTTCGGTGCATGGGCTTGACCGCTGCCTGAAGCACCTTCTTTGTCGCGGGCGTCATGCGGAGGCGATCCTTTTTCATGACGGCCCAGATCGTCGGCTTCTTCGGCACGGCGCGCATCGGCAGTGGGGGAGCGTCGGTGCCGGACGCCATGCCCAGGGCGCCCAGGGCTTCCTGATCGAGCGACTCAAGGGCCTGGCGAGCTTGCTGCAGGCTCACGCCCAACACGACTTCGATCGAGGGATCCTCCAACAAGGTGAGCAAGAGGTGATCGGTGCCAGTTCGGCGATCACCTCGGCGACGAGCCTCCTCACTGGCCCGCATAAAGATGGTCCAGGGGTGAAGCACCTCTGGCACAACGGATTCGGTGGTCATGATGACTCCTTGTTGTATTTGGTATGCACGGATTGGCGGGTGACGCCCAAAGCGTCTCCGATCTGCTCCCACGACCAGCCCTTATCCCGGGCCGACGCGACGTGGTTCGCTTCGACCCTCTCAGCCAGGCGACGTAGCGCCAACGAGGCGCGAAGCCCAATTGCCGGGTCATCCGACGAGAGATTCACGCTAAGTTTTTCGATGTCCATGCCCGTCAGTCTAGACTGACATGCTTGATTTGTCAACCTAAACTGACACAGCGGATCGCCATACCGGAGTGCCCCAGATGGCCGGTTCGTAGGGCCACCCCTAGCCCGCTCAGACGCCAGGTGCTTTTTTTCGCGAGCGCTTGCCCCCGCTCATTTTCCGAAGAGCCGCATAACTAGACGGTGTGGCTGAACAGGGCGGCCAGGCGGCCGCTGGCCTTGCGACCGAGGACATCGCTGACCCCGGCGTAGGGGTTGGGCGTCACTCCGATGGCTGAGTGCCCGAGCATCTTGGAGACGGTGGAGATGTCCGTGCCGCCCAGCAGCAGCAGGCCGCCATGCAGCGCCCGCCGGTCGTGCCATCGCATACGGGGCACACCAGCAGCGGCCATCGCCGCCTGGGGAATCAGATCCACGACGCGACGGCTGGTGGTGGACTTCGGCTCGACGAGGACGTAGGCCGCCTCGATCCGCCGGAGCGAGTGCCGGACGTGGAGCTGCTGGTGCTCAAAGTCGATGTCCGCCCACGCGAGGCCGAGCTGCTCCCCCATCCGCAGGCCCGTGAAGTGGCAAGGGTGGCCAGCCAACGCAGGGACGGGTCGTCACTTTGGCCGACTCCGTGCGAAGACATGGCCCAGAGCCGTTGACTTTTACCATCTGGTTATATAAGCTCTTGGTAATGTCTACTCAAGATCCCCTAAGCCGCGCCTTCTCTGCTCTTGCCGATCCCACCCGCCGGGCGATCCTCGAGCGCCTCTCAGCCGGCGAGGCTGGCGTCGTCGAGCTGGCAGAAAACTCGACGCTGACGCAGCCCGCCATTACCAAACATCTCAAGGTGCTGGAACGGGCTGGCCTTATCGGCCGCGGCCGGGACGGTCAGCGCCGCCCAGCCCGTCTTCATCTTGAGGGCTTGCACCCGGTGGACGACTGGCTCCAGCGGGCCCATGCCGAATGGTCTGAACGTCTTGATCGTCTTGAGACTCACCTTGCCGCGACAATCGAGTCAACCATTAACAAGGAGAACCCCAATGCCTGAGACCCGTGCCGCAGTTGACGTCCAGTCTGCGACGCCGACAAAGCAGCTCGTCATTGAGCGTACCCTCCACGCTTCGCCGGAGCAGGTCTTTGACGCCTTCACCGACCCGGATCAGCTCACGAAATGGTGGTGGCCCAACGGCTTCAGCTGCCCAGCCGCAGAGGTAGACCTTCGCGTCGGGGGGAAATACCGGCTCGCAATGGAATGGCCGGGTTCCATCCCGGCCGAAGCCCAGTTCTCTCATTACATGGGTGGCGAGTATTACAAGATCGATCGTCCGCATCTCCTGGTCATGAGCGGCCGAGCCGTTAATGACGAGAAGGGCGAGCTGTTCGCAACGCTGATTGAAGTTACCTTGGAGGCCGGTGACGATGGCACTGCCCTCACCATGCGACAGTCTTATTTCGAGCCGATGCCGCCAGCGGAGGCGATGGGCGGAGCCGAGCAGGGCTGGTCCGAGCAACTCGACAAGCTCGAACGGCTTCTCACGGACTGACCGGGAACTAGCATGCGGAAACACAACCCTGCACTCGCCGATCTTGAGTTCCTCTCAGGCGACTGGAATATGGAGCTCTCGAACGCTCCATTCCTGCCTACTCGGGCCGATACTGCTCGGGGGCGCGTCACGTTTGAGTGGATGGAAGACGATGCGCTTCTGATAATGCGACAGAGCGAGCAATCAGGAACCCCTCCGTCGGCGCGGTGGGCTATCAGGCGAGACGAGTCCAACGCTGACTACAACGTCCTCTATTCCGACTTGCGAGGCGTGTCCCGCGTCTACGAGATGAGCCTCCGCAAGGGGGTTTGGAAGCTCTGGCGCAACAGCCCCAGCTTTTCGCAGCGCTTCGAAGGCAGGGTCAGCGTAGACCAGAAAACCATCACGTCGCATTGGGAGAAGTCGGCCGACGGTGCCGTCTGGAAGCATGACTTCGACATCGCTTACGCGCGGCGCGTCAGCTTGATGGACGCGAGTGGGAACATCGGTGCTCACTAAAACTCGGAATGCCAGTAGTCAAAGAGTTGCAGAACCAACAAAGGGGGACTGACGTGTTTGGGCACCAGCGACGGGTCGTCGCGTGGGTCACCATCTCGATGGACGGCTACACCAGCGGGCCGGGAGGCCCCACGAAGGACACTTGGCTGTATGAGCATGCCCAGCAGGCATCCTCGGCGGCGCGTTTCGAAGGGATCTGGCGTGGCGCGTCCCAGCGCCACTTGGCGATGCGGCGGTCACGGACGAATCCGAACTCCTCGAACAGGCTCTCCGGACCGGTGTGCAGATAGGCGCCTCGCTGCGGGCCACGCCGGCCAACTGCTCGAGATAGGCCCCTACCACGCCTCCTCCCGCCTGCCTGATCGCGCTCACTGCCGACGTGAGTCCGGCGCGCGCCACGCCTTGTCGCCGGCATCCACTTCCAGTGAACACGCAGCCGATCCCCCAGTCAGATAGGTCGAGGAGGTCCTTCTGATAGGCCTTGGCATTCTTGATCGTGGCCACTTCGGCTGGCGGGCCGTAGTGACACCTGCCGACGCACGCGTCGCCGCGATAGACGAGGACCTGATGGACGGACCCGCTCTCGACGTGTGCAAGTTTGGCCGCGCGGTTGCCCGCCGCCGTGCTGTCCTTGCCAATGCCCTCGCGGTGGAACCCGATGCACCAGCAACCACCCCATATGCCATTGTTCGCCTCCACCAGTGCCGCGAAGTCAGGCCAGGTATCGGCCGCGAGCCGTTTGGTCGTGTACTGGCCCGACGGTGATGGCACAGCCCAACTCTGCCTCAGCCCGGGCAGCACTATTCGTGATCGCCCAAACGGCTTGGGAATCCAATGGGAATCAAGCGCCTGCGAGTCCTTCGGGGGGCCACCAATCTTGATCTCAATGAGCACCCACTACGAGGCGCTGGAACCAGAGCGCTCATGGGTCAAGAAAGCGGGGTTACTAGGAGCACCGACGGGAAATACGTACGGTATCTGGCAACGTCTCTAGTGAGAAGCCGATACCCACGCACCGCGGCATGAGCGCCGATATAGAAGTCCGGGAGCGGGGAACGGCGCTGGCCGCCTCGGTTGCGATAGGCAAGGAAAACCTTGCCGGCGAGAAAACCAGCCTCGTAAGGTAGCGGCTCGCGCTCGAAGTCACGAACGGCAACAGCGTCGTCCAGATCTTCGATCGTGTCGAATCCGGTGGAGACCTCTGCATACACGATCGGGTTGATCGCCAATCGACCCGCATCTCGGGCCTGCGCAAGAGCCTGCTGAGACCAATTCGACCACTCGGCGTCTTCGGTCAGAATGTCGAGCAGGACACTAGAGTCCACCAGAGTGACGGAGCTGTCGATCTCTGGCGCGCCCGCCGAGTGTAGCTCACTCACGACGCAGCAATTGGAGCAGTTCGTCGGTCGTCATCGTGGTGGTCGCCCGGCCACGCATCCTATGCACGAGACGCAGCCCACGAGTCTGGCCGGAGTCGACCTGGACGATCCGTAAGGCACTGCCCTCATCGACGATGTTTACCTCATCCCCCTCCCTCAAGCCATGCTTCTCTCTCAGGGGGGCAGGAATCGTCACTTGGCCCTTGCTATTAATCCTCATCTCGTCTCCTGACACGTAATACCTGTACCACATCATATCCCTCCTCCAGTGCCGAGATCGGTAGCCGACAGTGGACCGACCGGGCGCTCCTGGTATCAACAGGGTCGCCTCATTCGATAGGTCCATCGAGCGTGTCGGGACAGTTGCCCGGGTTGAACCAGAGGTGTGTGACGTGGTCGGTGTGCCGTGTGATCGAGCATTTAGCGCCCCCCGGCCGGCGTTCGGCGCCACCATCAACTCACCGAGGCACCGGACAATCGTGGACACTCCGTAGACGAAGGACGTCGCCGCTGTCTGCAGGTCGGAGTCGCCGTCCTGACTTCGAGGGAGCCCTAACGTCTCGTCGCCGCACTCAGGCCTCTCGCCGAGCGCCTCTTGCTGAGCGACGCGGACGTGGAACGACAACGTTCATCACCCTGACTCGCCTTCCGCCGGTCGGGCGATCGTCGGCGCGCCTGCGGCCGCGGTATGGCTTGAGCAATGCCTCCAGCTCCCTTGCCAGTGTGTGGAACTCCTCGGCCGTCAGCCAGAGGTCAGCGTTGTGCAAGACGGCGTCGCGCCATTCCTTGGGCTCGGCGTGAGCACCGTTGGTGAACTCAGCGGCGATGGCGCGGGTCGTGTCCATGTAGGAAGCGACCACGGCTGCGGCAGCTAACGATCCGGCTGGCGTCGAGCTATCGAGGTCGACCTGGATGGGGCGCCCACTCGCTCGCCACGGCCGCTCTCGTCGGTCCGGACGCGGGGGTGCCGCTTCGGCGAACCCGTAGCGCTCCAAGAAATTGAGGTGGTACGCCGTCGCGCTCGGGCTGAGACCGGTCAGCTCCGCGCACTGGGTTGCGGTTAGCTCCTCGCCTGATGCCAAGGCGTCGATGATGGCGAGACGCGCTGGATGGGCTAGAGCGCGAATGCTCCGGGGATCCTCGACACGCAGCGCGGGGGCATCTCCTGGTGAGTGGCGCTGGGCATGACGCTTGGGCATCGTTCCCAGAGGTTACCACTTGACGCCGAGATGTTCAGCGGATACTGTTCAGGATATGCTGAACATATCGACCCAACGGAGGGACTTCCCCATCGCCCTGGCCGGGCGGATGGCGTCGACTTTCGGCGACGAAGTGGCGTTGGTCGCTTTGATCCTTCGCCTGCAGCAGGACGGTGCCCGCCCCTACGAGGTCGCCGTCCTGCTCGCCGCAGGTAGCGTTCCGCTGCTGCTCCTCTCCCGTCTGGTGGGCCGCCTGGTCGACTCGTATGACTCCCGCCACCTTCTCGTGGGCGCAGGACTGCTCGAAGTGGCATGCACCCTTCCCCTCATCTTTCTGCACTCCGTCGTGGTGATCGTGGTCCTGGTCGCCCTCCTCGGCGCGGCAGCGGCGGTCACCGCCAGTACCTGGTCGGCTCTCGTCCCGCGCATCGTCGGCGAGGACCGCGTGGGCAAGGCGGTGTCGACCCAGCAGTCGCTGAATGCTCTCGCCGCGGTGGGCGCGCCTGCGGTCGGCGGCTTGCTCACGGGAGCGTTCGGCAGCGGCGTCCCCCTCGCCGTTGATGCGGCCACCTTCTTTGTCCTGACCGGGGCGGCGGCGCTGGTACGGACCCGGCGCACGCCTGGGGCGCTCGGACCGAGAGCTGGCCAGGAGCGTCCCCGAGGCGGTTTCGAGATCCTCCGCACCGATCGCGTGCTGGCCCCGCTCACGGTCGGTCTGGGGGTCGTGGTCCTCCTCGTCGGCATGGTCGACGTGGTTCTCGTCTTCTTGATCCGGGCGACCCTCCACGCCGGGTCTGTGTGGTACGGGGTCGCAGAGGCCGCCTGGATCGCCGGGATCGTCGTGGGGTCACTCGGCGCCCGAAGGCTGAGAACCGAAGGTGGACAGTTCTGGGCGACGATCACTGGTGCAGGAGTGGCCTGTGCTGCCCTTGCGCCGTTCGCCGTTGTCCCTTCCGTCTGGATGCTCGTGCCGCTGTCGATTCTTGGTGGCATCGGAAACGGGTACGCCGCCGCCTGTTTCTCGACTCTACTCATGACCCGTACGGAGGACGCCGCGCGCGGACGGGTGTCGGCGGCGGCCAACGCAGCTATCGGAGGCGCCCAGGGTGTCTCGCTGCTCGTCGGTGGCGCGGTCGCGGTTGCGCTCAGTCCCCGGGCCATCTACGCCATCGCAGGTTTGTTCGGAGTCGGGGTCGCGGTCGCGCTCGCGGCGTTGCATGGGGGCCGAGAGACTAGGACCGGCCCATCCGCGGTCACTAGGCCGGAAGAGCCGCTTGCCGGTTGAACGGGGATCGGCGCCATTGCTTGGCGCGACTACCCGACAGTCTGGGTCACCCCGGAATGGCGGGAGACCGCGTGCCGGAGGAAACTCGCGGCTTCGATCCCCGTCTAACTGTCTGGCGAATCCTTCTTCGACCGCTCAAGTGTCAGTTGACACAGCCCATCGGAGCCGATGCCGAGCCCTATGTTTGTCATGTTGGCTAGGTGCTCGCTGGCGACGAGCCACACGATGTCGCAGATTTCCCACTCGCTGTAGCGGCCGGCAAGTTGGGCGAAGGTGTCCGGTGAAACCGTCTTGCAGGAGGTGAGCTCGGTCACGTAGTCCAGCGCCGCCCGCTCGGCGTCACTGAAGTGAGGACTCGTCCGGTATTCCGACAGGGAATCGAAGCGGGCGGTGTTCTTCACTGACTCTCTCAGGGCGAACCACCGGGAGGTGTCCATGCAGAAGGAACACGAGTTGATACTTGCCACGTGGTGTCGGATCACCAGGGCGGTCTCATGCGCCAGCCGTAACTTCCTATCGAGCCGGTAGGTCTTGTTGTAGAAGAACATGAATTTGGCCGGCATGCGTGCCGTAAACACCTGCATTCCCGTTGGCACCGTGCCAAACATGCGGCGAGCGAAGCGATACATGACCTTCATCATCAGACTTTTGGGCTTGTCGACCGGGGGTAGATACGTTGCCATCGGTTGCCCTCCTGTTGGGTTTCCCTGTCACATCCCTCGCGCTGGAGGGGTCATCTAACTGACACTCGATGGCGGGAGGACGTGACCGATGGACGAGAGCCAGGGGCTGGCGGATCGATTCGAGGAACACCGGGCCCGCCTGAGGGGGGTGGCCTACCGGATGTTGGGCTCGCTCACCGAGGCGGACGACGCCGTCCAGGACACCTGGCTACGCCTCAATCGGGCGGGTGCTGACGACGTCGAGAACCTAGGTGGATGGTTGACAACGATCGTCTCCCGGGTGTGCCTGAACGTGCTGCGCTCGCGCAACGTTCGACGCGAAGAGTCCCTTGGGACCCAAGCGCCCGACCCGGTCATCAGCTCAGATCGGGAGCTCCAACCCGAGGACGAGGCCCTACTAGCAGATTCGGTCGGCCTTGCCCTTCTCGTGGTGTTGGACACCCTCTCCCCCGCGGAACGCCTGGCGTTCGTTCTCCACGACATGTTCGAGCTGCCGTTCGAGGATATAGCTCCAATAGTTGGTCGGACCCCGGTGGCGGCACGGCAACTGGCAAGCAGAGCGCGACGCCGAGTGAAGGGAGCCGAGATCCCCGCGTCCGACCATGATCTAGCTCGTCAACGAGAGATCGTGGACGCCTTTTTCGCGGCCGCCCGCGCTGGCGATTTCAATGCTCTTGTATCCGTGCTCGACCCCAACGTTATCCTTCGAGCCGACGTTGGAGCAACCGGCCGTGCCACCTTCCGCGTCGTTCGCGGCGTTGCAGAGGTTGCCAAGTACGCTCGCCCATTGCCAAATTCCGTGCTCTATCCAGTACGGGTGAACGGCGCCCCGGGAGTCGTCATCACCGTGCGGGGACGACCGTTCGCCATCTTGGGATTCGCGATCTCGGGAGAAAGAATCGTTGAAATCAACGCGATCGCCGACCCGGACCGAGTCCGTCAGATCGCAGCCGCGCTACTAGCCAACCAGTAGAGCTCCGGTCAGTTCCCCGTGCGAGCCGGCGATCTAGGACGGCGGAAACGAGCAGCAATCACGTGCCCCGCGCTGGCAACGAGGAGCGCGCCACCGGTGAGCAGCAGTACTCCGAAGTAGATGCGGTATGCGAGCGGAGTCAAGTCCCATCGTTGAGGCTGTTGCCGAACTCGGTCGGGGATGGGAGAATGGCGGTGGGGACTGGCCGGGTGGGTAGCGGAGATCGAGGGCCCGCCCATGATGGGACAGAAGACTGTCGAGCCGGAGCTCTGCATCAACTTTTCGCTGGATGCCGTTGTGCCGGCGGGTCACTTGGTTCGGCAACTGGCCAATTGTGTCGACTTCAGCTTCATTCGACCACTGGTCCGGCCGCTCTACAGCCACACGGGACAGCCGTCGGTGGACCCGGTGGTGTTGTTCAAGCTGGCACTTCTGGGCTACCTCTATAACATCCGGAGCGAGCGCCAGCTTTGTGAGGAGGCGGCGCTCAACTTGGCCTGGCGCTGGTTGCTCGGCTACGAGCTGACCGAACCGATCCCCGACCACAGCGTGCTCACCAAGGCGAGGCAGCGATTCGGGCCAGCCGTCTACGCGCAATTCTTCCAGCGGGTGGTTGGACTCTGTGGCGAGCGGGGGTTGATCCAGGGACGTCGCCTCTATGTGGACTCGACCCTGGTGGCGGCCGACGCCTCGGCCAAGTCAGTGCAGTCCCGGACCCTCCTACGGCAGTTGCCGGGGCAGCCAGCGGCCTACCTGGCTCGCTTGGAATAGGCGCCAGAGGCTGGGCGCTCCCGTCCGGAACGGAAGCGGTCGGTGACGCCCGTGGGCGCGTTCGTGGTCAGCCGCACCGACCCGGATGCCGCCTTGATCAGCCACTCACCTCGCCAGAAGGCCCGCCTGATGCACAAGGTGCACATGGCCGTGGACGGTGGTCGATCCCGGATCGTGACGGCGGTGACCGCGGTCCCGGCCAGCCATGGCGATGGGCAGGGACTGCCGGCGATTCTCGGTCAACACGAGGTCACGGTTGGGTCGCTTCCACAGGAGGCGGTGGCGGACACTGGCTATGCCACCGTGACCGCCTTCCAGGCTTGCGCCGACCGTGGAGTGGTAGCCAGCATCCCCAGCTGGTCCACCGCGAATCGCCACGGGGGCTGGGATCGCGAGCACTTCACCTATGACACCGAGCATGATCGCTACGTCTGTCCTCAAGGGCAGCAACTCCGCCGCACGCACGACAATCTGGCTTCCCGCCAGCGGGTGTACCGTGCCCCATTCGGGGTGTGCCCGACTTGTCCAGTACGCCAAGCATGCGGTCCTGGTTTACGGGCCCGGACAGTGACGAGATCCTTCGACCATGAGCTGCTCGAAGCTGCGCGCACCCACATGGAGATGGCCGCCGGCCGGGCAGCCCTCCGGAAACGCAAGCAGTTCATCGAACTGGTCTTCGCCGACGCCAAGGTCCGCCATTGCATGGCCCGGGCCCAACGCCGGGGCCGGGACAACATGTTGATCCAGGCCCTGCTCACCGCTGCCACGATGAACCTGCGAAAGCTGATTCAGTTCCACCCCTCGGGGGGCGTGGCGGCCGCGGCTATGGGCGGCCTACGATCCCTTCAGGGCGCCATGTGGGCCGTCCAGTGCATCGTCGACTGGGCCGCCAGTGCCAACTCTCCATTCGCTGCGCTCAGGTGCGATCTGTTCGCTCTCCGCCTCCGGAGGGACTCGACGCCGGCCTTCGGCAACAGCCTCATCCTAGGGATGTGACCGCGAGCGACGGCCATGTCGCATAGAGGTGAGGAACCAAGTAGTAGGATGCGGCGGCAAGATAGCCGATCGCGTACACGACCAGGAACTGATCTCGGGCTTTCGACTTTCTACAAATTCTCCATAGCAAGAGCACCACCAGCGGGTCCACAACACAACCCAACCGACCGCCTCCACCGCCAGAAAACCGCCGCCCGCGCCGAAGCATCCCCAAGCCACGAGGCCGAAGATCCGCAGAGTCACTCGTCGCGCCATGAGATAATTCTCCAGGGTTGGGCGCTCCCTAATCTGCGGAGCGGGTGATCCCAGCAGCTTCGCACCTAGGGGCTACCTGAGCGGTGGGAATTGCTCTCCGTCCTAGGCCCTTACTATGATCTGGGAAAGTCGGCGAATTCAGGCGGTTCTAGAGCATGTCGAGGGCATGGGGATGGACTGGGAAAGTGTCGATACCGGATGGGGTCGCCGGGCCGTCGACTTCTCCACCTTGAGTGAGCCTAGCAATTGCCGCGAATACGTCGCCGTTCACCAGCGCCTCGACGTCGGCGAAGGCGACCGGCTGGTTGACGTCGCGTGCGGCGCTGGTCTCGCCCTGGAGCTCGCCCGCCTTAGGGGAGCTGCCTGCGCGGGCATCGACGCATCGCAGCGCTTGATCGAGATCGCCCGGGACAGAAATCGTGGTGCCGACCTCCGCGTCGGCGACATGCACGCACTGCCTTGGGCGGACGGGAGCTTCGATGTCGCGACGAGCTTTCGGGGAATCTGGGGAACGACCCCGGCGGCTTTAGGTGAGATCCACCGAGTCCTGAGTCCTGGGGGAAGGTTGGGATTTACCGTCTGGGGCCACATCAAGGCCTCCTCTGGTGCCTGGGCCCTGGCGCCTTTCAAAATGGCGGACTCGGAGAAGGTGGAGCATCAGGCCGCCATGGTGTCGCTCGGTCGGCCTGGAGTCGGTGAGGAGCTACTAGCCAGCTTCGGCTTCGTTGCCATAGAGAGAGTCGACGTCCCGTTTGTTTGGGAGTTCGCTGATCCGGAGGTATTTGCTCGCGCCCTCGCCTCGACCGGGCCAGCCTACGAAGCCGTGCAACACGTCGGGGAGGCCGCCTTCGTCGAGGCGGCAATCGACCAAGCCCGCGAACATATCCGAGAGGGGCTACCCCTCCGAGCCCAGATTGCCGTCGTCGGCTATCTGGCACGCAAGCCATAATTAAGAGAGAGGTCGAGGACTTGAGCAAGTTCTGCTTTCTGGAACCGCCGGTGCCGAGCGACGCAGCTCAGGACCTGTTCGACGACGACGTGTCCGAGCACGGGTTTGTCATGAACGCTTCCAAGCTTTGGGCGTACCAGCCTGCCACGATGTCAGGGTTGTTCGACCTCATGCGCGAGGCGGTTTCGCCACTCAAACCCACCACGCGTCAACGGGGGATCCTGGTCACCGCCGGTGCCTCGACCGTAGGCGACTCCTACTGCTCACTAGCCTGGGGATCGAGGCTCGCCAATGCCAGCGACCCAGAAGTTGCATCCGGAGTGCTCCGAGGCGATGACCAGTTGCTCAGTCCCGAGGAGCGGGCGATGGCGGGCTGGGCTCGCAAGATAGCCCGGAACCCGAATGGCACCAGTGCTGCCGATGTGCAGCAGTTACGCGATGCCGGCTTCAGCGATGCTCAGATCTTCGCTATCACCGCATTCGTCGCTCTACGCCTCGCGTTCTCGACGATAAACGATGCGCTTGGAGCTCGCCCCGATGCCGCGTACCGCTCGAGCGTCCCCGCTCCAGTTCTAGAGGCAGTCAGCTACGGTCGCCCCATCGAGGACGGGAAGTCCACCTAGGCGGGACGGACGGCAAGCGTAGCGGAGAGGGGTGTCGCGCAGACAGGGCTCTCCCGATGGGTGCACACCTGGGGCGCGGTTTAGTTCGGGGGTTCGTGGAGGCCAACCGTGTCCTGGCCAGGACCTCATCGGCCAGCCCGGTCACCGTATCTGGCGGCGTCGTAGAGCAGCCTGAGGGACCTGATCTTGCCGCGCTCGACTTGGAAAAGCTCGGCGAAGCGGACAGAGCCGCCGGGCATCTCGGCGTAATAGAGGGTGGCTGCCCTGTCTCCGACCGACAACTGGTGCAAAAAGTCCATGCTCCGCATCGTTTCTACGAATCCGGAGACTCCAGTGATGAAGGACTCTGCCCCCACCTGATGACCGGAAATCGGCCCCTCAAAGGCTAGATCTGGGTCCAGCACGGCGCGCAGCCCTGCCAAGTCGGAGGAGTCCTTGGCCTGTTTCAAGATGTCGTAATAGGTCTGCACGACCTTGGCGGAGCTGTCGTGGGGGTCAGACATGGATTCCTCCTCCGCGCGCTGTGTGAGCCCGACTCTAGACTGCCTGGATGCCGAGTTTATGGGGGTCGACACCGCATAAGAGCGTAGTAGCGGAGTGCCATCGGCAGGGTACCTCCACTGTCGTCTCGGGCTGCATCGGTCTGCTCCGGGGAAGTAGCTTCGACGAGGCGCTGGTCAGGGCC
>JBAQYY010000023.1:0-4007 GCA_049790415.1 Candidatus Dormiibacterota bacterium | reverse complement strand
GGAGTACCGAGGAGACCACCACCGGCGTGATCCGGCTGCGCTCCATGGCCAAGGCGGGGGTGCTGCGCTTTCCTGTGATCGCGGTCAACGAGGCGCTCACCAAGCATCTCTTCGACAACCGCTACGGAACCGGGCAGTCGACCATCGACGGTCTGGTGCGGGCCACCAACATCCTCCTGGCGGGCCGGACCTTCGTCGTCTGCGGTTACGGCTGGTGCGGCCGCGGTCTGGCCGCCCGGGCCCGCGGGATGGGGGCCCAGGTGATAGTCACCGAGGTCGATCCCACCCGTGCCCTGGAGGCGGTGATGGAGGGCTTCCGGGTGATGACCCTGCTGGAGGCGGCCCCTCAGGCAGACATCGTGGTCACGGTCACCGGCGACTGCAACGTAGTCGACCGCCGACACTTCGAAGCGCTCAAGGACGGTTGCATCGTGGCCAACAGCGGCCATTTCAATTCGGAGATCAACCTGGCCGCGCTCGACGAGTTGACCACCGAGGTTTCCGAGGCCCGGCCCCTGGTGGCCCAGCACCGGCTGAACAATGGCCGCCGCGTCTACCTGCTCGCCGAGGGCCGCCTGCTCAACCTGTCGGCTGCCGAGGGCCATCCGGCCTCCGTCATGGACATGTCCTTTGCCAACCAGGCCCTGGCGGCTGCCTACCTGGTCTCCCATCAGGGTCAGCTCAGTGCCAGCGTTCACGACGTGCCCAAGGAGATCGACGAGGAGGTCGCCCAGCTCAAGCTGGCGGCTCTGGGAGTCGATATCGACGTCTTGACCCCGGAGCAGACTTCCTACCTGTCTTCTTGGGAGCAGGGCACCGACTGAAACCGTCTTCCGGCCATCCCTTTGGCGCGACTAAGATGACCGCAACCCTCGGACAGGAGAAGGTTCGTCCCAGCGGATGGATGGCTTCCGGTGAGGGTGGGAGGAGAGTTCGTGGCGCATCGACCTAACCGGCACCTGTTCACCTCGGAATCGGTAACCGAGGGGCACCCGGACAAGCTGGCGGACCAGATCTCAGACGCCATCCTGGACGCCATCCTGGCCCAGGACCCGCTGGCCCGGGTCGCCTGCGAAACGGCCCTGACCACCGGGACGGCGATTCTCCTGGGGGAGATATCCACCAACTGCTATGTCGACATGCCCAAGGTGGTCCGGCAGACCATCCGCGATGTCGGGTATGTCCGTGCCAAGTACGGTTTTGACTACGAGACCTGCGGGGTGATGGTCTGCATCGAGGGCCAGTCGCCCGACATCGCCCAAGGTGTCGACGGGGGAGGGGCCGGGGACCAAGGGATGATGTTCGGTTTCGCCTGCGATGAGACCCCGGAGCTGATGCCGGCGCCGATTCAATACGCCCACGGGGTCAGCCGCCGCCTGGCCGAGATGCGCAAGAACGGCACCCTCAAGTGGGCTCGCCCGGACGGCAAGAGCCAGGTCACCGTCGAGTACGACGACGCCGGCGTCCCCAAGCACATCGACACCGTGGTGGTCAGCGCCCAGCACTCCGAAGAGGCCAGCCACGACGAGATCGAGGCCGGCATCCGCGAGCATGTCATCGGACCGGCCCTACCCAACCACCTGTTCGACGATGACACGCGGGTGCTGGTCAATCCCACCGGACGCTTCGTCATCGGCGGGCCCCAGGGGGACGCGGGCCTGACCGGGCGCAAGATCATCGTTGACTCCTACGGCGGTTTGGGACGGCACGGCGGCGGCGCCTTCTCGGGCAAGGATCCGACCAAGGTGGATCGCTCGGCCGCCTATGGGGCCCGCTACGTTGCCAAGCACCTGGTGGCCGCCGGGCTCGCGCGCCGGGCGGAGGTCCAGCTCGCCTACGCGATTGGGGTGGCGAAACCGGTCTCGGTGGGGGTGGAGACATTCGGCACCGAGGCCGTCCCCACCAGCCAGATCGAATCCCTGATCGACGAGTACTTCGACCTCTCGCCCTCGGGGATCATCAAGGAGCTCGCCCTGCGTCGGCCCATCTATCGCCAGGTGGCCGCCTACGGGCACTTTGGTCGCTCTGACCTTGACCTTCCCTGGGAGCGCACTCCCTACCGTGATGATCTGGCTCGGGATGCTGGCTTGCAGGCCCCCGTCGGCGCGGCCTCCGGGGCTGCCCGCTGACCCTCCCCGACATGCCCGCACAGGGAGCGCTGGAAGCTCCAGCCAATCTGGTGGCAGTCATCCTCGCTGGGGGCTCGGGGACGCGTCTCTGGCCCCGATCGCGATCTCGAGAGCCCAAGCATCTGAGCCCCCTGGCGCCTGACGGCAGCTCCTTGCTGCGACATGCCTATGACCGCGCCGCTCGCCTGGGCGGGGAAGTTCTGGTGGTCACCGCGGTTCACCAGGCGGCCCAGGTTCTGGCCGAGATTCCGGAGTTGGAGCCCGAGCGGCTCCTGCTCGAGCCTGAGCCCCGGGGCACGGGACCGGCGCTCGCCTGGGCCGCTCGCACGGCGCTGGCACTCCGGCCCGAGGCGGTCTTGGTTTCGCTCCATGCCGACCACTACATGCCCGACGAGCAAGCCACCACCAGGGCTCTTCTCTCCGCCGCCATCTGGGCCAACCACTCCGACTTTTTGATCTCCGTTGGCCTAAGACCAACCTGGGGTGCTCCGGGCTTCGGCTATGTCGAGGCGGGCGAGGAACTGGCTCGCCCGGCCGGCCTGGAGGGTGTCTGGGGGCTGCGCCAGGGCCTGGGATTCGTGGAAAAGCCGGGTGCCGATCGGGCGCAGGAGATGTACCAGAGCGGTCGCTACTTCTGGAACACCGGTCTCTTCGCCTGGCGGGCCGAACTGTTTCTTTTGGAACTGGCCAGCCATGCACCCGAGGTTGCTGCCGCCGTGCAGCTGGCAATCTCCCAGCAAACGCAGGGAGCTGCCGCCTTCGCCGCGGCCTGGGCCAAGGTGCCGCCCGGGGTGGTCGATCGCCTGGTCATGGAGAGAAGTTCTCGAGTGGCGGTCCTCCCCGTCGACCTGACCTGGAGCGACCTGGGATCGTTCCTCGACCTCTACCGGGCCGCCGTCGACGCCGGGGCGGCTGATCCCCGCGAGAACGTGGTCACTGGCGATGTCATGCTGCTCGACAGTGACCGAACCTACGTGGACTCGCTAGGGCAGCGCTTGGTGGTGGTGGTGGGCGCCGAGGAATTGGCAGTAATCGACACTGAGGATGCCCTCCTGGTCTGCCCGCTGGCCCGCGTCCAGGAGGTGGCCAAAGTTGTCGCTGAGCTGCAGACGAGGGGGCGGACGGAGCTTCTCTAGAGGCTCGGAACAGGCTCGAGACGACTCCGGAGCTACCCATACAATGACCTGGCTCGGACCTGGCCCGGCGCCCTCCGACGATCCCATTGGAGATCAGCGGTGACACATCCCCAGATCAGTTTCGGCACGGACGGTTGGCGGGCGGTGGTGGCCGACGACTTCACCTACGCCAACGTGCGCGCCGTCACCCAGGCGGTGGCCCAGTACTTGGCGGCGGCGCCTCCCGAGGGTCGGGTGGTTGTCGGCCATGACACCCGCTTTTCGGCGGAACTGTTCGCCCGCGAGGTGGCCCGGGTGCTGGCCGCCAACTCCCGTCCTGTCCTCCTCAGCGACCGTCCCAGCCCGACCCAGGTGTCGGCCTGGCTGGTGGTCGACCAGAAGGCCCTGGGCGGGGTTGTCGTGACGGCCAGTCACAACCCCCCGGAGTTCAACGGGCTCAAGTACAAGCCAGACTACGGGGGGTCGGCGTCACCTGAGGTGACCACCAAGCTGGAGCAGGAGCTGGCTCTCGTGCTCAATAACGATTCGGTCCGCACCATGACCATCGAGGAGGCGATCGAGCAGGGTCTGGTGGAGCTCATCGATCCCCGACCCTCATACCGTGGTCAGATCGGCCGACTGGTCGATCTGGGTGCGATCAAGCGGGCGGGCCTGAGCATCCTGCACGACCCCATGTATGGGTCCGGGTCCGGTTATGTGGCGGACCTGCTGGAGGGCGGCGAGACCCAGGTGACCGAGCTTC
>JBAQYY010000022.1:0-3208 GCA_049790415.1 Candidatus Dormiibacterota bacterium | reverse complement strand
GTGGCCCTGGAAGTAGCCTCGGGTCACTTCCAGGGCGTCTACCTCGATGCCAACGCCGTCTCACCGCAGAAGGTCGCTCGGATCGCTCAGCTGATCGAGGGATCGGGCGGGGCCTTTGTCGACGGCGCCATCATCGGCAGCCCGGCCCACCCGGGCGGTGACACCCGCCTCTGCCTCGCCGGGGCTCGGGCTGCCCCCGTCGCCGACCTCTTCCAGGGCAGCGATGGCCTCCGCGCGACTGTTCTGGACGCGCCGGTCGGAGCCGCCTCAGCGGTGAAGATGTGCTACGCCGCTTGGACTAAGGGATCAACCGCACTGCTTCTGGCGGTACGGGCGGCGGCAGTTCAGATGGATGTCGAGAAGCCACTCCTTGAGCAGTGGGACTCTTCTCATCCCGAGCTGGTCGAGCGCTTCGCCGGAATCGTCAAATCGAGTCCCCGCAAGGCCTGGCGGTTCGTAGCCGAAATGGAGGAGATTGCCCAGTCCTTTGACGCCGTGGACGTGACAGGGGGATTTCACCGGGCGGCCGCGGACGTCTACTCACGTCTTTCCGGATTCCGCGATCAGGTGCCCGCTCCCGACCTTGACGAGTTGCTATCCGCGCTGGCAGGGCAGCAATCTTCCCCAGCTATCAGCGCGAACAACCTGGGGGAAACAGACTAGGTTTAGGCGCCGCAGGCGTCGGCAAGATCCTGCGTAACCGGGACCGCAGCTACCGCGTTGTGCGCGCGATGATCGCTGGGCCCCGAGGTCACTGCGGAATCCTCCCAACAGCAGGCCACTTTCGTTGAGGCCAGCTCTCGCCTCTCTGCTGCTATTGCTGGTCGTCGCGGTTCCAACAAATAGCCAGATCACCCATCGGCATCAAGCCGAAGCAACTCCTGCGCGCCCGGTGGTGGGGGAACCGGTCTCGATCCCGGCGACCCTCAATGACATTGACTTCTCCTCACCGAAGACAGGCTGGGTCACGACAGACACGGGGGACAGCGGCCAGATACTGGGCACCACCGACTCCGGACGCAGCTGGCGTTCTGAGTGGGCCGGGTCCGGGTTTGTCGGGCAGGTCGATAGCGTTAGCTCCGGACACGTTTGGGCGTTGGTTCAGGCTGGTTCTAGCTGCGACGGTACACCGGCCGACTCCACATGCGTCTCGCACCTCCTGGCCAGCTCCAATGCGGGACGCCGTTGGAGCTACCGGGGAACTTTCCCAACAGACAACGTGGTTCAGATCGCATTTTCCAAGCCTTCTTTGGGATTGGCGGCGGGTATCAGCCGGTGTGTTGACCAAGAATTGGACACCGGGAAGACCAATTACGCGCCTCCCGCCTGCCGCGGAAGTGTCCTACTCTCGACAGACGGCGGCAGACGCTGGAAGACCTCACTAAAAACGCCGGGCCCGGTTTTTGCCGTGGCCCAATCGCTGCGAACGTTGTGGGCTGTGGAGGCGCCGCTAGGTGGATTCGTAGGGGCAGACGGCAGCGGGAGGATCTCCATACTTAGGAGCCAGAACCGGGGTCAGAGTTGGTCAACCGTGGGGTCGTTACCAGCAATGCCGGTGACCCCGGATCTCAACGCAAAACTGATTGTGGGGAGTCGTGGTCGGCTCTGGCTCAGCGTCTCTAGCCCCGATGACTGCGACCTGCAAGGGTGCGGCGCCGCCGTGTGGCTCAGCCAAGATGGTGGACGGCAATGGATAAACGACACACCCTCGTCAGCCGCGCTATGCAACGACTCAGCTCCAGCATCGATTCTGAGTGATGATCCGGCGGGCGATGTCTGGGACACTTTCGATGCCAGCTCGCCGGCTTGTGGCGCGCCAGCGAGCGTCCTCAATTTGGCATCGGGAAGGGCGCCGACGGCATGGCATCCGGTGCTCAGTTGGTCGCAGTTCTCACCTATGGCCATGTTCTGGCCGTCGACGGCGGTTGGTTACGCGGTGTCAACTACATCGGTTCTTCGTACCCGCGACAGGGGGGCACACTGGAGCCAAGTTCTTCCCAGTGCAGCGCCG
This sequence comes from Candidatus Dormiibacterota bacterium, assembly GCA_049790415.1. Classification (GTDB taxonomy): domain Bacteria; phylum Chloroflexota; class Dormibacteria; order Aeolococcales; family Bog-877; genus Bog-877. Next base: position 1,197 of record JBAQYY010000022.1, on the reverse strand, counting down.
ACCCTCAGCGTTGACACCCTTTCCGGGAAGGTCGCCTTCGGTGCTGGGGAGGCCGCTTTCGGCGGGGCGGTGAGCGAGACGAGCGATGGCGGGCAGACTTGGAAAGTCCAGGGAAGAGTTCCTGGAACTGTCACCAGTCTTGATTTCCTCAACAGCCAACGTGGGTACGCCGCGACGACCAATTCGGCCACCGAAACCTGGCGACTCTACGCGACCAGAAATGGTGGCGCCAGCTGGGTTCAGGTGGGGCCGGTTGAATACACGGCTGCGACCCCGGGTCCGGCTGGATACACAGCCGGGCAGGTCTTCGGCCCCTGGATCAACCGAGACGGGCAGGGCGTACTGGTTGGAGCGCTCTACGCCACGGCGGCCCAAGCGGCGGTGGCCTCACCCAGTGCTTACGTCTGGCACACGGATGACGGTGGCGCGCGGTGGACCGAGGGAGCTCCAGTCACGGACGGATCTCTGGACGTGGTCCTGGCGGCCAGCTTCCTGCGGTCCAACCTGGATCAGGGGATCGTGTCCCTTATCGAGGGGCCCAAGGTCGTCGAGTTGGAGTCGACCAGCGATGGAGGTGCCCACTGGACCCAACTCCCGACTTCGCTTGAACTGGAATCCCTAGCCTGGGCAGGTCCCGATGATCTGCTTGGCTGGACGCCTTACGGCGGCCCGGTCGCAACTTCGGCCGACCTCTGGGTCTCCTCGGATGGTGGGCAACGATGGGTCCCCTGCACGACGCCGCCCGAGCCACCGGGAGACGCGGTGTTCGCCATCGCCTCCCTATCGGCCTCCAACAGCCGGGAGGCGTGGTTCCTTGATGCGGCGGACGGAGCCGTGTATCGAACTGACGATTTGGGGCGGATCTGGAGGGCGGCCGGCGCCTCGGACATCGCCTGACGGACGGATCCCAACCACCTCCTCGACAGCACAATGTCCGCGGCAGCCCTTTCGCCGCTAGTCGCCAGGCCAGGAGTTCGCGCCGCCGGCTCCCCTCCAGTTAGTCTTGGCAGTTCATGGCCGCGATCGGATTGATCGAGAGCTGATTGCGTCACGGGCAGCAGACGTTGCTCTTGAGCCGAGTTCGTACCCGGCATCTCCTTCCCCTCATCGAGAAGCTCGACGGGTGCGGGTATGCGGGCTTGGACGTCTTCGGCGGCTCGACCTTCGAGGTGTCGCTGGAACATCTCGGCGAGGATC
>JBAQYY010000021.1:0-10707 GCA_049790415.1 Candidatus Dormiibacterota bacterium | reverse complement strand
CCGGATGCTCGCCCCCTCCTCCAACCTGTCCCATGCTGAGGCCAGGGAACGGGCTCGCCTCATCGACGACCTCGCCTACTTCATCGAATGGGACTTGACCGGCCCGGATACCAGTTACGGCTTCGAGGCCCGGATCGAGTTCTCGGGCAGAGAGATAGGCGCGCTGACCTTCGCCGAGCTGGACGTTCCCGAGGTCACCGAGATGGCCTGCAACGGCGTTGGGATCCCCACCTCCGCCTACGACGGGCAACGCATCTCGCTTCCCCCCCTGGCTGCCCGGAACTCGCCCTTGGTGCGGGGTCGGGGCGCCTACGAGCGGACAGGCCTGGGCCTGCACCGGAGCGTCGACCCGGCCGACGAGAGCGTCTACATCTACAGCGACTTCCAGCCCTATGAGGCCCACCGCAGCTTCCCCTGCTTCGATCAGCCTGACCTCAAGGGTTCCTTCCGATTTCGGGTACGAGTTCCCCAGGACTGGGTGGTGGTCGGGCCCGATCCCGGTCAGCCGGAGGAGGTCGATGCCAAGGACAGCTGCCGTTGGTGGGGCTTCCCGCCCACCCTGCCCCTCTCCCCGTACGTCCTGGGAATCGCCGCCGGGCCGTTTCACCAGCTCCAGCGCCAGCACCGCTCCATCCCCCTGGGCCTCTACTGCGCCAAGTCACTGGCCCCCTTTCTCGACTCCGAAGAGCTTTTTCAAATCACGGCTCAGGGACTCGATTACTTCGAGCAGACCTTCCAGATGCCCTATCCGTTCTCCAAGTACGACCAGGTCTTCTGCCCGGAGAAGATCAACGGCGCCATGGAGTCCCCGGGTTGCGTGACCGTCAGCGACCTCTACCTCTGGCGAGGCCAGCCGACGGTACGCCAGAGGTCGATCAGGGCGGACACGATTCTCCACGAGATGGCGCACATGTGGTTCGGCGACCTGGTCACGATGAGGTGGTGGGACGATATCTGGCTCAATGAGAGCTTCGCCACCCTGATGGCTGCGTTCGCCGTCGCCGAGGCAACCGAGTTCGCCGACGCCTGGCTTGGCTTTGCCACCGTCAACCAGCAGCTGGCCAGCCACCAGGACCAGCGTCAGACATCGCACCCGGTGGTGACTCCGGTGCCCGATGTGGAGGCCGTCCGGGGCAATTTCGACCGCATCACCTACCAGAAGGGAGCCGCCAGCCTGCGCCAGCTGGTCGCCTACGTCGGGGAAGCCAATTTCTTCACTGCCGTGCACAACCACCTCACCGACCACCGCGAGGCCAATGCCGACTTCGATGACCTGATCGAGGCGCTGGAGGCAGCCTCGGGACGGAAGGTGCACGATTGGGCCCGGGCCTGGCTGGGGACGGTCGGGATGAACCTAATCCGCTGCGAGATCGAAGCTACGGCTGCGGACGCCGGAGCTCCGATCTCCCGGGTGACTGTCGTCCAAAGTGGCACCACCCGCCAGCCGGTCCTGCGGCCCCATCGGCTCCGACTGGGGAGCTTCGACTGGGTCGGCGACCAGCTCGACCGGGTCGGCTCGGTGGAGCTCGACGTGGTGGGCCCCAGGACCGATGTGCCTGACCTGGTCGGCACTCGACGATCGCCTCTCCTTCTCCCCAACGATGGCGGTCTGACCTACGCCAAGATCCGCCTTGATCCGACTTCTCTGGCCACCGTGGAACGCCACCTGGGCGCACTCGCCGATCCCTTGGCGCGAGCACTGATATGGGACAGCAGCTGGGACATGGTCCGGGACTTGGAAATGCCGGCCCATCGCTTCGCCGAGATGGTCGTCCATCACCTGGCCAGCGAATCGGAGACCACTCTGGTTAGCGTCGTCTTGGGCAACTTCCGAGAGGCGACGCGGCGCTATGCCGACCCGGGGAGGGGGGTCGATCTTGAGAGGCAGATGGCCGAAGCGGCCTGGCAGGTCCTCGGGCGAGCCCCGGCGGGGAGCGAGCAGCAGACGGCGTGGTTGCGCAACTTCATCCGCCTGGCCACCTCCAAGAACCAGATCGCCAGCTGTCGAGCCATGCTGGACAAACGGGATCTCCCTGCCGGGGTGGAGCTGGACGCCGAACTGCGTTGGGCGTTGGTGTCCTCTCTGGCGGCTCGCGGGGCCGCCGGGGCCGCCGAGATTGCCGCTGCCTTGGAGGCCGACCCCAGTTCAGTCGGACTGGTTCGGGCCGAGGCAGCTCGAGCGGCCCGCCCGACCGCCGCTGCCAAGAAGCAGGCATGGGCCCGTCTGGCCAATCCGGAGATCACGATCGAGGAGGTTCACATGGTGGGCAGCTCGCTGGGAGGCCTCTGGCACGAGGAGTTGCTGCTCCCCTACCTGAGCCGGCTGCCCAAGCTGTTCGATAATGGCCTAGCTGAGCGCGGTAGTGAATTCGCCGTCCATCTCGGTGACTGGCTGCCCTACTCCCTTGCCCCCAGCGATGAGCTGGTCGGAGTCTGCCGCACGAACCTCGAACGCTCAGATCTCGACCCCATCTTGCGGCGGATCTTCGGCGACCTGCTGGAGGATAACGAACGGTTGCTGCGAGCCCGTCAGTTAGATGCAATCGACGCAGATTCCGGAGTGCCGCCCGGCCAGGCTCTTACCACCGCACCGGGGTGCCCAACCCCGCCCTGACCGCGGCGTCGTAGACCGCCCAGCCGACGGCGGCGCCCTCGACTCCCAGCCCGGTGGACTTGAAGACCGTCACCTCCTCACTCGAGAGCCGGCCCGGCTGGCTGCCGGCCAGAACTTCACCGAGTTCAGTAGCGACCTCCGGATTGAGACCCTGCAGCTCCGCCGCTCCCGCGGGAGGCGGGTTGGTCAGAGCACCACGCCATTCCACGAACAGGCGCGACTCCCTGATTGTGGACTCGTCAATCTCGGGGCCGGATCCGACGGATACCACGAGCGCGCCCCGACTGAGCCAGGAGAGGCGGAGCAGCGGTTGGGGCGAGTCGGTGCAGCAGACGACCACGTCCGCTCCCCGAACCGCGACTTCGAAAGATGGGTAGGCCCGCCACTCGGAAGCGGCCCCGACCAGCCTCTCCAGGTGGCCCCGGTTCCGTCCGGCAATCCTCAACTCGGCGAAGCTACGCACCTTGGGCAGCAGGCGAAGGTGCGCCGCCGCCTGCTCGCCGGTACCGAGGATCGCTAGCACGCTTGCTCCGGTCCGGCCCAGCTCCCGGACCGCAAGCGCTGACACGGCGGCAGTCCGGAAGGCGGTGATATGGCGGGCATCCATGACACAAAAGGGGTTGCCATCGTGCTCGTTGAAGAGGGCCAGCAGTCCCTGGTGTGAGGGGAGTCCTCTCGCCGGGTTGCTAGCAAAGACGCTGATCAGCTTGGCTGCCAGTGCTCGCCCCGGCAGGTGGCTGGGCATGGCTCCGAGACACCCCTGCGATGCCCGGGCAGCTGTTCGTGGCGGGCAGTTGGCTTCCCCGGAGCTGTAGCTCGCCAAGGCAGTGGCCAGGGGCTCCATCAGTTGCAGGTCCTGGGCCGCCGTAGCTACCTCTTGGGCGTTGAGGATCAGCAAGCTCGCTGGCGCACCGCCACGGTCGACCCTCACTCGCCTATGCCCCAAAGAATTCCCGGCAGCCGTCCATCCCCTCGACACGAACCTCAGGATGCTCGCCTCTCTCCCACTCCTCGCGAGTGAGCCGGAGACTCACCTGTTCGGCGGCAACGCCCCGCCGTGCAACCACTACTTCGCCGTCTTCGCGGTAGCCGAGCGCTTGGGAGACTCGCAGCGACGGGAGGTTGTCACGAAAGGCAGCGCTCAAGGCAATCTTGCCGCCCAGGGCGGCAAAGCCAAAGTGGAGAATCGCCGCGCGCATCTCGCGACCCAGCCCCAGCCCCTGGTGCGGCCGGCCCAACCATGACCCGGTGCTGAAGACGCCGGTGACGGCGAAATTCTTGGCAGAGATTCCCTGGGTTCCGACCACCTTTCCCGCACAAAGCACGACCGCATTGAAGCTCCAGGCCTCTGGCTGCCACTGAGCCAATTGGAGTAGATGCCACTGCATTGCGCTCCGTTCCAGTTGCGGGGAGGGTTGATCCGTCCAGGGCACTGAGAAGGGCATCAGCTCGGGTTGATGGATTCCTGCCGCCGCCAGGCTGGCTAGGTCGTCTAAGAGCTGGAGATCGGGAAGCCGCAACTCAAGGCGCTCGGTGCGGATCCGAATGTCCAGGATGCTCAGATGGCTCACTTCAAAGACGCTACCGATGGTGCCAGCAGCTGCGCAAGGGACATCCCCTCGTAGTCGACCCCGGACTTCAGGATTGCCGGGCGGCTCCCGAAGTCGTCCGCAGGGCTTGGGCGGCCGGACTGCGAATGTCGGCACAGGCCGCGCAGATGTCGGCCGGGACGATGCCCAAGCGCATCAGGGCCCCGAAGATCTGGCAGCCCAGGCAGAGTGCGAAAACCGACTCCAGAGTCGCCGCCACCACCAATGCACCCAGCAGCGCGTAGGTGACGGTGGTCAGGCCCAGGGCGAAGTAGGTGATCGTGGCCGTGACTGTAACGGTCGCCCCCATCGCCTGGGCGAAACGCTTTGGTGGGCCGGCAACCAGTTTGGCCGGACGGAGCCGAGGGGCCACCAGCCGAGTGGCGAACTGCCCGAGCGGACTCAGGGTGGGTCCGCTGGCCATGCGGAGGACGAACCCTGCGGCCAAGGCGGCGCTGAGCCAAGGCAACTGGGCGGCGATCGCCAATACGCCGATGACAGCAGCACACCCGGCCACGGTTCGAGCGGCGTGCTCGTCCACAGGATTGGGAAAGGTGAAGATCTGGCTGAACCTGACCATGCACCGGGCATCATCTCAAATACCACCTGTCTTGTCGAATTTCGGGCTGTGGCGGGGCCGGCGTACGGCTGGCTACTACCTGCCGGCTGCCCTCAGTGGGCCGCTCGGCGCGGCCGGGGTCGACTTCGATGCCAACCCCAGCGTCGGGGGTGATGCTCGGCTCGGGCGCGGGCGTTGTGGAACGCGATGATCCCAACCCGACCGAAGCAGATCATCGCCAGAAAACACCCGAAGCCCAGGGCTACCAGAGCAGCCCGCTCGGTCTGCAGCAGAATGCCCACCAGCACGGCTCCCCCGAAGGAACACGTACCGAGCCAGACGTACTCAATTCCGCGCTCGAAAATGCCTTCCTCGGTCCGCTCTCCGAAATCCTCCCAGGCATCGCGTCTGTGCCACCTGCCCCGGAGGCGGCGTACTGCGCTCAATGGCCCGGACGAAGTTTCCAGAGCCGCCAATCCCACGGCACTAGGATTGGGAGTGGTGCTCAACCCCGATAGGGAGAGATCCGCACCCTGGCCGTCGAAGAGATCGGCGGGCAACGAAGTTTGCAACTGCTGCAGCCATGCGCTGGCCTGCTGGCCGCGCTGGGTGAGCAGAACCCGGGAGCTGGCTCGGGGCCGCCCCGCCGGGACGCGTTGCAGCAACTTTCTCCGCAGCAGAACCCCCCTCACCTTGGTCGCCTCGGTCTCGGTCATGCCCAGTCGGCGTGCCAAGTCCACGTCCAGAATGCCGCCACGGGGGAACTGCGCCAAAACTACCGCCTGTTCCAAGGGAATATCGACAAGCGCGCGCTTACTCTCTCCCCCGTTACGGCGGGTTGCGACGGCAGTACGGGGCTGCGCCGCCACCTCCTCGGTACGACTGGACTTGGATGACATGCTTGGTAAGGAGGACAACGTTCCAGGTATCAGAATGGCACAAAACGCGGGGTTCTGATCCTCCCGACGTACCGGCTTGGATTCACCTGAGAGTCCCCTGAGCAGCCCTCCAATCCCACCTCACCCGGCTGCCTCTGCGCCTGCGCTAAACTACTTGCTAGTAAGCAAGCATTTGGAAAGCGGTGCCCAGCCCAAGAGACCCAGCCCCAGTCCAGCCGGCCGTTGCCCTCCGCGTGGCAATCGCCAGGCTCTCGCGGCGCCTGCGGCCGACCCAGGCTGGCGCCGGCCTGACCCCGACCCAACTCTCCGTCCTGGCCACCGTGGTTCGGCACGGGCATGTGGGTTTGGCGGACCTCTCCAAGATCGAGGGGATCCATCCCACCATGCTTTCCCGGATCGTCGCCAAGCTGTTTGCCCAGCGCCTGCTCACCCGGCGCTCCGATCCCCTCGATGGTCGAGCCGCTCTGGTCTCCCCCACTGAGCGTGGCCGCCGTCTCCAGCGGCGGATCCACGCCGAGCGCAACGATGTTCTAGGACAGCGGCTGGATGACTTGCCTCGCGCCCAGCGGCAGCTGTTGGTGGACGCACTCCCTGCCCTGGAGGCGTTGGCGGACGCGCTGCTGGTGGCGGATCGATGACTCGGTTACCTGAATTCTTGGGTGGATTCCTGCGCGCCACCCGGATCACTTTTGCCGCTCTGGCTATCCCCAACTACCGACGCTACGCCTCGGGCCAGTCGGTCTCCATGATCGGGACCTGGATGCAGACCACCGCCCAGGCGTGGCTGGTGCTCACGCTCACCCATTCAGCGGTAATGCTGGGGCTGGTGGTGGCCACCCAAACCCTGCCCGTGCTCGTCCTGGGCGCCTATGGCGGGGTGATCGCGGACCGCGTCGACAAACGCCGGCTGATGGTGTTGCTGCAGTCGCTGATGGGGATACAAGCCCTGGCCTTGGGCATCCTCACGCTGACCCGGACAGTCCAGATCTGGGAGATCTTCATCCTGGCGGGGCTGCTGGGGCTCAACAACACCTTCGAAAACCCCAGCCGACAAGCCTTCATGATGGAGCTCGTCGGCAGCAAGGATCTCCGCAATGCCGTCAGCCTGAACTCGGTCATGGTCAATGTCGCCCGAGCGATCGGACCGGCCGTTGCCGGCTTGCTGATCGTCTCGGTCGGCACCGGCTACTGCTTCATCATCAATGCCGTCAGTTTCGTCGCGGTGGTGGCATCCCTGGTCACGATGGACCTTTCCCAGCTTCGTCCCAGCCGACCGACCAGCCGGGCTCGGGGGCAGCTGCTCGAAGGTCTCCGCTACGTGTGGGGCATTCCCGAACTGATCATCCCCTTGCTGATGATGGCCCTGGTAGGCACCTTGGCCTACGAATTCCAGGTCGTCCTGCCGGTCTTCGCGACCCACACATTTCACGGCGGCGCCCGGGCGTACGGCTTCATGACCGCGGCTATGGGAATCGGAGCCATCGGCGGCGGGCTGGTCACCGCCGCTCGCGGTCACACCGGACTCCGGCCGGTCTCGATAGCCGCCGGAGTCTTTGCCGTGGTGCTGCTCATGGCAGCTGCGGCTCCCAGCCTGGCCTTGGAATACATCGCCCTGGCCATGGTTGGCTGGGCCAGCATATCCTTCATCGCCCGGGGCAACTCCACCCTGCAGTTGACCGCGGCACCGCGGATGCGGGGCCGGGTCATGGCACTCTGGGCCATCGCCTTCCAAGGAACCACCCCGATCGGAGGGCCCTTGATCGGGTGGATCACCAGCCAGGCCGGCCCCCGTGCCGGACTGGCAACCGGGGGCGTCAGCTGCCTGGTGGCAGCAGCGCTGGGCCTAATCGTGATCCGGCGTCTCCGGGGCAGAGCGGCGATGGCCCGCTCCCAGCGAGCCGGCGGAGAGGGCATCGGCTTGCCCGAGCAGGCCGTCGGATGACCGCCAGGCGAGACCGGCAGCCGAGCGTCGGATGACAATACCCACTGCAGGCGCGTAAGGTGGGCTCCGTCATGCACTTGCTCCGACACCCGTTGACCGCCGTCCTGGTGGTGCTCATAGCGCTTTTCGTGATCTTCTTCCTGCTCCCCCTAGTGGTCTCAGTCATCCTGCACTTGGTCGTGCTGGCCGTGATCGTGTTCGTAGTCCTCTTCCTCTTCCGTTTCCACCGCGAGCATCAGCGCAAGGCCTAGGCACCGCCCAATTGCAGTTCGGCCTGGCTCCGCCAGGCTGGGCTTGAGAGGCTGTCGGCGCGGTTACAGGATTTCAGCTAGGTGGTGGTGTCCTTGGAGGTAGCGGCGTACCGCCAGGAGCGCCGCGATGCCGTCCCCCACCGCTGAGCCCAACTGCTTGGTCGAGCCCTCCCGAACATCACCAGCGACGAACACCCCGGGTAGCGAAGTCTGAAACATGGCGTCGGCCTTGATGAAGCCGAGATCGTCCAGGCCGAGGGTGTCCTTGACGAATTCGGTGTTGGGGTCAAGGCCGATGAAGACAAAGGCCGCCGCCGGACTCCAGTGGAACTCCTCACCACTCCTGGTGTTCTTGGCCACGACCCCCTCGAGCCGGCTCTGACCTTGCAACTCCAGCACCTCGGTGTCGGTGTGGACGACGAATTGGGGGTGATTGAGGACCTTGTCCTGCAGCAGCCGCGAGGCCGTCAGCTCGGGGCCCCGCTGGAGAACTCTGACGCGCTTGGCGAACTGGGTCAGGAAGAGCCCCTCCTCCAAAGCCGAGTTGCCGCCCCCGATCACCATCAATTCCTCGGCGCCCTTGTAGAAAGGACCGTCGCAGGTGGCGCAGAAGTGAACTCCCGCTCCAATCAGTCCATCCTCTCCGGGAACCCCGAGACGGCGATAGGAGGAGCCGGTGGCAATGATGATGGCGTGGGCGGCGACCTCCTGACCGGTGCCCAGACGCAGCACCAAATCTTCGGTCTCGGCAGCAATTTCAGCGACCGAGACTGCGGGCAGCAGTTCCACTAGATAGCGGCGAGCCTGGGCGATGAACCGCTCCGCCAGCTCCGCGCCCCCGATGCCCTCGGGGAAGCCCGGATAGTTGTCGATCCGCTCGGTGACTCCTGATTGGCCTCCCAGCGCGCTCCTGTCGATGACGATCGCATCCATGCCCTCGCGGGCGGCGTAGATTGCTGCCGCCAATCCCGCCGGACCGCCACCGACGATGGCCACGTCGTAGAAGCCTCGATCGGCCTGCAGGGAAAGCCCGAGCTTGGCGGCCAGTTCCTCATCAGTCGGCTCGAGCAGAAAGTCACCGTCCCCGAAGACGATGGTGGGGATGGTTCGACCGCCCTGCTGCAACTTCTCCACCAACTCCAGACCGCCATGGTCCTGGTCGATATCGACCCAGTTGAAGGCAACCCGATGCTGGCTCAGGAATTGCTTGCTTCGCTTGCAGTCCGGGCACCAAGGGGCGCCGTAGACGGTGATTTCGGGCATGCGTGCCCCTCCTAGTTAAGGCGGTCCCGCAACGCGGGTCGCTCTCAATTTAGCTCCGGCTCGGATGCCTTCGACGGATTCTCGCCGTCTTCTCAGGTTTCTCTAACACGAATCCAAGCGCCAAAGTGCACAGTCAAGACCTAGCCAGAGCCAGCGAGCGGCGACCCACCCCGGGACGCCACAACATAGGTGCCAAAGCCGTGGACAGCAACCCCCCTCCCGAGACGGAAAATCCCGGATCGCAACCCCCCGCCGGGGCTCCCGACCCGTCTTCCGCCAGCAGCCCCGATACCCAGCCCACGGCCTTCGTGGGGCCCTTCCCCGCGCCTCCCGGCGAGTACGCTCCAGGCCAGGTAGTTGACGCCGGGGTGAGCTCCAGCCCGAGCGGTCCCCGCTGGGGCAGGCGCCTGGCCGCGACCGGGGCAGCCCTGGCCATTCTGGTTGCAGTCGGCTTTGCCGGCCACCAGATCGGTGCTCCGTCGAACAGTCAGCAAGCGACCCAGCCGATTCCCAAGCCGGCCTCCTCGGGAGTGACCTCCAAGACGGGGACCCTCAACGTCTCCTCGGTCACCGCCAAAGTCGAGCCTGGAGTGGTCGATATCACGGCCGTGGACGGCTATCAGAACGCCGTTTCGGATGGCACCGGAATCGTGCTCACCTCCAACGGAGAGGTGCTGACCAACAACCACGTCATTGACGGAGCCACCAAAATCACCGCCCAAGTCGATGGTGAGGGTACCAAATACACCGCCAAGGTCATTGGCTATGACCCCACAGCCGACGTGGCGCTCCTCCAGCTCCAGAATGCCTCGGGCTTGAAAACGGTCACCGTGGGTAACTCCTCCACCGTGGTGGTCGGACTGCCGGTGGTTGCCATCGGTAACGCCCTCGATCTACCCGGCAAACCGACAGTCACCAGCGGCTCGATAACTGCCCTCAATCGCTCCATCACCGCCAGCGATGAGGACGGCACCAACGATGAGAACCTGAGCGGCCTCTTGCAGACCGATGCCACCCTGGAACCGGGTAACTCCGGAGGCCCGCTGGCCAACTCAGCCGGCCAGGTGATCGGCATGAACACGGCCGCCGCATCTTCCAACAGTGACTCCCGTGACCAAGGCTCCACCGTCGGCTTCGCCATTCCCATCAACACCGCGCTGGCGATCGCCAGCCAGATGCAGCAAGGGCAGAGCAGCAGCTCGGTCCACATCGGACTACCGGCCTTCTTGGGTGTGGATGTCGAAAACGCCAGTAGCGCCGGCGGACCTGGTGGCGGCGGATTCGGCGGCTACTCGCCTCCGGTCGACTCGGGCGCCCTCATCACCAACGTCTTTGCCCAGACCCCGGCGCAAAGTGCAGGGCTGGTGTCGGGTGACGTGATCACCTCAGCCGATGGCACCACGATCACCTCAGAGAGCTCTCTGGGGAGCGTGATCGCGGCTGAGCACCCCGGCCAGAGCATCTCAATTACCTGGGTTGACTCCAGCGACAACAGTCACACCGCCAGCGTGACCTTGGGGACGGGCCCGCCCTCCTGAGGTCGCTACCAGCACCTCCCCCACCCCCTGGTCATGGGACCAGGGGGTTTCC
>JBAQYY010000020.1:0-3217 GCA_049790415.1 Candidatus Dormiibacterota bacterium | reverse complement strand
GTGGCCCTGGAAGTAGCCTCGGGTCACTTCCAGGGCGTCTACCTCGATGCCAACGCCGTCTCACCGCAGAAGGTCGCTCGGATCGCTCAGCTGATCGAGGGATCGGGCGGGGCCTTTGTCGACGGCGGCATCATCGGCAGCCCGGCCCACCCGGGTGGGGACACCCGTCTCTACCTCGCCGGGGCTCGATCTGCCCCCGTCGCGGACCTCTTCCAGGGCAGCGATCGCCTCACCGCTACTGTTCTGAACGCCCCGGTCGGAGCCGCCTCAGCGTTGAAGATGTGCTTCGCCGCTTGGACCAAGGGATCAACCGCTCTACTTCTGGCAGTACGCGCGGCCGCAGTTCAGATGGACGTGGAGGGACCACTCCTTGAGCAGTGGGACTCTTCTCATCCCGAGCTGGTCGAGCGGTTCGCGGGAATCGTCAAATCGAGCCCCCGCAAGGCCTGGCGGTTCGTAGCCGAGATGGAGGAGATTGCCCAGTCCTTTGACGCCGTGGACGTGACAGGGGGCTTTCACCGGGCGGCCGCGGACGTCTACTCGCGTCTCTCCGGATTCCGCGATCAGGTGCCTGCTCCCGATCTCGACGAGTTGCTCTCCGTGCTGGCAGGGCAACAAGCTTCCCCAGCTATCAGCTCGAAGAACGTGGGAGAAAAGGACTAGGTTTAGGCACCCCAGGCGTCGGCAACGTCCGGCGTAACCGGGGCCGCAGCTACCGCGTTGTGCGCGCGATGATCGCTGGGGCCCCGAGGTCAGTGCGGAATCCCCCCAACAGCTGGCGACTTTCGTTGAGGCACACTGTCGCGATTACCGCATCTGCTCTGCTCTTCCTCGGAGTCGCGGCTCCAACAAGTAGCCAAGTCTTCCATGGTCACCACGCCGAAGCGGCTTCTGCGCGACCGGTGGTAGGAGAACCCACTGTCATCCCGGCGTCACTCAGCGACGTTGACTTCTCCTCACCGAAGACAGGCTGGGTCACGACAGACAAGGGGGATAGCGGCCAGATTCTGGGCACGACCGACTCCGGGCGCAGCTGGCATTCCGAGTGGACCGGCTCTGGAGTAGTCGGGCAGCTGGACAGCGCTAGCTCCGGAGACGTTTGGGCGTTGGTTCAGGGTGGTTCTAACTGCGACGGTGCGCCGGCCGACTCCACATGCGTCTCGAACCTACTGGCAAGCTCCAACGCCGGACGCAGTTGGAGCTACCGGGGCACTTTTCCAACAGACAATTCGGTTCAGATCGCATTCTCCAAGCCCTCCTTAGGATTGGCGGCGGGTATTAGCCGGTGCGTTGAGCAAGATTCCGTCACCGGGAAGACCAATTACCCGCCTCCGGTCTGCCGCGGGAGCGTCCTACTCTCGACTGACGGTGGCAGACGCTGGGAGACGGCACTCAAAACGCCGGGCCCGGTCTTTGCCGTGGCCCAATCGCCGCGAGCCTTGTGGGCTGTGGAGGCGCCGCTAGGTGGATTCGCAGGGGCAGACGGCAGCGGGAGGATATCCATAATTAGGAGCCAAAACCGGGGCAAAAGTTGGTCAACCGTGGGTTCCCTACCAGCAATGCTGGTGACCCCGGCACTCAACGCCAAACTGATTGTGGGGACGCGCGGGAGGCTCTGGCTCAGCGTCGCTGACATCGATGACTGCGCCTTGCAAGGGTGCGGCGCCGCCGTGTGGCTCAGCCAAGATGGTGGACGACAATGGACAAACGACACTCCTTCGTCAACAGTCCAATGCAGCGACTCATCTCCTGCATCGATTCTGAGCGATGATCCGGCGGGAGAGGTCTGGGACACGTTCAATGCGGCTGCTTGTACCGGGCCAGCGAGCGTCCTCAATCTTGCATCGGGAAGCCTGCAGACGAAATGGCATCCCGTCGTCAGTTGGTCGCAGTTCTCGGCCATGGCCATGTCCTGGCCGTCATCCTTAGTCGGTTACGCCGCCTCCAGTACGTCGTTGCTCCGTACCGACGACGGGGGCACGCACTGGAGCCAGGTTCTTCCCAGTGCAGCGCCGACACTCACGGTGGACTCCCTTTCCGCGCAGGTCGCCTTTGGAGCTGGGGAGGCCGCTTTCGGTGGGGCGGTCAGCGAGACGAGCGACGGGGGGCACACCTGGAAAGTCCAGGGAAGAGTTCCTGGAACCGTCAGTGGCCTTGACTTCATCAACAGGCAACGCGGTTACGCTGCGACGACCGACGCCAGTACGGAAACCTGGCGACTCTACGCGACTAAGAACGGTGGCGCCAGCTGGGCTCAGGTGGGGCCCGTTGAATACACGGTGGCGACCCCCGGGCCGGCTGGATACACAGTCGGGCAGGTCTTCGGCCCCTGGATCAACCGAGACGGGGACGGCGTACTGGTTGGAGCGCTCTACGCCACGGCCGCCCAAGCGGCTGTGGCCACACCCAGCGCCTACGTCTGGCACACGGATGACGGTGGCGCGCAGTGGACCAAGGGAGCTCCACTCGACGCCGGAGCTCCTCTGGACACGGTCCTGGCGGCCAGCTTCCTGCCCTCCAACCTGGATCAGGGGATCGTGTCGTTTGTCGAGGGGCCCAAAGTAGTCGCGTTGGAATCAACCAGTGATGGGGGCTTGCAGTGGCAGTGGCTTCCGACTGGCCTTCAGCTTGAATCCTTAGCCTGGGCGGACCCGGATGATCTGCTCGGCTGGACTCCTTCCGGAGGCCCGGTCGCCACGTCGGTCGACCTCTGGGCATCTTTTGACGGTGGACGACACTGGGTTCCCTGCACTACGCCCCCCGAGGCCGCCGGAGACGAGGTATTCGCAATAGCCTCCGTTTCCGCTAGCAACAACCGGGAAGCGTGGTTCCTTGATGCGGCCGACGGGGCCTTGTGGCGGACTGACGATTTAGGACGGAGTTGGAGGGCGGCTGGAGTCTCGGACATCTCCTGAGGGCGAATACCCAAACAACTTCCACTACAGCAAAGCGTGCGCAGAGGGGCGCCGGCCCCTAACCTGCCAGGCTAGGAGTTCGCGCTGGCAGCTCCCCTCCGGTTAGTCTTGGCAGTTCATGGCCGCGATCGGATTGATCGAGAGCTGCTTGCGTCACGGGCAGCAGACGTTGCTGTTGAGCCGAGTTCGTACCCGGCATCTCCTTCCCCTCATCGAGAAGCTCGACGGGTGCGGGTATGCGGGCTTGGACGTCTTCGGCGGCTCGACCTTCGAGGTGTCGCTGGAACATCTCGGCGAGGATC
>JBAQYY010000019.1:0-1648 GCA_049790415.1 Candidatus Dormiibacterota bacterium | reverse complement strand
CGCCCTACCCGAGCAACAGCGGACCGCGATGACCCTCAAGTACGCACAGGACCTTCCGTTGGCACAGATAGGCGAGATCATGGGCAAGAGCGAGGGTGCGATCAAGCTCTTGATCTACCGGGGAACTGCCACCGTCCGCGCCACCCTCCGCCCCCTGGCCGCCGAAGGGACGGCTGCGGATGAGTAGGCGCTGGCCCTGGAGCGGACAACGCAGCATCCCGCAGATGCCGGACGGTGTCGACTCCGAACTCTGGGCCATCTTTCTAGCCCAAGACGGAGGCGATGGTCCCCAACTGATGGAGACCGCCCAGGAGCTTCGACGGCGGATCGAGGCGCAACCACCGACACCGGCCGATCCTGCCTTCCAGACACGGCTGCGCGCGAACCTGATGGCCGAAGCCAGCGCCAGCCGGAGGTCGGCGCCGCGGCCTCGGCGATTCCCTCTGCCACTTCCGGCGACCTTGGGAATCGCCAGCCTGGCAGTCGCGGCCGTGGTGGTCGTCTCGGTGGTGGCCCTGCCCCTGCAGCGGGGCCAGGTCGAAATCCAGGCCGCCGTGGCCGGGCACCACCAGGTACCAGTGACCCAGGCGATCCGGATCAGCTTCAACCGGCCCATGGACGAGTCAGCCGTCCTCCGCGGGCTGACGATCAAGCCCGCCGTCTCTTACCAGGCGAGTTGGCCCAACTCGAAGACGCTGCTCCTCTCGCCAGCCCACGGCCTAGCCCCCAACGTGGGCTACGTGGTGACCATCGCCCAGCCCGCCGTCAAGGCCCAGAACGGCGCCGTGGCCCCCTCAGGAATCGTCATTCCCTTCGGCACCGGGTCTGCACCCTCAACGCCGCAGGGTCAGATTCCAACTCTGGTCTCGGTCACTCCGATACCGGTCACCACCGGGGTCACCGCGGTCAGCTACATGCCCGACGGCGCGCTCCTGGTCCTCGCCACCGGTGCACCGTCTTCGGTGCCCTCCCCCACCCCATCGTCCAGTCCGACTGCCCCGACCGAGGGCTCGGCCACCACCGGCCTGACCTTTGGAGACCTCTACGTGCTGACGCCATCCCTCAGGGCCGTCGCCACTGATAGCGCGGGGGCAGTCGCCTCGCCGGACAGCCAGGAGATCGCCTTCTGGACACCAGCTAGTTCCGGCAACCTGTCCCTCGACGTGGTTCCGGCCAGCGGAAGCGGCAGCCCTCAGACTCTCGCCACCTCGGCAGAGTCTGATCCCGGGCTGGCCTGGCTCGACAACGGCGACTTGCTCTACGCGGCCGCCGGACAGCTGCGCGAGGTCAGCCTGGATGGCCAAATCACCGCGGTGTATCCCAGCGTCCACGTGGATCCCAGCGGGTTCTTCACCCTTTCACCGTCAGCCCAAGCGCTCTTCGCACGGCCCGGCGGAGTGCCCACCGTCTACTCCCTGCCGAGCGGATCAGCCACCGCCATCAGCACCTTGGTAGGTATCCCCGCTTGGGCGGCGAGCGGCACCGATCTCGCCTACATCGCAGACAACAATGGCAACTTCACCGTCGATTCCAGTTCGGATCTCGGTGCCCAGAGCACGGTGCTGTTTACTGCCTCCGCCGGCAGCCAGCTCAGCGACCTCGGCTTCGATCCCACCGGGACCTATCTGACCTATGTGGCTACGACCGG
>JBAQYY010000018.1:0-4293 GCA_049790415.1 Candidatus Dormiibacterota bacterium | reverse complement strand
CCAAACCCGCGCGTCTGCCGCCGGGATGAGCCTCCAGGAGTTCCTGCTGTCCGAGTTGCCGCTGAACGCGGCCCTCAGGACCCCGGCGGAGCTCGTGGCGGAGACCGAGGATCGATTGTTGGCCGGGGGCCCAGAAGGCTTCGCCCGGATGCCGACCGCGCAACTGCTACGAGCCGATCGATCGGCTCACTGACGGAGCCGGTGATGAGTGTCGTCGACGCCTCTGTCTTCGTTGACTCCCTGGTGGGTGTCGGCAGTCACGGCGAGCTGGCGCGCGAAGAGTTAGGAGGCCAAGCTACCCTGCAAGTGCCGGCCATCTTCGGTGCCGAGGCGGTATCTGCGCTTCGCGGACTCGTCATCCGCGGTGAACTAAGTTCGATACGCGCCGCGGCGGCGCTCGAACAAGTCCGCCGCGTAAGGATGGTCCAGTATCCCTTCGAGCCGTTCATACCACGGGTATGGGAGCTAAAGGACAACCTGACCGTGTATGACGCATGGTACGTCGCGCTGGCCGAATGGTTGAATACCGATCTCGTCACCGGGGACGACAACTTGGCAAATGCTGCCGGGCCGCACTGCCGAATACGACGCCCCGGAGCCGCGCAACGAAACGATTGACCGGATTTTCGGCGTGAGGCCGGAGGTCGTGCCGTGCGGGAATCTCCCTTCGCCTAGCGCTGTCCTAGATGCCCTGCTGCAGGCGATCGAAGCTCGCAGCCTTCCCGCCACGCTTGTCTGTTTCGCTCTTCAAGCGGACCCCGCGGTCCTTGGTTCGGAGAGAGGAGAACTGGCCCGGGGACAAGCGGCCGTTGAGGCCTTCTTCGGGCGCATTTACGGCAGTTCCGGCGCGTATCGATTCGACCTGCCGAATCGAGTGTTGGCAGCCCACGGGGACGTTGCTTGGATGGTTGCCGAGGGCACCGTCGTCGAACCAACGGGTGCTGCGGCCAAGCCATACCGGCTCACAGCTGTGTTCATCCGGATCGACACTAGTTGGCGCATCGCACTTTGGAGTGGGTCCGAGCCTGTCGGTGCTTGAAGGACCGGTCGGTCCCTTGCGTCGACGGCGCAACACGCGTCTAGCGCTCCATTTGACTGCCACCTCGGACACTTGCAGGGGAAGTGGTCGGGAAGGGCGGATTTGAACCGCCGACCTCACGGTCCCGAACCGTGCACTCTAACCGGACTGAGCTACTTCCCGAAGGGGGCCCAGTATACCCAGGGCCGAAGTGAGGGCCGAATACCCAGCGACCTTAGACTTGCCTCGGGATGCCCATCTACCTGATCCGCCACGGCGAGACCGAGTGGTCACTTCAGCACCGACACACGGGTAGCACAGACATCCCCCTTACCGAGGCGGGCGACGACCAGGCCCGCAGCCTTGGTCCCAGGCTTGCCGGGGTGCCATTTACTCGGGTACTGGCGAGCCCGCTGCAGCGCGCCCGGCTCACCGCCGAGCTCTCAGGTGTCCAACCGGAGGCGGAGATCACCGCCTTGCTGACCGAGTTCGACTACGGCGAGTACGAGGGGATCACCAGCATGGAAATCCAACGTGAGCGCCCGGGCTGGGACCTCTGGCGTGATGGCTGCCCAGGGGGGGAAACCCCAGAGCAAGTTGTCGATCGGGGCCGCCGGCTGCTGGCGGAGCTGGCTCCCGAGCCGGACCGGAACTACGCCCTCTTCGGTCACGGACATGTTCTAAGAGCGGTGACCGTCGCCTATCTGGGAACTCCGGTGGGCCTAGCCCGACATCTCATGTTGAAGGTGGCCTCGATCTCGATCCTGAGCCAGGAGCACGACGTCCCCGCCATCGAGGTATGGGACCTGGTCTAAGGACTTAGGCCAGGCGCAGGCGGGACAAGAGCTGGTCGGCGCGCTCCGTTCCCGCCAGCAGCTCTCCACTCACGCGGGCCATGGCGAAGTCGTACACGGGACTGATCCGCACCACCCGAGGCAACGCCGGCCGAGCGGTCCGCAGGCTCAGGGCCAGGGTCTGGAAGGCGACTTGTTGGGCTGGGGTCCAGGCAATCCCGAACTCGCGGCGGAGCGGTGGGGGAAGCATGCCGGCGCTGAAGAGAGTCGTCACTTTGGCCAGAGCAGGCCCGGTCGCACCCGGTGCCAGAATGACCGCAGAGACCCGGCGCGAACCCCTCCCAGGGGCCACGATCGCTGCTTGAATCCGGCCGTTGATCCAGTCCCGCATAGCCGACTCCGTCTGCCAGGTGGACCCGGGACCGATCCCCATCAGGCGGGCCAGAGCATCCCACTCCCGGACGAATCGGTCGGCCACGCCGGGGCGCAGCTTGCCGATCACGGTTCGGTGGGCGGTGAGCATGGAGTCCACCAGTGAGGCATGCACCCAGAGCAGAAGTTGGCGGTTCTGGGCGTCGTACTGGCTGCCCCCCGCCCACTGTCCCGCCGCGTGCTCGCCCGGCAACTGACCGGTCACCCGGCGATGGAGCTGGTTCACCGCCCGGGTCGCGGCCTGGGCCTCCTCGGTGGTGCCGAAGATGACCGTGGTCACCCAACCAGCGGTGCGCTGGAACCGTCCGATCGGATCGACCTCGAAGTCACTGTGGTCGAGCGCCCCCTGGGCGACCAAGGGGTGGGCCGCCTGCATCAGCAGAGCTCGAGCGGCGCCCAGGATGAGCAGGGGCTCCCGCATCACCTGCCAGGTCGCGCTGCCCGGGCCGAAGAGGCCGGGGTCAGGCTGCCGCTGGCGAAGCGGAAACTCGCCCGGCGGGGGAAGGCCTGCCGCCAGCAGACGTAGCAGCAGCGCCCGTCCGATCGGCTCACGACTCACTTCACCAGGGTAGCTGGCCCCCACCGAAGTACTCACGCCCGAGTTCGTGTCCGATTGACGCCGCCCGGAGGAGGATCTATGGTCCAGCCGTGAGTGTGGCTGAGCTGCAGGCTGGCTGGGCTCCCTGGCTGGGACGTTGGGAGGGGGAGGGGCGCGGACTGTGGTCAGCTGAGCCAGCCTTCCGATATCACGAGACGGTGCTCATCGAGCCGGTCCCCGACCGTCCCCTGCTGCGCTTCAGCCAGAGCGCCACCGATTCTCTAACCGGCGAACCGAGCCACTCCGAGGAAGGCTTTTTCCGCCTACTCCCTGCACAAGGAGTCGAGCTGATTCTCGCGATTGCCGGCGGCTACACGGAAATTCACACCGGAAAGTTGCACGACGGGGTCATCACGCTGAAGCCGCACACCGCGGAACATGTCAACGACTTTGAGACAGATGGTGTCGGGAAATTTTGTGCTCAGGCGACCTCCTGTAGGGGGCGGTTGATCCAGGCGGCACCAGGTAGGCGGGGAGGCTCGGGGTGCTTGCGGACAAAGCGCTCGGGATGGGTGGTGTAGGCGCCAGCGAGAACGTCCGCCCGCCGCTGGCGGAGCTGGGGGGCACGTCCGTAGTGCAGGTCGGCAGGGGTGTGGAAGCCGATACCCGAGTGTCGGTGCTCGCCGTTGTACCAGGCGAAGAACTGCTGGCAGAAGCTGCGAGCATCCTCCTGGCTGCCGAACTGGCGAGGGAAGTCCGGGCGGTACTTGAGAGTCTTGAACTGGGCCTCGGAGTAGGGGTTGTCGTTGCTGACATGGGGCCGGGAGTGGCTCTTGGTGACCCCGAGGTCGGCCAGCAGCAGCGCCACCGGCTTGGAGGCCATCGAGGAGCCGTTGTCGGCGTGGATGGTCAGCTGGTCGGCATCGACTCCATGCTTGCGGATGCTGTCCGCCAGCAAGCGCTCTGCCAGGGCTGAGCTCTCGCGACTGGCCACCATCCAGCCCACCACGTGGCGGCTGTAGATGTCGATGACCACGTAGAGGTAAAAGTAGGTCCACTTCACCGGGCCATGGAGCTTGGTGATGTCCCAACTCCACACCTGGTTGGGTCGCATCGCCACCAGCTCAGGCTTGACCCGGGCTGGATGAACCGAGTGCCGCCGCCGCTCCTGCACCTCACCAGCGGCACGCAGGATCCGGTACATGGTGGATACCGACGCTTTGTACTGGCCCTCGTCCAAGAGGAGGGCGTACACCTCCGCCGGGGCCATGTCCACGAACCGTTCGGAGTGCAGGATCTCGAGGACATCGTCCACTTCCTGCTCCCCCAGGGCCCTTGGGGAGCGGCGACTCTGCCGATCCGGGGTAGAACAAGAGGGCGGCCGCCGACGCCGGTAGTAGGTCGCCCGGGCCAGCCCCACGACCTCGCAGGCATCCTTGGTGCCCACCAGCGTGGACAGTTCAGCCGCGGTCTGGTCAATCATCTGGCGGGCTCGCTCCTCTCCGCTGCGC
>JBAQYY010000017.1:0-39471 GCA_049790415.1 Candidatus Dormiibacterota bacterium | reverse complement strand
GCCGTCCGACGAGCCAGGTCGAGGTGGCGCTGCTGGCCCCGCACCTGCCAGCTGTGGAGGTAGAGACGGACCAGCTGGGCATTGTCATAGAGCATCTTTTCGAAGTGAGGCACAGCCCAGCGCTGATCCACGCTGTAGCGGTGGAAACCTTCCCCCAGTTGGTCTCGGATGCCGCCCTCCGCCATGGCCTCGAGGGTGGTCTGAACGATGTCCCCGGCGGCTTGGCTCTGACTGAGCGCCTCCTGGGTGAGGAGGAAGTCGAGGAGCGCGCACTGGGGGAACTTGGGTGCACCCCCAAAGCCCCCGTAGTCGGTATCAGCCGCCCGGATCAAACCCGCCTCAGCCCGGGCCAAGAGTTCGGCCATGGCCCTCCCACCGAGAGCCGTCGAGATCAACGGGGCCGGCGCCAGCGCTTGGGTCAGGTGTTGAGCGCTGGCAACCACCTCGTCGCGACGGTCGTGGTAGGCCGCTGCCAGCGATTCCATGACCCGCCGGAATCCGGGAAGCCCGGGGCGGTCCTCGGGTGGGAAGTAGGTGCCTGCGAAGAAAGGGCGGCCGTCGGGGAGCAGAAACACCGTCATCGGCCATCCCCCGCTCCCGGTGAGGGCCTGCAGGGCATCCATGTAGATGCGGTCCACATCGGGCCGCTCCTCCCGGTCAACCTTGATGTTGACGAAAAGACTGTTCTGGATGGCCGCCAAGTCAGGATCCTCGAAGCTCTCATGGGCCATCACGTGGCACCAGTGACAGGCGGAGTAGCCCACGCTGAGGAGCACGGGTCGATCCTGCTCTCGAGCCCGCTGGAAGGCCAGATCTCCCCAGGGATACCAATCGACAGGGTTGTCCCGGTGCTGGCGGAGGTAGGCGCTGGTCTCATTCGCCAAACGGTTCACCGAAGGAACGTACTACCCACCGTCGGGCGAGAACCGGGCGCTTCGAGGCGGCTGCGACAATCGGCCGGTGAGCGTGGGTAGTGCGGACGCGAGAACCGATCTCCCGCCCTCCCTACTCAGGTTCGGCCTCAACGCGGTCTCCGCCGGCGTCCGGGCTTTGGGTCGCCACCGCTACCGCCTCTCCGACCCACTCGCCAACGCGACGTTCGCGCTCCAGCCGGCCCGGCGCCGGGCGACCATCCGCAACTTCCGGGCCGTGTTTCCGGAACTGACCCGGCGGGAGGCCCGGCGGTTGGCGGCGGCGAGCTATCGGGAGTACGCCCGTACCTCGATTGACTTCCTCTACGTCCACCATCTCTCCCGCAACCGGATCTTTGCCGAGGTCCGGACAGTGGGGGTGGAGTCCAACCTCGCCAGTCTCCAGCTGCGGGGAAGGGCGGGGATTCTGGTGGTGATCCACCACGGCAGCTGGGATGTGCCGGCGGCCGCATCCGCTGTCCGCGGTATCCAGCTGACTTCAGTGATGGCCGACGAGGGGGCTCCCTGGCTCTCCCAGTTGGTCATCTGGGCGAGGCGGGAGATCGGAGTTGAGGTGGTGCTGGTGTCACGCTCGCCCTCAACGCTTCTGCGCAAGCTGCACAAGGGCGGATGGGTGGCGCTGGTCGCCGACATCCCCGGCGAGACTCCCTCGGTCGAGGTCGACTTCCTGGGGCAGCGGACGCGGTTCTCGGCCGCCCCGGGCATCTTGGCCGCGCGAACCGGGGCACCCCTGGTTCCGGCGACTTGTGTCCGACGACCGACCGGCGGCTACCTGATCGAGGTCCATCCGCCGGTCGAGATCGCTCCTGAAGTCGACCCCGCCGAGGCGCTGCGCCGGATCATTCCCACCTTCGAGGCGGCGGTGAGGCGCTGGCCGGAGCAGTGGTACCCGTTCGGCCAGGACCTGTTGGTTGGCCTTGCCGACGACTGAGTCGGCCGGGGCCCATCTCCGGTTGGCCTGGTTCGGGCACTCCGTGGGGGCCCGAGGTGACGGCCTGACCACCTACTCGGCAGATGTGGTGGGCGGCTTGGTGGAGCGGGGCGCGGAGGTGTGGTTCCATCACGCGAGCCGGGATGGCCCGATCACGCCCGTGGATTCCGCCCATGAGATCAGCTGGCCCACCTGGCGCTTCAAGACGGTAACCGTGGCCCGGCCCGGATTCCAGCGCAAGCTGGCGAGCTGGCTGGGGCGGGTGCGCCCGGACGTCGTTCATGCCTCGCTCAGCTTCACCCTCCAAGACGGTTGGCTGGGTCGCCAAGCCCAGGCCTCGGGAGCAGCCACCATAGCCACCTTCCACCTTCCCTTCGGTCGTCCCGGCAGTGGTCGAGCCCTGGTGATGCGAGAACTCCACCGCTTCTGGGCGCCTCGCCTACGTGCCTACCAACGGATCATCGTCTTCTCCGAAGACCACCGGCTCCGGCTCAGCCAAGTCGGGGTCGATCGGGCGCGGATCGAGGTCGTCCCCAACGCCGTCGACGTCGACCGTTTTCGTCCCGGGAGATCCCACCTCCGCGCGACCCGGCTCCAGGGTTCCGGCCTAGTCGTCGGCTTTGCCGGCCGCTTGGATCCGGAAAAGGGAGTGCGGGAGCTTCTCCAAGGCTTCCGGGCCGCCAATCTAGGGGCAGCAGCTCGCCTTGTCATCGCCGGACAGGGCACCATGCTGAGAGAGGTGCTCTCCGCCCAGACCGACCCCAGGGTGATCTATCTGGGCCAGTTGCAGACGATCCAAGAACGAGTTGACTTCTGGCGAGCGGTCGACGTCTTCTGTCTGCCTTCCAGCGCCGAGGGGCTCTCGATCGCGCTCCTGGAGGCGATGGCCGCCGGGTGTGCGGTGGCGGCGACACCCGCCGGGGGCGCCTCGCTGGTGGGTGGAGTCGCTCAGACGCTCGAGCCGGAGCACTTGAGCCGGTCCATCGCCACCTGGCTGGATGGTCTCGAGCAGGACCCTGCTGCGGTCGAGCGGCTAGGGCAGTCGGCACGCCAAGAGGCGGTCCGTCATCATGGAATGGCAGCCATGCTGGATCGGCTGTTGCAGATCTACAGCGATGCCCGACGTGGCCTTTGAGCGATCGCCCTGGGGGGCAAGAACGCGAGTAGATAGATCTCTATCGCCGACCGGAAGACGGGAGGTCGGGATTCCCCGCAGAACCCGATCTGGAGGATGACTTGGTAGGTGAGTTGGCCAGGACCAGAATCCATTCGAGCCGGCGATGGCTGCCAGAGCGTCCGGCCGGCCAGGGGCGCGCCCAGGCCCAGACTGCATGCCGACTCGACGCAGCGGCTCCGGCCTAGTGCCGGCCCGGGCGCGCACTGAGCTGGTGGTCGACAGTGGGGCCTGCCTGCCCCCGGCCCTTGGTGAGTCGCCCTGGGTCAGTGTGGTCCCCATGTCGATCGAGATCGACGGCAGGACTCTGCGTGACGGCATCGATATCTCGGCCGCGGAGCTGTACCGGCGCCTTGGCGATCCCGGACCCCTGCCCACCAGCAGCTCGCCTTCGCCGGGCGACTACCTGAAGGTATTCCGAGCGACATCTAGTTCTGAAATCGTCTGCCTGACCATCCCCGAGCGCTACTCGATGATGGGCCGCTCCGCCCGGGTGGCGGCCGAGATGCTGCGCAGCGAAGCCCCGGAGAAGAAGATCGAGATCCTCGACACCGGCACCGCCGCTGGCGGCTACACCTTGGTAGCCGAGGCGGCGGCGGCGGCCTGCGCCGCAGGGCTGGGACAAGCGGAGGTGGTGACGCATGTGCGGGAGGTAGCCGCCAGCGTGCGCGTAATCGCAGCCCTCGAGACCATGCGCTTTCTGGTGCGAAGTGGTCGCGTCCCCGCCCTAGCGGGACTGAGCGGGGACCTGCTCCACGTTCGGCCGCTGTTCGCCTTCGCCGGTGGGGACGTGCGACGCCTGGGGTTCGTCCGAGGAACCAAACGGGCGCTCCGGGCAGTGGCGGAGCATCTCCGCGAGCAGACCCCACCCGACACCGCGGTCCGGCTGGCGGTCTTCTGCGGGGATTCCCCTTCGGCGATCCCTCAACTCACCGAGCATCTGGTCAAATTGTTCGGAGTGGGTGAAGTTGAGCGCCTCAATCTGACCCCCGTGATCGCTCTTCATACCGGGCCGGGACTGATCGGCGCGGCGGCGGTCGCCGAAATCCCGCTCAGGCCGTGACGGCGGCCACTGCCGCCTTGGGCAGCAAGTCGCTGGGGGTGGTCCTGCTCTGGGCAGGGGCCTATCTGGTGGGCGGCGTCCCAGTGGGGTGGATGCTCGGCCGACTGGCCGGGGTCGACCTTCGCCAGGTGGGCACCGGCAAGATCGGGACCAGCAATCTCTTCCACTCGGTCGGACTGCTCCCGGCGGCGTTGGCCGGCCCGCTCCAGTTCTGTCAGGGCCTGCTCCCGGTGTTGTTGGCAGTGCTACTGGGATTCCCGGCCTGGGTCGCCGCGGGCGCAGGATTGGCCGCCATCATCGGCAACGGCTGGCCCATCTACATGCAGTACAACGGGGGCCGCGGAGTGGCCAGCGCCACGGGAGCGGTGGCCCTCTGGTCCTGGTCAGGGTTCGCCTTCGTCCTGATCCTGGTGATCATCGGAGGACTTCTCCGCCGGAGCGCGCTGGGGGTGCTGCTCGCCTACGCCGGATTGCCGATCGTGCTCTGGCTGAGTCCGGCCTCCCCTGCCTTCGCCATAACCGCGGTGGGGGTGGTCATCTGTCTCGTCTTGCGTCGGTTCGAGGGCTACCGGGTAGGCCGGGCACGTGAGGGAGAGTCCCCGGACAGCTGGGTTGAGCGCCTTCTCTTCGACCGAGTTCCAAGTCGGCCGATCCCAGTTGCCCAGCCGATAGACTCGGAGGGATGACCGAGGGCCGCAATCGGCTTGAGCGCGACTCCATGGGCGAGATGGAAGTCCCGGCAGACGCGTACTACGGAGCCAGCACGGAGCGGGCCGTGCTCAACTTTCCCATCAGCAAGCTCCGTCTACCCCGGCGCATGATCGCCGCCCTGGGCGACATCAAACGCGAGGCGGCGCTGGTTAACCACGAACTTGGTCTGCTTCCTGAGGAGCTCAGCCAGGCCATCGCCAGCGCCGCGGACGAGGTCAGCCAGGGTCGTTTCGACGACCAGTTCGTGGTCGACATCTTCCAGACCGGCAGCGGCACCTCGTCGAACATGAACGCCAACGAGGTTATCGGCAACCGGGCCCTGGAACTACTCGGCGCCGAGCGCGGTCAGCGCGCCCGGGTGCACCCCAACGATCACGTCAATCTCGGGCAGTCCAGCAACGATGTCTTCCCCTCCGCCATCCACCTGGCCGCCCTGGCGACATTGCGCGACGATCTGGTGCCCAGCCTGGAGAAGTTGCAAGCGAGCTTGACGCGCCAGCGGGACCGACTCTGGGACGTGATCAAGACCGGACGCACCCACCTCCAGGACGCTACCCCCATCCGGCTCGGGCAGGAGTTCGAGGGATATCGGGGCCAGGTGGAGCGGGCCCTGGGGCGCATCGACCAGGCCCGCCAGCAGTTGACTGAGCTGGCGCTGGGTGGAACGGCAGTCGGGACCGGCATCGGAACTCACCCCGAGTTCGCCCAGCGGGTCATCGCCCGACTCGCCCCCCAATACGACCCAGGTCTGCGCGAGACCGACGACCACTTCCAGGCCCAGAGCACGCTGGACGCGGTCGTGTTCACGTCGGGCGTGACCCGGGGGGCCGCCATAGTGGTCCAGAAGATCGCCAGCGATCTTCGGTTGCTGAGCTTCGGTCCCCGCGCCGGGGTGGCCGAGCTGAGCCTCCCTGAGGTGCAACCGGGTTCCTCGATCATGCCGGGCAAGGTCAACCCCGTGATCTGCGAATCCGCCCTGATGGCGGTGGCCCAGGTGCTCGGAGACGACGTCACGGTGGCCTACTGCGGAGCCACCGGGTCGTTACTTGAGCTCAACGTCATGCTCCCGGTCGCCGCCCACAACCTCCTCGAGGCGATTGAGCTACTGGCCCGGGCTTCGGCAAACCTGGCCCTCCAGGCCGTCGACGATCTCACTGCGACCGAGCGCGGGCCCCAGTTGCTCGAGCAGGGCCTGGCCATCTGCACCGCTCTAGTCCCGGCGATCGGCTACGACGCCGCTGCGGCCATCGCCCACGAGGCCCATCGGAGCGGAAGGACCGTTCGCGAGGTGGCCCTGAGCCGCTCCGGGATATCGGCCGCTGAACTCGACCGCCTGCTCGACCCCGAGCGAATGGTGGGCCTGGGCTTGGAAGTTAAGGGGGCCGGCTGACCGCCTTACTGGGGCAGGAAGAGGGTGGTCACGTACCATTCGCCATCAACTCTGACGCACTTCAACTGCGAGGGCAGCCCCAGCGGCGAGCGGCCAATCGAAGTACAGCTGTAGATCCGGGTACCGGACTGGGGCGCACAAACCTCCACAGAAATGTTGACCTCCGCGCTCGTCTTACCCAAGGACTCGTAGCCCACCTGGGGAGCCGTGATATAGGCTCGATGAGTAGCCAGGGCATGGAGCAGCGCCTTGGCCTTGAACCGCTGGCTCGGGGCCAGATACTGCCGGACCTCTTCGAGATGAGTGTGTTCGACCCCCTCCAGGTATCCGGCCACCGCTCCGGTGGCCGTCCGATGCGAAGGTGGAGGCAGAGGGTGAGAACCGAGAACCTGGATCAGAATCAGCACGACCACAACGCCCCCCAGAAGCAAGGTAAAGCGCCGCTGACCACGTCCCGAAGGCATCCGCAGCACCGGGAGGGCCGCCTGACCGTGATCAGGGGGCGGGACGCTTGTTGGGCTGCTCATTGGTGTACGCCCGGTGGGTTCACCAGGAAGCCCCGCTCTTGGTCGCCAGGGCACCGCCGCGACCAAGCGGCGCTCTCTGTGCCTGACCGAAGAAACCAAACCGTCCCGGTCGGCGTTCTACTAGTTGGGCACGGCGCGTGCATGGTGCCTCCCCACCTGGCCGGGTCACGGCCCTCATCGGTTGACCCTCGGCCCCGCGCCGTGCCCAAACGTCGACTATGGCTGAATTCAATTCGAGGCAAGGCTACCGTCATGGCCAATTGAACCGTCCCCGGACCCGACGGCAGAGCCAATTGGGAGGCGTCGACTGGCGCCGGATCGGCGCCGCGATCGGACTGGCTGCGGTCGGGGCTGTGGTCATCCTGGCGGTTCCCTTCACAGCTTTGGCGCGGGCCTATGGGGCCTTGCCTCAAGCCACCAACTACGGCGGTGACACCCTCATCTATGGCCACGGGGGAGTTGAGATCGCCGATCTCCATCCCGACGGCAGTTCTAGAATCCCGGTCTCCTTCGAGCAGATCGCTCCGATCATGCGCAAAGCCGTGGTCGCTGTCGAGGATCACAACTTCTGGAGTTCGCCCAGCTTCGACTTGGGTCGAATCGCCCAGGCGGCCTTCTACGACGTCGTTCACCACAGCAGTTCCCAGGGCGCCAGCACGATTCCCGAGCAACTGGGCAAGCTCCTCTATCTCCATGACGACAAATCGCTTACCTACAAGGTCAAGGAGATTCTCTACGGCGAGGAGCTCACCGCCAAGCTTTCCCGCAGGACCATCCTCGACGAGTACCTCAACGACGTGTATTTCGGGGAGGGGGCCCGGGGCATCGAAGCTGCTTCCCTGACTTATTTCGGAATCCACGCCTCCCAGCTCAACTCCAACCAGGCTTCGCTACTCGCCGGTCTGCTCCCCGAGCCGACCTATCTCGACCCCTTCGACAATCTGGGGGCGGCTCGCCAGCGCCAGCAGGTGGTGGTGGCGGCGATGCAGGGCCAGGGCGATCTAACGGCGGCTCAGGCAGCCGCGATCCGCGCCAAGGCTCCTCCCCTGGCGTCCCAGGGAGGGAACACGCTCAACCTCGCTCCCTACTTCGTCGATGAGGTGGAGAGCTGGCTCCAGAAGCGCTACGGGTCCGGCTATCAGACCATGGGCCTGCGGGTTCAGACCAGCCTCAACCTAACTCTCAACAATGACGCCCAGCAACTGGTTGACCAGACCGTGGCGGCGGGTGTTTACCAGCACATGACCGACGGCGCTCTGGTGGCCGAGGACCCCCAGAACGGCCAGGTGTTGGCCTGGGTGGGAGGCGCTGGTGCCAGTGCCCCGGGAGGACAGATCGACCTGGCCGCCACGCCCCGACAGCCGGGATCTGAATTCAAGCTGTTCAATTACTCCACCGCACTGGCCAACCACGACATCACCATGACGACGCCAATTCTGGACGCTCCCCTGACAGTGCCCACCGGAGGTCCTGGCGGTGGGCCCTATACCGTCGTCGATTACGAGGGCCACTATGCCGGGGTCGTGCAGGCGCAGGTGGCGCTGGGCAACTCACTCAACGTGCCGGCGGTCCGAGTGGAACTGAAGACAGGCATCCCTGACATCCTGACCACCGCCCGCAACTTGGGTGTGACCACCCTGACCCAGCCCGATTCCGACTATGGGCCGAGCCTCACGCTTGGTGCCTACCCGGTCCCGCTCTGGCAGATGACCCAGGCCGGGGCAACCTTCGCGACCCAGGGAGTGCTCCATCCCACCACCTACGTGCTCCAGGTCAGCGATGACCAGGGCCAAGTCATATTTCGAGCCGATCCCTCGCCCCGCCGGGTTCTTTCCAGCCAGGTGGCCTACATCATGAACACCATCCTCTCTCGCAACAGCAATCGGCTCATCGCCTTTGGCTCGGATACCCCCTTGGTCGTGTCCGGTCACACAGTCGCGATCAAAACCGGGACCTCGACCAACTTCGACGACAACACCGCCGTTGGCTGGACGCCGACGGTTGTGGTGGGGGACTGGGTCGGCAATGCCAACGACTCGCCGATGTACGGCGGTGGGGTGAACGGCATCAGCGGGTGCGCCACCCTCTGGCACGATTTCATGGAGGACGCCCTATCCGGAGTGGCCAACAGCTGGTACTCGGAGCCGAACGGGCTGACCAGCCAGGTGATTGACGGAGAGACCGATTACTTCCTCTCCGGGACGGGAACCACGACCAACGTCCTGGGAGGAGGCTCTACGCGTCCGTCGCCCAGCCCCAGTGTGTCGGCGTCGCCCTCCCCCAGTCCCTCGACGAGCCCTTCTCCCACCCCGACACCAACCAGCCCACTACCCACTCCGGCTGGGTCTAGCCCCTAACCGGGCGGAGGTCAGGCTGACGCGGCTGCCGCTTCGGCCCGAGCCAGAACCAATTCACGGTTGGGCTTGCCCTGGCGCATCGGACCCTGGCTAGCCAGGGCGTCGCCAACGACCGCCATCAGGTGATCGGCACGAAAGGGTTTGGGTAGATAGGCGAAGCCGCCAGCCTGCATGCTCACCCGAAGATCGAGTCGCGGCTGGCGAGCACTGGTGAAGATGACCGGGGTCCAGCTCCAGCGACTACTCGCCAGGAGGCGCCGGCACAGCTCGAAGGCGCTCATTTCGACCAAGTTGAGATCGAGAATGGCACAGGCGTAGCTGCCCTGGCGGGACTGGGTCAGGGCCGAGCGGGATGAGTCCGCCTCGATCACCTCAAATCCCAGTCGGCGCAGGATCGAGACGGTCGCCGTGCGGGTGACCTCATCGCGGTCGGCGACCAGGATCGCGCGCTCGGAGAGTTGCTTGGAAGAAGCCCTCTTGGAGGCTGCCGGGCTTGACATCTCGGCCAGTCTAGAGGGGCCTCTGGCGAACTTGGCTGACCTTCCTGCACCGTTCCGGCAATGACCTGTAACGCTTGGGGAACCGCAGGCTACGGGGCTGTCGCGACCGCAGCCGCACCCCCCAATTGCTCCCAGCGGACAGCACTCCCGTATGGCCAACGGCAGCGACTCGGCAACCGCCTCCATCGCCGGACCAGCCGCCCTCCTGGGTGTGGCACTGATTGTCATGGTGATTCGCCTCCACCAAGGTGGCTCCCACAGTGGATCCGCCCCAGCCCTCTTGGCCAGCAGTCGGGTCGCTGGCCGTTCGATCACCCCCGAACTTATGTCCCGTTCAGCTCAGATAGCCGCCAGCTTGGCTGCCATCGCCCTGCTCGGCCTGAGTGCGACCGCCAAGCTCCGCGGTCGGAAGATTCTGGGTTCGGGCATCTTGGGACGAGCCCGAACCGCCCGAGGTGCCGACCTGCGGGCCTTGCGCCGGGGCACCCGCTCGCGAAAGGGGTCTGGCCCCCGGGTACGCCTCGGCGACCATCGCCGGCGAGCCCTGTGGCTTCCCGACGACGAGCATCTCCTGGTGTTAGGGCCCACGGGTTCAGGCAAGTCGTCCGCTCTGGCGATCCCGGCACTGCTGGAGTGGCCCGGCCCGGTGATCGTGACCGACCCCAAAGGAGAGCTGGTCCGATCGACCCTCGACCATCGACGAACCCTGGGAAAAGCGGTCGTCTTCGCGCCGTTGATGGAGCCCACTGCGAGATGGAACCCGGTGAGTTCCATCGTCAGCTCAGAGGATGCCCTGCGAGTCGCCACCTTCCTGATGGGACGGGCGCCCGATCGGGAACCGTTCTGGCACGACCTGGCCCGCCAGCTATTGCACGGGCTGCTGGTGGAGGCGGCCAGCCTCGAGCTCGGCCTGAGCGGGGTACTCGAGCTGCTCCAAGCGGTCCCAGCCGAGGCAATGAGCGAAGTGATTCGACATCCGGTGGCTCAGCGTCTTGTTCAAGGGGCCCTCAGCGGCGGGGATCGAACCTCGATGGGCGTAGTGGCCACCCTGGTCGCTCAGCTTGGGGCCTACGGCTCGGACCAAGTGGCCGAGGCCACCTCAAACAGCGATTTCAACCCAGCCGAGGTCGCCCAGGGCGAACTCAAGACGCTCTACTGCGTGGTCGCCCCACATGACGCTCCTGTGCTCCGGGGGTTGATTTCAGCACTGATCTCTTCCTGCTGGAGAAGCCTGTTCGCGGCGCCGCCGAGGGTGCCGGCACTTTTCGTACTGGACGAGTTCACCCAGCTCACTAATCTCCCCGAGCTGCCCGCACTGGTACAGCTGGGTCGCTCCCAGGGGGTGCGGATGATCCTCCTGGCACAGGATCTCGGGTCGATCTCAGCCTCCTACGGCCACGATGTTGCCGGGGCACTCTGGTCGAACTGTCGGACCAAGTTGCTTCTGCCGGGTATCTCGGAACTCGAGTTGCTCGAACGGGCCAGTCGACTGGCCGGGAACACGACGCTCCACCGCAGAGACTCGGCGACCACCGAGGCAATCGCGTCGCACCCCCTGCTCCACCCAGACGACATTCGCCGGCTCAAGGACCGCCAGGCGCTCCTCCTGCACGGCGGTGACCAGGCGGCGGTGATCGACCAGCGGCGCTGGTACGTAGACCCCCGCCTGAGGCGGCGGGTGCATCTGGAGACGGCGGAGCGAGCGCCATCCCCGGCCCGGGGGCGCCCACTTCGAGAATGGACCGATCCTGATCCTCGCTGGGCGGCGGCAACGAACCCCCTTCGCTGGAACCCGGCGGACGTAGAGCCCTGAGCCGACCTGGAGTTGGGCACGTGCCCGGGGGGATGGTGGAGCTACTGGCGACGTTCAACACCGGACTGGACAACGTGATTCACACGGTCACCGGTCTAGCTCTGGGTGCGGTGGCAGTGCTCTGCCTGAGCTTTGCCGCCATTCGCTACATGACCGCCCTGGATAACAGCCAGCGTCGGGCTGCGGCGGTTCAAGGCCTGATCACCGTCCTTCTAGGCGTGCTCCTGCTCGTGAACGAGGGAGCTGTCCTGAGCTTTGTAGAGGGCCTCTCCGGCAGCGACACCGCCTGCGCCACCAGCAGTTGCTCCGGCAATACTCCCTGACCCCTGCCCACCCTCCTCCGGCTAGTCCTAGTGGCAGGTGCGGCCTGGGGGTTGACTTTCTTGCTGACCAGTTCAGCACCTCCTCAGGCACGCTCGGTGAGCACGCCCGGCCGACAAGTCAGCCTGTCGGTGGCCCTCAACCCGACACCATCGCCATCTCCACCGGGCGCGTCAACCTCGGCAGACGACACTGAGACGGCTGGTAGCACCAGCCAGCAGTGCGGGGGTATCACCGATCCCCTCTGCTACGTCGTCGACGCCTTCATCAGCGGACCGGTGGCGATCATGGGCAGCCTGGACGGAAGCCCGGACCCGGCGCACATCAGCCCGGTCAGCGGAGCGATTACCTCCGGCCCCTGGCGGATGGTGACCACCCTGGTCGGGAGTAATCCAGAGGTGGACAGCTACAACGGTTCGTGGGGCGAGCCCGCCCACGAGTGTGGATCGCAGGGATGCATCCCCTGGGTAGAGGGGATCAACGGCATCTTTGTACCTCTCTCGCTCAGCCTGTTGGTGCTCGCCTTTGCCATCCAGGTCTGCCTGTTCATGATTGGCCAGCAACTCAATCTCCGGACTGGCCTAGTGCCCTGCCTAATCGCTGCAGCAGTCATCGGTGCCGGGCTGCCCCTGCACCTGGCAGGTCGAGTGATCGACGCTGGAACCTGGGGCTCTCAGGCCCTCCTGCAGGCCACTTTCGAGCACTTGGGCGATCACAGTGCTCAGCCCCTCGACCTGATGACCGTGCTGGCCATGACGGCCTACTGCCCGGAGGACAGTCCGATCATCCATCCCGGAATCAATCTCTCGAACCCGGGATCTGCGCCCTCCCAGCAGGTACTGGTCCAGCCCTGGATGGATCCCGACTTCACCCAGTCGCACTGCATCGGCTCGACGTCACCCGACTTCACCAAAGAGGTCCTCGATCGAAGCGAAAACTTCTTCGGGCCGCCGCTTCACGACGCCAACTGCGACCGCGCTGACGCCGATCCTGATCAGCCTCTCTGTACTGATACCGACGACCAGGTCAACAACAACGACGGACAGGAGTGTCTCGAAGGGAGTGGCGGGGCCGACCTGTCCGGGATGCAACTGAACCGACTCCCCCTCCCTGGCGAGCCGCGGGCGGGGAACGGTCAGAGCCCCGCCGACTGTCGCTACGCGGATATCTACTGGGGCACGGTCTCCAGCTATACCGATGTCTGGAGCGGAGTCGGGCCCCACGGCCGCAACGGATACGACGTCCCGGACGGAATTCAGGGCATGCTGGCTTTTACCGTCCTCACCGTCCTGGCACTCTGGCTCGCCCTTACCTACCTGGCCCGCTACCTGGCCCTAGCGCTGCTCGCCGCCTGCGCCAGCCTGGCCTTTGTGCTACTGGCCGTGCCCGGTGGCCGGACGGCATTCGCGCGCTACTGGCGAACGGTGGCCGGCCT
The DNA here is from genome assembly GCA_049790415.1 of Candidatus Dormiibacterota bacterium. Classification (GTDB taxonomy): domain Bacteria; phylum Chloroflexota; class Dormibacteria; order Aeolococcales; family Bog-877; genus Bog-877. The sequence goes on along the minus strand of JBAQYY010000017.1, from coordinate 26,317 downwards.
CTCCGCGGTGGTGGCGGTCCAAACCCTGATCTTCCTGGTCTTTGTCGCCATCGTCTCAACGGTCTCCGGGCTGTCGCCCAGTGCGGGAGCTTCCCACTTGGGCGGTTGCCCACTGATCTCTGCTTCCGCAGCGTCGGGATGCGGAGCGGGATCCTCGGGGCTGCTGGCGTCAGTGGGAAGCGGTGACCCCGGCGACCAGTTCGCCAAGTGCTTGCTTGCGATCGTCACGGTCTGGCTGATGCTTGAGGTGCCGCGGCGCATCAGCCGCGGCGAGTTGGCAACCAGCGGCGGCCTGCGAACTCTCGCCGCTGCCTCCGGCGGTGCAATCCTGGGGGGCCTGGCAGTGGCCCGAGGCCAAGTACAGCCGCGGGTGGCCCGCTTTGGCTCCCAGGTGGGGCCCTCCGGGCGTTCTCTCCTCGGGCGCCCGAGCACGCGCGACCATCAGCTCGCTAAGAGCCTCGAGGACCGGGAGGCTACCGGGGTCTCGGTTTGGCCCCAAGCGCCGGGCCGGGAGAGCCGCGAACAGTTCATCGGCCGATCGCTGCTCAACGGCCAGGACACCACCGGAGAGCTCAAGCGCGTTCTTGGCCTGGCGCCGACAGACCTGACCGCGATCAGGGCTCGGTCCTCGGCCGATCCAGCGGCGACCGCGGACCTGGGGCGTAACTACGTCGCCGCTGGTGGTGAGCGGGTCCACGAATTGGACGCCGCCTATCTGAACGCCCTCCGAACCGGCCGTCTGCGGCCCGATACGGCCGCGCCCTCTCCAGGAATGGTGGCGCCGTGACCCAGGCAGAGGTCTCCCAACCGATCTCCGGAGTTCCCCTGCGATGGAGTGGATTCACGAGTCGGCAGCTGAGCTGGCTCGGGCTCGGGCTGGCATTGCCTTACCTGTTGGTCCGAGGGCAAGTACCGCTCGATCTGCTCATCTTGGCGTCTGTACCCTGGCTGGGTACTTTCGCGACCCTGGCCTTCGGACGTTGCGAGGGGCGCCGACTGGACGCGTGGATAGGGGACTGGGTCTGGTTTTTGGCGCAACCCTGCCACCTTCACCATCCTGGATCGGAATCCCGAGCGACCCAGTTCACCGCCTATGTGGCCGTCGATGCCGCCATGCCGTCGGGATCACTCGAGGCACCGCCACCCACCGCCGCCTCGCTGCCTTGGGTTACCTCGTGAACCCGACCGCCTTGATGGCAGATCGCAAGTCGACCTTGCAGTTGGTGGACGTCGAGTTCGTGGAGTCCGGCGTCGCTCACCTCGGCAACGGTGGCCACCGGGCCGCCCTACGAATCGAGCCGATCAACCTCGCACTTCAGGGCGAGGAAGAACAAGACCAGGTGTGGCGTCGCTACCGCCAACTGCTGACGTCCCTGACCGGGCCCATCTCCATCTATTGCTGGTCAAGGCCCGATCCCGGCAACGTGGCGCTGACGCCGAGCGAGCCGGTGGATGGCCCTCTCACAGGTCTGGCTCAACGGGATCGGGAATTTCGCCAGAACCTCATCCGCGGTCGCCTGGTCCAGACCCAGGGCCACCAGATCGTGGTTTGGGGAGGCGAGCCGGTGAACCCCCTCTCCGGCCTGCGCGAATCCTGGAGTCGACTCCGGCCCGGGAAGAAGTCCGCTCCGCTAAGCCGAAGCGGAGGTACCCAGGTGGGCCTGGAGCAACGCTGCGAGGTCATCTCGGCGGCGCTGGGCCAGCTGGGAGCGAGAGCCCGAAGGGTCACCGATGGGGAGTGGCTGAGCCTGCTTCAGGAGCAGGGTGATGGCCGCAGCGACCGGGGCCAGGCCAGCTTCCCCAGCTGGCTGGCGCCTCCCGATGCGGACGTCTTCCCTCGCAGTTTCCGGATCGGGCGCCGATGGAGTCGCAGCCTGTTCGTGGCCTCCTATCCCCGCCGCATCGGTATCGGTTGGCTGGCACCTTTGCTGCGTGGCCTGGAGTGCGAGGTCAGAGTCGCTCAGCACATCACGCCTCTGCCCAAGCTGTTCAGCCTCAACCGTCTGCGCCGGAAGATTCGCGGCTTCGAAACCAGCCTCGTGGTCGACCACCTGCGGGGCCAACGTCCCGACCGCAGCACCGAAACAGCTCTCGCGGACGCGCTCACCCTCGAAGAGCAGGTACTGGTCGAGGAAGAGCGGCTCTTTCAGCTGGAGCTCTTCGTCTCGCTGGCGGCATCATCGCCGCCCGAGCTGGACCAGGGCTGGCAACAGCTCCTCACCGCGATGGCCGAGCTTGGTTGCGGGGCGGTTCCCTTGACGCATCGTCACGTCGACGGATGGCGCGCCACGATCCCGACCGGCGTGTCCCCTTTTGGCTGGGGCCGGGAGATGACCGCCAGCGCCCTCGCCACCAGCTTCCCCTTCCTCCGTAGCAATCTCTCGGCTGACTCAGGTGTGCTGCTGGGACCCAGCCTGATCTCCCGCGAGCTCGTTGTCGTCAATCCCTTCGACCGCTCGAACCCCAATTTCAACGTGATCGTCCTGGGTACTTCGGGTGGAGGTAAGTCGTATACCGCCAAGCTGCTGGCTGCTCGCCTGGCTCTGGTTGGCTGCCGGGTTCGCTGTATCGATCCGGTGGGCGAGTATCGAGCTCTGGGACACCTGCTCAAGGGCGTCTGTCGCGACATAGCACCCGGTCACAGCTCCGGCTTGAGTGCCCTGGGCCCGGCAGTGAATGTGGGCGAGGGCACAGCCGAGGCCGTTTCCGCCCGAGCCGCTCGGGCTCTGGTGGTGCTGGAGCTGCTGGCCGCCGGCCGGTCTGGGGAATGGGACCTCCCCGAAGAGGACTCCGACGCCCTGGAGACGAGCCTGAGCCAGCTCCTCTCGACTCGAGAGGATGCCCGTCTCACTGACCTGGTCACAGCGATCGAGGCCGCTGACCGACCCGTCCTCGCTCGTCGCCTAAGTCGGTTCACCAAAGGAGTCCTCGGTGGCGTCTTTGACGGCCTTCCCGACCCCGAACTGGAAGGCTCAGCCACGGTCTTTTCCTTGGCCGGTTGGGGCGCCGACCGTGAGCAGCTGCTGGCTCCTGCCATGCAGATGATCCTCATGCAGCTGGAGGCAGAGATCGCTCGCGACCAACGCTGGCAGCGCTTGCTTCTGGTCGACGAGGCTGAGGTGCTGCTCGCGAAGCCGGGAAGCGCGGCCGCCTTGGAGGCTTTGAGTCGGCGCGTTCGCAAGCTGGGAACCGGATTGATGGTCGTTTCTCAGGTTGTCGAAGACTTCCTGGGTTCGTCGGTTGGGAATGTGATCGTTCGTAACTGTCACACCAAAATCCTTCTCCGCCAGGAGGAAGTTGCCCTCCCCGCAGTCCGCGACGCCTTCGGACTATCCCCGGCAGAATGCGACCTCCTGCGCGACGCCACGCCTGGTTCGGGCATCGTGATTGTTGGCCGGGAGCGGGCGGCCTTCCAGGGAGCAGCCCCCACCGAGCTCCATCAGGCCTTGTGCACCGACGCCCGGGCGATCGTCTGACCGCCAGCTTGATTGCTCCACGTCATCGAATTGCAGCGCTGGTCTTGGGTGGTTGCGCCGTGCCCATGGTTGGGGTGCTCAGCCTGGTCGGCCTTCTCGCCGCTGGAGCGGTGGCGGCGGGGTGGGGATCCGCCAGCAGTCTGCTCCCCGACCCGGGTGGATTCATGCTCCCCATCGGCAGCGACATCCCTGCCGGCTCGGCGAGTTTTCCCAGCTGGGCCCTGCCCTGTGGAGCCGAGCCAGGCGCCCTGGCGGTCGATCCATCCCCGTGCACCGGGAGTCCAAGCCCATTCCCAGCTGATTACGACGGCTTCTCGACTGGCCAGTGCACCTGGTATGTGGCCACACGCAGGCGGGTCGTCTGGCACACCGCCTCGGGCGAGCTCGGCGGCAACGCCGGACAGTGGCTGCAGCTGGCTGCCGCGGCCGGGTACGCGGTGGGGCCGGATCCCCAAGTCGGAGCTATCGCCGTCTACGCGGACTCCGGCGCGGGACATGTGGCGCTGGTGGTGGGAGTCGACGCATCGGGGAACTACACCGTAGCGGAGGCCAACTGGGTCTTCCTCGGTCCCCGAGCGCCCTATGTCGACTTGCGTGGAGTCGCCGCAGGAACGACCGGGGATTCCTTCCAACGACTAGCTGGTTTTATTTATGGTCCGACCGGAGGAGCTGCCAGCAATCTATCCTGACTCCATGGAAGGGGGAGCAGATGCCTGACCTGAGTCTTCCCGGTGCCACTCAACTCCGAGCCCTTGACGGACTCGCCTCGGATGCTCGCTCCCTGTTGCGCAGGTCTACTCGCCTGGAGCGCCAGACCGCTGATCTGAGCGATACAGACCTCACCGGGCAGGCCCGGGATTTGGTCGCGGCGGCGGAACATCTCCTAGCGAGCTTTGAGGAGAAGCGGCGCGATAGCCGACTGCTAGCGCGTCAGCACTTGCGCGGTACCGAGGTGGACGCAGAGCACCCCTAGGGAGTCCAACCTGCGACGTAGCGCAAACATTCGCGCTCCCAGCGTCTTGGCATTGCCACTGCGGTAATCGCTACGAGCCCCGGAGAGCCTGCCCAACAAAAGCGATGCAACTTAATCGTTGCTAGGAGCGATGAAGTACAGCCCTGAGTGCTTTGCTTCGGCCTCTAGGAACCACCTGCCACGTCGGACCCGGCTCACTTTCTCGCATGATTAGTGGCATTTATGCTATGCAGAAGCAGCGCCGCTCGTTTCTGCCGGTTTCGGTCGGCTCGCTCGTTCCCACTGCGCCAAACCTTTGAGGCGGGGCCGGTGCGACGAGATCTCCGCCACCAGAGCGTCGGCTGCACCCCGATCCAGACGCAATTCGAATCCCTCGGGCGGATGGCGCAGCAGCGATTCAGCCCGGTTGGAGTGCCCTTTTTTGGTCCGCTCTACCACAATCCCGCTGGTCTGAAGTGTAAAGGCGACGATGCGGTTACCCGGTACCGTCACCTCCAGGCTCGCTAACGAGGGCCAGGACGCAATCAGGTCACCATCGCGCGTCTGTCGCCGCACGCCCCGCGGACCGACGAACACCTCGTTGTGTCGTTGTCCGTTGAAGGAGGCTACCACCACCAGAAGAGTGACGAAAACACAGAGTGGAATCAGTGTCCAGGCGTGGGCGAGGAGGCCGACAACCACGCTCAGGGGAACAATCACCGCACCCACCGCGATACCGGCAGCTAGGGCGGCTCGCTGGCGGTGGGCCAGGGACGGCCGGATTGTCCTCTCCCCTTGCTCAACACCCCGGACCTCGTGAGCCATGGCTGCAGACCTTAAGTGCTGAGCTCGGGCCACGCCGAAGAGCGAGCTCGACTGAGGAGCCAGCCAAGGGCCAAGGCACCCCCGGCCAGAGCTGGCAGCACGAAGGGGTGACGGCCGCGGAGACGCCCACCAGGATCATTCCCGTCCGCGACGAGCAGGGCTAGGCTGGCCAGCGATCCCGCCCAGGCCCAAGCGCGCCCCGGTCGGGGGCTGGCCCAGGCCACGGCGAAAGCCGCCAGGCCGAGCAAGCCACGACTGGCAAGCCGAGAGCCGCGGATGCCGAGAAGAACGGGCAGGCTGCTCCTTCCCGCAAGGCGGTCGCGCTCAATATCCGGGCCTCCGTTGGCGAGATGGAGACCGACTCCCAGGCCAGCGGCGAGCAGCGTCACTTGCTTCTGCGCGGGAAGCGGGGCCCCGACAGCGGCGGGACCCAACAGCGGAACAGTCGCCAGCCCGGCAGCGAAGGGGATGAAGGAAATCGGCGTTCGGCTGAGACCCAGGCTGTAGCTCCAGCCACTAGCCAGCCCACCGAGCATGAGGCGGAAGGGCCGGGGGCCGGCGGCCCGAGCACAGCCCAGCGAAAGCGCCCCTCCGGCCAAGCCCAGAACCCAGGCATGACTTCGAGGAACGGCGCCGCGGGCGATCGGCTTGTAGGTTTGGAACTGGCGGTCCCAGGGGGCGTCGAAGGCATCGTTGAGCACCCCGGTGCTGACTTGGGCGAAGGCCATCGAGGCGCCGCCCCAGGCCAGCTTGGCCCGCCATGGCGATGCGGTTCTCTGACCGGGAAGGGCCTGCCGCCAGGCGCTCCAGCCGGCCACGATGGTGACCAGCGTGCACACGGCGGAGGGGCCGGGATGAAGCAGCAGAAGGTACCCCCGGCTATCCCCGGCGGGTCTCGACTTTGGCATGCTCATTGCCTGATGGTCGCTGCATTCCGGTCCTGTGCGCTGTGAGCGGTGGCGCCGAGCGATTTCGGGCGGCTTGCCGCCTCCAGCCTGTCGACGCGACCCCGGTGTGGTTCATGCGCCAGGCGGGTCGTTGCCTGCCCCAGTACCGGGCTCTTCGCCAGCAGTTCAGCTTTATCGAGCTCGCCACCAATTCGGAGCTGAGCGCTGATGTGACCTGTCTCCCGGTGGATCTCTTGGGAGTAGATGCCGCGGTTGTCTTCGCCGACATCATGCTGCCCCTGCCGGGCATGGGGGTCGACTTCGAGATTCGTGAGGAGGTCGGTCCGGTCATCGCCCAGCCCATCAGGTCGGAGTCCCAGGTGAGAAACCTTCGGGTCGTCAGCGCCGAGGAAGCCACTCCCTACCTGTTCCCGGCCATCAGGGATTCCCGACAGAGACTTGCCGACCGGGCGGCCCTGGTGGGGTTCGGTGCCGCCCCATTCACCTTGGCCTGCTACCTGGTCGAGGGTCACGGATCCCGGGACTATCCGCACGTCCGATCGCTGATTCACTCCGAACCAAGGGTTTGGAGCCAGCTGATGTCCACCCTGACCGAGGTCCTGGCCCGCTACCTGATCGCCCAGGCCGAAGCAGGAGCCGACGCGGTCCAGCTGTTCGACAGCTGGGTCGGCGTGCTCGACGAGGCCACCTTCACCAACCACGTCGCTCCCCACCTCCAGGCGCTGATCGAGAGGCTCCGGCCGATGTTACCGGTCGTTTACTTCTCCACCTCATCCACCCATCTCCTGAAAGCCATCAGCGCGACCAATCCGGACGGCGTTTCGGTCGACTGGCGACTCCCCTTGGCGGAGGCATGGCAGAGGCTAGGCCCGGGCCGTTTCATCCAGGGCAACCTGGACCCAGCCGCGGTGTTAGCTCCCTGGCCAGTTCTGGAATCAGCTGCGGAGGAGGTGCTCCGGCAGGCCGGCCACCGGCCCGGGCACGTCTTCAACCTGGGCCATGGAGTTCTGCCCGATTCTGACCCGGGCCAACTGAAGCGGCTAGTGGATTTGGTTCATCAATGGGGACCCTCGTCAGTCGCGTCCGAGGTGGCCTAAGCAGCTCGACCCCGTAGCGGTGCCACCCTTTGAATTCAGCCCCCCACCTCAGGCCCGGTAGTCGAGGTTGACCGGGGGCGCGCCCATGGGTTACCTTCGGGCCTCGAACCGTACGCGCTTATGTGGGAGGACGTATGCGCGGAGCCCGCTTTGCCGGGCGCGCATGGCTTGCTGCCAGCGTGGCCGGGTTGGTATGGGTCTCCTCGATCTTTGGACCGGGCCTAGGGGCCGTAGCTCAGCAGTCGTCCGACTCTGTCAACCAGCAGGCGCTCACTGCTCTCCTAGATCAATTGGAGGCCCAGGGGGAGGTTGCGGACGCCAGTTCAGTGAAGGCTCTGCTGACCAAGATCGAGGCGAACCAGGACGAACTCAATTCGCTGAACCAGCAATTGAGCACGGACCAGGCGACCGAGCAACTCCTTCACGTCCAGTTGACCGGCGCCAAGACGGCCCTGGTCAGCTTGGTCAGCACCGCTTACGTGGATGGCAACGGACCGGCCGAAGTGGCCACCGCCCTGGCCTCTCCCGACATGACCCAATTCTTCGACAACTCCACCTTGCCTGAGGCGATCGCCTCCCAGGTCACCCAGCTGGTGGATTCGATTCAGCACGATCAGCAGTCCCTGGCCAAGGCGGACCAGCAGTTGATCGCGGATGAGGCCTCCGCCGAGTCGATCCAGGGACAACTGGGCGTCCAGTCCAACCAGCTCATGGCTGAGCTGACCCACCCGAGCGCATCGGTGAGCACCGGTGACTGGGCTTTCGCCTTTGGGACCTGTACCTACTGGGCAGCCGGCCAGTGGCGAGCCAACGGCTGGGACGTCAACTGGGGCGGCGATGCCTACCAGTGGTGGGACGACGCAGCGGCAGCCGGTCACGCCGAGGGCAGCACTCCGATGGTGGGAGCGATCGTGGTGTGGGGGCCCGACGCTGGCGGTGCTTCTGATGCCGGACACGTCGCCTACGTGACCGCCGTCGATGTGCCGGGAGCTGGTTCCCCCAACAACTTCGAAGTGTCCGAGATGAACTACTACGGGGCCTCTGGCGGAGGGTTCGACAAGGTCGACTATCGGGTGATCCCCGACTCCGGCTCTGGCTTCGATGGGTTCATCTACCCCCCGACCGTGAGTTCCTGATTTGGCCCAGCTAACCTGGCCCGCCTACACGCCCCGGGTAGCGCTCAGCCTCCGTCACGAAAGTGCGGCCCCGAGTAGGCGCGTTCCTCTGCTGGCCAGCCGCCTGCGCTGGATCAGCGTGGCTGCGGTCCTCCTGGCCAGCGCCCCTGTGGTGGGCGCACTGAGCACCAGTGGGGCAGCCGGTCCACCCACGTTGGCACCAGCTGCGATCGCCCAACTGGCTAGCCAGGCTCGCAGCGTCCTCTCCGTCACCAACTACCAGGTGACCCTGCCCCTGCAGGAGGCCCAGGTGCTGCCTCCGCCGGTGGTGAGCGCCTCGCTGCCCTACGGCGCCGCCTTCTGGCAAGCGGTACCGGAGCCTCCGATCGGAACCATCATGCAGATCATCTGGGCGGCCGCCCAGCAGAACAACGTCTCGTACTCCTGGCTCCTGGGGGTGGCCCAGTGCGAGTCGGGGTTGAATCCCCTCGCCGTGAATCGGTCCTCAGGAGCCAGCGGACTGTTCCAGTTCATGCCGCCCACCTTCCACGGTCACGGCGGCACGGATATCTGGGACCCGGTGCAGCAGTCGGATATCGCTGCCTACATGTTCTCGATCGGTGAATCCGGAGAGTGGGTCTGCAAGTAGGCTGAGCTCTCGAGGCGTTGGTCTGGCTCTATCGCCACCGATCTCCGGCCGACTTCGCGACTTAGACTTTTTGCATGTCCCCCTTGGACAGGTCTGCCGATCTGCCCTCGCTGCGCACTTGGCTGGGCGCCCAGCAGGCCCGCTGGGTGGAGTCCCTCGAGGAGCTGGTCCGCTGCGAATCCCCGAGCGGCGACCATGCCGCCCTCAATGAGTGCGCGGACATCGTCGAGCGCCTCTTCCGGCGTTTCGTCCCCGGGTTTGAAGCCGAGCGGGTTGAGCACGACGAAGTGCCCTCGCTGCTGCTCCGGTGGGGGTCGGCTCAATCCCCGGGGGTCCTCTTGCTCGGCCACCTGGATACGGTTTGGGACAAAGGCGCCTTCCAACCCCTCTTCGCGGTGACGGACGGTCGGGCGCAGGGTCCAGGCGTCTTCGATATGAAGGGCGGCGTGGTGGTGGGATTGGCAGCCTTAGCCGCCCTCCAGGCAGAGGCCGACCGAAGCGGCCGGGTGAGCCTGCTCCTAACCGGTGACGAGGAGGTTGGCAGTGCCGCCTCCCAGAGCCTGATCGAGTCGGCGGCCAGGAAATGTTCGGCCGTGCTGGTCTTGGAGCCCCCGGTGCTGGGCGCGCTGAAAGTAGCCCGCAAGGGCGTCGCTGCGTATCGCCTGGCCGTTCGAGGCAGGGCTGCCCATGCCGGTCTGGACCCGGAGCAAGGGGTGAACTCGCTAGTCGGCATCGCCCCCCTGGTCGCCCAAGTGGCAGCCCTGGCCCGGCCCGAACAAGGCACCACCGTGTCGCCAACCAGACTGCGCGGTGGCAGCAGGGTCAACGTCATTCCCGCCGAGTCCATCCTGGAGATTGACGTTCGCTACGCAACTGCCGCAGAGGCCGCACGGGTGGACACCGCCATGCGCGGGCTCCAACCGGACCTGGTCGGAGCGACGCTGGAGGTTTCTGGGGGTTCCAATCGGCCGCCTTTCGAAGCCTCGTCATCGGCGCGGCTCTTTGCCATCGCCCGAGAAGTGGCCGCCCAACTCGACTGGGCGGAGCTGGCGGGAACCTCGGTAGGCGGAGGTAGTGACGGCAACTTCACCGCGGCTCTGGGAATTCCGACCCTGGATGGTCTGGGGATAGTTGGAGGCAACGCGCACGCCGCCGGGGAGTGGGCTGAACTGGAGACGATCCCGGACCGGGCCGCACTGGTGGCCGGTTGCGTTAGCCAGATCTGGGATGGGGGCCAGGGGTGAGTACAGATGCGCCCGCGATCCGGGTTGAGCGTGCCCTGCTGAGAATCGTCGAACTCCCGCTGGTTTCTCCTTTCACCACCAGTTTCGGAACCCAGACCGTGCGTCGGGCCCTCCTGGTTGAGATTGCCGGCGATGGCGTGTCGGGAGTCGGCGAATGCGCCGCCGGGATCGAGCCTGGCTATTCGTCCGAAACCTGCGCCGGAGCGCTCATCGCTCTCCGCGACCACATCATCCCGTCGGTGCTGGGCGGCCCCGCCCAGGACGTCGCAGGACACGTCCGATCTTGGTCATGGGTGCGCGGCCACAACATGGCCAAGGCGGCCCTCGAGATGGCCCTGCTTGACCAGGCGGGGCGGGCCAACGGCCGAAGCATGGCCCAGATCCTGGGGGGCGTGCGATCTCGCATCGACTGTGGGGTGAGCATTGGCATCCAGGCCTCGCTGGCGGCGACCCTGACCGCCGTCGACGGGTACCTCGCCGAGGGATATCAGCGCATCAAACTGAAGTGCAAGCCCGGCTACGACGTGGAGCTGGCGCGGGCCGTCCGCCAGCGTTTCCCGGGAACCCCGCTGATGCTGGATGCCAACAGCGCCTACTCGCTGGCTGACATCGACGAGCTTCGGGCTCTGGATCAGTTCGATCTGATGATGATTGAGCAGCCCTTGGCCCACGACGATCTCATCGACCACGCCACCCTGCAGGCGCAGATCGAGACTTCGATCTGCCTGGACGAGAGCGTCGAGTCCCTGGCTGACCTCCGCGCCGCCGTCGCCTTGGGATCGGGCCGGATCCTCAATATCAAGGCCGGGCGGGTGGGTGGATTGCTGGCTGCCGTCCAGTTGCATGACGCCTGCCTCGAGGCTGGATGGCCGGTCTGGTGTGGAGGGATGTTGGAGACGGGCATCGGACGGGCCGCCAATCTTGCCCTCGCCGCTCTGCCCGGCTTTACCCTCCCTGGCGATACATCCGCCAGCGATCGCTACTTTGAGCAGGATCTGCTCATCGAGCCCTTCCAACTGGCCGAGGATGGGACCATGGCGGTGCCAACCGAACCCGGGCTGGGTGCCGAAGTCGACCAATCCCGGTTGCGAGAAATCACGGTGCATCAGGAGGAACTGCTTCGGCGATGAGCTACTCGGGAGCTTCTCCCGACGTCCGTCTGGCGATCGTAGGGTAGGATCGGGCCCGAGTGGAAGAGAGCAGTCGCACCAGCACCTTGGTCGTCGTCGGAGACGCCAGTCTGGCCCAGCGCGCCGCCGACTTGCTCCCAACGTTTCAGGTGATCGGTGCGATCGACGATCTGGAACTGGCCGACCCGGCAACCAGCCTGGCCCGCATCGGCGGGATGCTGGACCGTGGTCAGGCTCCCGCCGGAGTGCTCTGCAGCGGCAATCCCGGTTTCACCGTGCTCTCCCAGCTGCGCCACTTCCCGGCCAATCGCTGCTACATCTTCCCGGGCGACTCGCCTTGGCCGCTGCCCACCCTGCAGTGCCTCGTGGAGGCAGCCGGAATGACCCTTCTCCAGAATCTGGAGAGCCTGCCGGTGGCCCTGGTCGGCCGAACCGTCGAGGGAGTCCGCCGCCCCGGCTATGAGGAGATCCCAACCGGCTCCGGCCTGGAAGCGGAGGAGTCGGTCGGTCGCCTGAAGGCAGCTCAGCTGCAGGGCGCCACGCGGTCGGCCGAGGCGCAGCAGAGTCGGGCCCGGGACGACTTCGGCTGGGCGGAAGCTCCCACCGTCCAGGTGCCACCGGCGCCGGTGTCTCTGGAGGCGGCACCGGAAGACGAGATCCCGGCCTCGGTGGTCCTGGACGTCTCGGACAATGCCGGGCGGTCATCTTCTGCCTACCTGCCAACCGACCTGCTCCGGGTCCTGCGACCCCGTACGGAGCGGGGATAAGTGCCTAATCTTCCCAAGCGCCGCAAGGCTGCTGACCCGGCGGCGATCGAGCGCATCCGGAGCGAGATGCGGCGCATCCTGGCTGTTCTCGATGACGCCGCCGTGAGCGGCAACCTCACCCGTCTCGGCCAGGCCTTCTCTGGCGATGCCCTGGCCGAGCTGAAGGCCCGCTTCACCGCCTATCAAGCCGCCGGAATCCAGGTCAGCCCCTTTCGGGAGTCGCTCAACTTGGAGATCTCGGAGATAGGCGGCCAGGGGCAGACCACGGTGCGACTCCGCTACCGAGATCGCACCAGTTTCCTAACCACCGAGGCCGCTCCCAGCACCACCAACGAAGCGGTGCAGCTCCGCCTCGTCCTGGATGGCCAGCGCGAACCATGGCGGGTGATCTCAATCGCCGAGGAGTGAAATGCCTCCCGAGTTGCCCAGTTCGTCGTGGTACGCTGGGTCGACAGGGGAGCCGTGCAGCCATGGTCTCCCATCTGCAGGACCTAAGTCCCTCAGTTGGTGCCCGTGAGTCCCAAACGCACATCCAAGGCGAAAGAACCCAACCCCATTCAGAGCGACTCTGATGTGGTTGAGCCGGCGCCTGACCCTGACGAGGAGGAGGAACTGGAGATCGAAGAAGACGCCGAGCCCGAGCTGGTGGCGGAAGCTCCGGTTGTACCCCCGGTAAGGACCGTGCCCCGGCCCTCGCCGACGCGCCCATGGGGTGGCAACCGCGGGGCCATCTCGCCAGAGGATCTCAGCCCTGAGGAGCTCACCCCGGAGATGCGCTGGCCACCGGGCACCTGGGTGAAGGTCAACGACGTGGTCCGGCACAGTACTGGAGAGGTGATCGAAGGGATCTCCGTAGGCGATGTCGGGCAAGTAGTCGCGGCCCTGTCCCAGACCCTGGTCCTGCTCTTTCCGACGCGGGACAATCGTCGTGAAGTCGTCCACATCGACTCCATCGAGGCCGTCGAAAAGAAGCCCGACGGCCGGGCCTAGCCGCAGCCGACTTGGTTCCCCGGTGAACTCAGGCGGTGGCCTCCCGGAGGACCGAAAGGCCGACCTCTTGATTCTCGCCGGGCTCCGGTTCTTTGGCCATCACGGGGTGTCCCAAGAGGAGCGCGACCAAGGCGGGGAGTTCACCGTCGACCTTGAGGTCGAGGCTGACATCGCCCGGGCACTGGTGAGCGACGACGTCTCCGACACCGTCAACTACGTCGACCTCTACCAGTTGGTCCGCCACGTCGTTGAAGAAGGCCAGTTCCACCTCCTCGAGGCGATGGCCTCCCGGATCGCTGAGGCGGTCTTGGGCTTACCTCGGGTTGAGCGCGTCAAGGTCTCCATTACCAAGCCCCCCCGACTACCGGCTCAGACCACCGGGTTCGCGGTCGAGATCGTCCGCAGCCACTGACTGCGGCCCCGGACCGGCGGGTGGACGGACTGCAGTGGAACGGGAGGGGGCGAGAGCAGGTCTTGGACAACCTTCGATTCGTGGACAACCTGGACGGCGAGTCCGCCGTCGCGCTGGGACTGCCGGCATCCCGACTGTGTTTGGCGGCCTTGGGCGCAATCATGGCCTGGGTCCTTGCCGACCTACCCTTGCCGGCCCCGCTCCGCCTGAGCGCTGCCGGCCTGGTGGCTGTTGCCACCATCATCCTCGTCTGGGGAAAAGTCCACGGGGTGCCCATCGCCCGCTGGGCGTGGCTGGCCCTGGGCTATGCCACGCGGCTCGCCTTGGCTGGCAGCGAGAACACCGATCACCGAGTTGATCTGGAGTCCCTGCCCTGAGGCCGACGGCAGCGGAGATGACTTGGTGATGCCAACCATCCGAGATTGGTGAGTTCCGGCTCGGAGAGCCAGACTGGGCGAGTCACCTGGCGTACGGAAGCCCCCGACGTCCTCGACCTCATCGCCCCTGAACGCCAGAAGCTGGCTGGTGAGTTGGCGATTTGGCTCGAAATGCTTCGCGAGCCAGCCAGTGTGCTGATTTGCTCCCGCCTCGAGTCACCGGTGGAGCATCTCGGCCAGCGCCCGGTGAGCTCTCCGAGTGCAGACCTGGAGGACTCCCTCATCGAGCACCTAGCTCTCGGCTGCCAAGAACGGCTGTGCTTTCGCCGCCAGGTGTTTATCACCCTCAGCGCCGACAGCAACGAGTCTGGTATGTCGGCAGCAGCCGCCGCATGGTTCACCGGCCCAGCATCGCCGCCGGTTCTGGCGGAGGGACCGTGGCGAGAGCATCCCAGCGATCTGCGCGCGGGTGGTCGGCTCCTCACCTCGCTTTGGTTGGAGCGGCTGCCTGGCGTCGAGGTGGCTCCCGGCTGGCTCTGGAGCCTGACCGGGATACCTGCGGAGTTCGATCTGGTCCTCAACTTCAGGCCCCGGAGCTCCGCTCGCTCAGACCGCTCCCTGCGTCGCCGAATGCTCGGTCTGCGCGCCCAGGAGTTGGCGGCTGGACAGCGTGGCGAAGCGGATGACCCCCGGCTCCAGGCAGCTATGGACTCGGCCGTCCGACTGCGCCAGGTACTAGCTCGCTCCGAGGGCAGGCTGTTCGACCTGGCGCTGACGATGACCCTAGTCGCTGACACCCCGGTCGAACTCGAGAGACTGGCCGCGGTCACCCGCTCGCGGGGAGTGGCCATGAGGGCGGCTCTGGCCCCCGCCTGGTGCGCTCAGGGACCGGCGAGGTCGCAGACAGCACTCCTCTCCGAGCAGCCGGCTGGGCCCCGGCGGATCGTCCACACAGCTGAGCTGGCGACGTTCTGGCCCTGGCTCGACGACTGGAGGGGGAAGACCGAGGGAGCCTTCCATCTGGGACGACACCTGCGAACCGGCGCCCCGGTCTGGCTGAACTTGCGGGATGCCAGCGCCCTACCCAATGCCAACCTGGGGGTGGTGGCGGCCTCAGGAAGCGGCAAGTCCTACCTGGGCGGACTGATTGGGCTGGAGGCGGTGAGGCTGGGAGTCCGGACAGTTGTGCTGGACCCGGAAAACGAGCACCGCCGCTGGTGCGAGGCAGTGGGAGGGCGATACCTCTCCTTGGGCGAGTCCGTCGCCAGCGGGTTCAACGTCCTGGAGATGGCCGAGCCTGGGGAGGCACCCAGCGCTGTAGTTGAGTTGCTCTCCCTGCTCTGTGGTCAGCTCTCACCTGCAGAGTCGGGCCAGGTTGCGGACGCTGTCCGCGGGACGCTGACCGAGGCCGGCTCAGGCACTGCCGTGCTGTCCGACTGTCTACCGCGATTGCGCCAGACCGAGGCGGGCGAGGCAGTGGCTTATCGGCTGCTGCCCTGGTTGGAGGGAACACCCGGTGCTCTCTTCAACTGTCCTGGTCGCGGGCCCGCGGTGACCACCGCGGTGGCGGTGGGACTACGAGAACTCCCGGCTGGCTGGGTCCCCGCCGCGACCCTGTTGGTTTCCCATTGGCTCTGGTCATGGATCCGCTCCACCCAGGGACCCAAGCAGGCGATCGTGGATGAGGCCGGGCTGCTCGCCGACAACGCGCCGCTGCAGCGCCTGATGGCCCATCTGGCTCGTCGCATCCGCAAGTACCAAGGCTCGCTCGTGCTCCTGACTCAATCAGCAGGCGATCTCCTCGGAAGTGCGCCCGGCGAGGTGATGGCGGTGAATTCGGCAGCGATGTTGCTGGGTAGCCAGCACCCAGCGGCGGCGGTGCGCCTGCAGCAGGGATTCCTTCTGGACGACTCCCAGCGCCAGTGGCTGGAGCGCGCCGGACGCGGACAGTTCCTCCTGCTATATGGACCACGCCGGTCCCCGATCCAGATCGAGGCTCCTGCCCGATATCACGCCCTGCTGAGCGTGGAGGACCAGCTCGGGGACGGTCCTCGGAGAGAAGGCGCGAGCTAGGAGTGCACCAGACCGGGACTAGAATCAGCAGCCATGGGCCGCGTGCTGTTCGTGCGGCTGACCAGCCCCGGCCGAGCCGGAGGTGCGGAGTGGTCCCAAGCGGTCGCCGACTTCTCAGCGACTAGGTCGTGGCACTCGGATCCTCTTTGGCTGGCAACCGATGACTCGCCGGGCCTCTTCGAGATGGAGTACCTCCGCCACCTGCGTTTGGCGGGCGGCGAGCCGGCCTTCGGGGCCAGCTTCGTTCGGCTCGCTGGCGACGAGACGGACGCCCTGGCGGTCTCCTTCGGCTTCCTGCAGCTCACCGAACGCCTGGGTGGTCGCGTGGTGATCGACGATCCCCACAACCCAATTCGAAAGCAGCGCCAGTTGGCGCTGGTCGAGGGCAGCGTGAGCGGTCCCTGGGGTATCGATGAGGTGATGGTGGCGGGGCCGATATTCAAGCGCCTTCCCGGAGGCACAATCACCTTCTATCCACCGCGCTATCGGGGCCAGACGCTGCCCGGACCGGCCAGCTTGCCTGGCTGCTGGAGCTTTGCCCTTGAGGGTATGCAAGACCAGGCGCCCGGGTTCCTCGAGGCTGAGGCTGAGGCCATGCGCATCTATCGCAGCCTGCGGGCTATCGGCTAGCTCTTGCGGGCGGTGGTCCAGCGCGTGGCCCGGGCCCAGGTCTCCGTAGAGGGGGAAATCTTGGCCGCGATCGGCTCAGGCCTGCTCATCTACCTGGGAGTGGCGCCCCGGGATACCCCGGAAGTCGCTGACCACCTGGGCCAAAGGCTGGCGCTGCTGAGGATCTTCCCTGACCCCCAGGGAAAGATGAACCACTCGGTTCTCGAGTCGAACGGCTCGGCCCTGGTGATTAGCCAGTTCACCCTTTTCGCCGACAGCCGTAGTGGCCATCGCCCTTCATTCACGGACGCGGGCTCGCCGGAGAAGGCAGGCGAGCTCTGCCGGCGCTTTGCCGCCCAGTTACGCCAGCAGGGCGTCCGCCAGGTGGCAGAGGGACAGTTTGGCGCCCACATGGTGGTGGATTCGGTCAACGATGGCCCGGTGACGATAGTCGCCACCAGCGCCGAGGCCCCCTGGTCAGCTGACGCTGGCTGACTAGCACCAGCTCCCGGTCCCGACGGACATAGGAGAGGGAGCATCTCGATCAGCAGGGGGTCACCACGTGAGCGAGCTCAATTCGCTGCTCAACTCTTGGGTTCTAATCGGCCAAGGGATTATCGGAAGCCTGGGCACTCTGGCCTTTGTCAGCGCATTCGTGTGGCGCGTGGTGGCGCCCAATCCGCACAGCGCCATGGAGGCACAGCGCTGGCTGGGTCGCATCGCTGTGGGCACCCTAGGCGTCGAGCTTGCCGGGCTTCTCACTCACGTCCTGCTGGCGGCGGTACCTCACAGCGTGGGATAAGCGGTGGCGACGATCAGCTTCCCGAGTTTTGACCTCCATCCCCTCTCTTTGCTCAATCACCTGATCAGCGGCGCTCTTTCCTCCTTTGTGGGATCGTCTCGGGCGAGCCTCAACGGTGCTCTGCAGACCTATCTCTTCGGCACCTACAACGCCACCGCGCCGACGCGGCGACTGCCATTCTCTGGGACCCCGGGGGTGGCCTCGCTCAACCACGTGCTCATGGCTGCCGCCGGAGCTCTCATAGTCGCCGTGTTTCTGTACAGCTCCTTGCGCACAGTGGCGAGCGCCGGTGATGCTCGCCACCATCTTCAGGTGGTGCTCCCGCGCGTGCTCGTGGCCCTCGCCCTGGCCGTGACCAGCCTGCCCTTGATCCAACAAGCCATCAACCTCAACAACGCCCTCTGCGCTGTCGTCGCCGGCGGGGGAAACGTGAGTCTGGCACAGCTTCCCTGGGAATCGCCTCTGAGCGGGTCCGCCCTGCAATCTGCTTCAACCAATGTTTTTCTCTTACTTTTCGCAGCCGCGCTGGTCATCGCCGTGGTCATTCTCGTGCTCGCCTACGTCATTCGCTACACCCTGCTGGCGGTGCTCTGTGCAGCCGCACCACTGGCCGCGATCGCCTGGGTCCTACCAGAAACGCGGGGGTTCTCACGGCAGTGGATGCGTTTGCTGGTGATCACGATATTTATGCAATTCGTACAACTTCTCGTGTTACGGAGCGCCGTAGCGCTCGCTTTCGCACGAGGACACGGGGTCATTGGCACCCTCTATGCCTTTGCTGCTCTGTACCTCATGCTGCGCGTTCCGGGCGCCTTAAACGTCGCGTCCCATTACGGTGCCAGCGCCGAGAGCGCGGGCCGGCGCTGGTCTCGGGCAGCACGCCGCTTGGCGGCAACCGAGCTGTGAGGCGCAAACCTCTCAGAGAGTGACGTGGACCTCGATTACCGTCGTTCGCCAGACCTCTGCGAGTTGGTCGGTGACGCCGGACTTGCGAAGCGAGGGCCGGCCCTCTAGGTCGCCGAAGGTGACCTCGGCACGGGCCACCGGCAGCCGCGGCGACCACGACAGCCGGGAGACATCGAGTTCGTGTTGACACGTCGGGCATGCCGACTGCATGGGGTTGGGCTCGGGAAAGCGCAGGCGGAAGAACTCCAGTTGCGAGTTGCAGGCGGGGCAGGCGGCGGCGTAGCTCGGTGGCGGTTCGGTGTCGAACCCTTCAGGCCCAGGGTCGGGGTAGCAGCGCAGGACTCCGGACTCTACCCGCACCTCGCCACGCGTGACCCCGGCCAGGGGTAGCTGCCCGGGACTGAGCAGCTTGGCGAAAGCAGGGCCGGGCAGCAAGGTCTCGGGATCTGGACCGAGGATTGCGAGCCCGCTCTCGATTAGCAAACGGCCGGTGGCCAGCACCTGATCAGGGGAGGGCACGAAGTCGGCACTCTGGGGGAGCAGGTGCAGCCAGGTGCGGTGGCCATGGCCGCGGTGGGCCGGAGGCTCCGGCCGATGCAGGGACATCTGGCTGGATCCTAACCGGCCCCTTACGGTTCAAGCGGCGGACTTCATCGCATGATGACGGGGAGTCGGATAAAGACGGCGCTCGCTTTGGTCGGGGCCTGTGCCGCTGTGTCGATCGTGGTACCCCCACTAGCCGGCCTCCTGAACGCTGTGGGGTCGGTCACATTGCTGGCGCTCGGTGGCTACTCGGCCTATCGGGCCTGGGCGTGGCTGGAGTCGGTGGTGGAAGCCTCTCGGCGGCCAACCACTGTCCGCCGAAATATGAGTCAAGCCGAGCCCCAGAGAGACAGGCAGCCGGAAAAAGAGCGTGCCCGATCCCCCGAACGAGGCCGCGGCGGCGTTGATCTCAGTCCCACCGGGGAGAGGCAGCTGCGCTGGCCCCGCCTGCTGAACATAGTCAAAGTAGAGCCCGGACGCGAGCGGGGTCGCTAACGGCTTCTCTCGGAGCAACTCTGAGGAGCCAGTTTGAGATCGAGGCCACCGTCAGCTACTGCTACGATCGAAGCGTGGAGGTAGTGAAGATCCGGCCCCGCGGGTACTGTCACGGGGTCGTCGAGGCCGTCCGAGCACTCCGGCAGACTGCCGAGGAGCATGAAGGTGAGCCGGTGGCCATGCTCGGTTACCTGGTTCACAACGAGCACGTCACCCGAGAGTTCGCTGACCGCGGGGTCCGTCTGATCGATGCTCCCTCTCGGTTGGAGGCCCTCGAAGAGGTGACTGAGGGAACCGTGGTGCTCACCGCTCACGGAGTCTCGCCCGAAGTCAAGGCGCGGGCGAAGGCCAAGGGCCTCAACGTGGTGGACGCCACCTGCAGTGACGTGGTCCGTACCCACGATTTGGTCCAGCGGCTGACCGCCGAGGGCTACACCGTCATCTATATCGGTAAGGTCGGCCACCCGGAGCCGGAGGGCGTCCTCGGTGAAGCTCCGGGGTTGATTCATCTGGTCCAGTCCCTGGAAGACGTCGACACCCTGGAGCTGGACGTGCCCAAACTGGCCGTCACGACGCAGACCACGCTTTCCGTCTGGGACACCCAATCGATCATCGATCGGCTCCGTCAGCGCTTCCCCCACATCGAGGTCCATAACGAGATCTGCAGCGCAACCCAGGATCGCCAGCAGGCGGCCGTCGAAGCTGCCAAGGAATGCGACGTGGTCATCGTGGTCGGTAGCTCTCGCTCCAGCAACAGCCAAAGACTCGTCCAGGTGGTGCACGAGCTGGCCAAGCGCCCCGCCTATCTGGTGGACACCGTCGCCGACCTGAGACCGGACTGGTTTGTCGGCTGTCAGCGAGTCGGGGTCACGGCGGGCGCGTCTACCCCAACCGTCTTGACCCGCGAGGTGATCGCCAAACTGGAGACCATGGAGGCCCCGGCCCCGGTAGCGGCCAGTCCTGGTCCAGGTTCGGCTCTGGTCTAACCCCAACTGGACCGGGGATGAGAGCTGCCGAGCGACCGTGGGTCAGTACCATCAGACGACCTTGAAGAATGCCCCTAGCCGTCCTCTGATCGCGGAGCTGGTCGATCCCGCCCCCCGACAGCTGACCGGGGCCCGAGTGGCCACCCTGTTGCTGGCGGCCGCTCCCATCGCGGCCCGACTCGGGTGGTGGTGGTGGAACCAGGCAAGACGGCGGCCGCTGCCCACATCTTCGACCGCAAGTGCGCTCCCCGCGGCCATCGAGCGGACTGAGATCGAGATGGTGCAGCGAACGCTGGGGCGCTGGCGACTTCGCGTGACCAGCACTAGGTGGCAGGTGCCGACCGTGACTGCGACGCCGCGCGAATCACCTGTCCGACTTCGGACCGCCTGGCTGGGACCGACAGTCCGACTGACGCGGGCCGCTCTGGCGGCCAACTCTCGGCAGGCAGCGAGCCAGGTGCCCCGGTTGCCAGCTTCGTCGGCCCGACCTCGGGCGTAAGGTCCCGACCGACCAGGCGCGGATCCAGCCGCAACGGCGAGGTAGCGGTCACCTGATCCGCGCCTGGCCGGGTTCTGCTAGAAGGTGTTGAGATGATCGTCGTCCGGGTTCTCAGCGTTCTGGTGGGACTGTTCCTGACCCTGGGGACTCTGGGCAGCGTAATCCGAACGGTGATCGTCCCGAGGGCGGTCTCCTCGCGACTTTCATCGGTGGTCGCCTCGGCAGTGCAGGGGGCTACCGTTTTTGCTGCCCGCACCAGGTCCGACTACCTGGCTCGCGACGGAATCCTCGCCCAGGGCGCTCCCCTCTTCCTGGTCCTTCGTTTGGTGGTCTGGATCGGGCTGCTGGTGGCGGGGTTCTCCCTGCTCTTTTGGGGGACCGGCACGGCGGACTTAGCCCAGGCCGTCAGGCTCAGCGCCTCTTCCATCCTTCCCCTGGGAGTGGCCCGAGCCGAGACCGGCCTGGAGACTGCGATCGCATTTTTGGAATCGGCTTCCGGGGTAATCGTGGTGGCCCTGCAGATCGCATATCTGCCCACTCTCTACGGCTCATTCAATCGGCGTGAGACCCTGGTCACGCTGCTCGACAGCAGCAGCGGGTCGCCGCCCTGGGGTCCCGAGATCCTGGCCCGGCACTGGCTGATCGACAATCTCGACCACCTGACCGAGCTTTATCGGAACTGGGAGGAGTGGTCCGCCGACATAGCCGAGAGCCATACCAGTTACACGACCCTGCTCTACTTCCGTTCTCCAGAGCCCAGGACGTCCTGGACCATTGCCCTACTCGCCTGCATGGACGCGGCCGCGATGCAGTTATCGCTCAACCCGCTGACTGCCCCGGCCTCGGCCCGACCCTTTCTCCGCATGGGGGTGGTCTGCCTACGCTCCCTCTCCCGGGTAACCGGCTTCGCCTTCACAGCTGACCCTCGACCTGACGACCCGATCGAGCTGACTTACGAGGACTTTCAGTTCGGTGTCCAGAGAGTGCTCACCGTGGGCTGGGAGGCTGAGCGGAGCGCGGAGGAGGCCTGGCCACACTTCCGGGGATGGCGGGTGAACTACGAGAGCATGGCTTACCACTTGGCCTCGCTCGTCGACGCCCCACCCGGTCCCTGGTCGGGAACTAGACGGGGCCGGCTGGAATCCTCCCTGGTACCGCTCCGTCCACCTCACCGGGCGCCCAGCAAAGAGACCGAGAACCTGCTCCAGGTGAGCCAGCAGCGACGGGCCCACCGAGCGGCGTCCAGGCACACCAAGGCCGACGCCTCCCCAGCTGGCCTGGGCTCGAAGCCAGACGAGAAACTGGATTAGCTCGAGCCCGGCCGGCGGGCACTCCTACCTACGCGACAGTTGCCTGGGCCACGGCGGATTCGGCCAGGGCGTAGGCCTGTCCACCACGTCGCTTGGCCACGTACATGGCCGTGTCTGCCTCTTTGAGTACTTCCAGGAGGTCTGAGGTCACTGTGCCGCAGGCGATGCCAATGCTGACCGCTGGGGAGACTCCGTCGATCTGCCGCTCCTGCAGTGACTCCAGGATCCGCTCGGCGGTTCTCACGCCTCCCTCCACCGAGGCATCGACCAGGAAGGACGCGAATTCGTCGCCGCCGGTTCGGGCCAGCAGGTCACCATGTCGCATTACCTTCATGGCAACATCGGCGATGCCGACGAGGAGAGCGTCACCGGTGGCATGGCCCCGGGTGTCATTGACCCGCTTCAACTCGTCAACGTCGATGGCGAGAACCGCGAAGGGGCGGCGTCCGCGAACGCGGCTCACCTCCAACTCGAAGCCCCGGCGGTTGGAGAGACCGGTCAACGGGTCGGTGGCGGCCTCGCGAGCACTCTTCTGCAGGGCTAGGGCGTTGGAGAGAGCCAACTCGACTATGTGGCCCAGGGAGACAGCCCTGGCGAAGAGCTGATCGGAGATGGCCACACCCCGGGCCGACACCGTGAGCACGCCATGCAGCACCCCGTTGGGGGCAATCGGGATCCAGGCCCCATGAGTGGTACCGGTACTGAGCAGATTGGCTCGCAACTTCGGACCAACGATGCTGAGGTCGAAGGCCCCGGCTGATGGCTCGCCGGTCTGCACCACTTGGGTCAGGTAGGGGTTCTCGGCCAGCGGATAGGCGGCGATCGAGGGCGTGCCGTCCTCATCGAACTCCCACTCACTGCTCGCCGTGTCCCCCTCGATCCGGAAGTACTTGGCACGCCGCCCGGGAACACCGGGGGGCGACACCATCACCGCGGCTAGCTGGCATGCCTCAGAGAGGACAGCGTCGGGTTGCAGCAACGAGGTGAGATGTTGAGCCGCCGCGCTCAGGGCATCGGCTTGGCGCAGCATCTCCTCCCGGTCGGCGAGCGCGCGGCCCAGGCGGTTACGAAGTCCGTGGGTGGCCAGGCTGAGAACGGTCGCGATGGCGCCCCAGAACAGTGCTCGGCGCACGATATCTGCCGCCGGGTCATGCTCCCAGATGGACACCTCCAGGATGGCGATGATCATCAAGCTGACCACGAGGACGGAGTGCCACCGGCGCTGATAGAGGGCCGTCCACATCACGGGGATGAGGAAGATCGACATCATGCCGGTCTGCTGGCCCCCCATCGAGGCGATGATCAGACCGGCGGCGACAACGTAAAGGCAAGAGGGAAGCGCCTCCAGGGGTTCTGGCCAGTGCCGCCAGGGGACCGTGTTGGCCACACAGACCACACCGAGGATGAGCGTTCCCAAAAAGAAAGGCACCGGAAGCTTGGGACCGCCGGGAAGTGCCGCGCTGAGGTCAGCGACCAGGGCCAGCACCACGAACGGGAGCGAGCGCCCAAAGAGCGCCCGCGGGCCGTCCTCAGAGGTGCCTTGCTCGGGCGCCTCCCGACCCGTGGTCTGGGACCCGGGGGAAGGAGTCAGCGTGGAACTAGTGGAGGTATTCAAGGGTCAAGACGATTCTGCTTCGTGAATTGGCCTTTCCCGTCAACGAAAATGCCACAGCCTGGTTGCGGTCAGTCGCGTCGCCGACTGGGCCCATTGCCTGCCCCCGAGCGAAGTGGGCGACTCGGGTGCGACCCGACCAGGGGGCACGTCCGGCTGGCTGCTATCGGCCGTCAGGTGGCGAAGGTAGCGCAGCAGCTTCCTGAACGTGGCGCCCCTGCATCAGCGCCCAGGCTCGGCTCAGGGCCACCGCGAAGGAGGCGACCACCAGATAGGCCATGGCATCCAGTACTGCCGAGCTACGTCCGTTCAAGGTGAGCAGCACGCCTTCCACAAGTTGGGTGCCGAAGGCAGCAAGGGAGAGGAGGAGGAGGACCGGGTGCGCCTCACTTCGACTCAGGTGGCGATGCAAGCGGAAGGTGTGGTAGAGGCAGATCACGGCGAGGGTCACCGCTGGATAGCCGAGATTTATGCCCGGCAACAGTGCCGTGAAGGAGAGGAAGAAGGCGTTGACCAGCGATGTGAAGGTACTTCCCGCCAGCGCCTGGGCACCGGGGACTGCCGTCTCACCGACGATCGAAGCTGGGCGCAGAGAGATGGCAACGAATAGAAGCCCGACCAGGGCAGCCGCCGCGGAGGCACCGGCCGCGAAGTAGCCAGTAAAGCTCTCAGGAACCACGGTCACGAGCCCCTGCCATCCCGATCACCGGGGAAGTTTGCCATGCCAGGACCGGCTTATCGCCTCGAGAGTTCGCTATTGACAGGATTCTCTCGAGAGATTACTCTCGTGGCATGACCTCACCGGAAATTGACCCCAAGACCTCCCTTCGCCGGGTCACCGACGCCCAGACAATGCGGGCCCTCTCTCATCCGGTGCGCTTAGCCCTGATTGAGCTTCTCTCCCTGGAAGGTCCCCTCACCGCAACTGAGGCCTCGGAGCGGATCGGAGAGTCCCCTACCACGTGCTCATTCCACTTGCGCCAGCTGGCCCGGTATGGGTTCGTAGAAGAGGCTGGCGGTGGTCCAGGCAGGAATCGGCCCTGGCGGATGAGCTCGATTGGCATGACGGCCTCCGCCCGAGACGCCGACCGTGAAGCGGATTCGGCCCTAGCGGTACTCCGGAGGCTGTTTCGGGAGCGCTACTTCGAGCGCCTGCAGACCTGGGAGGACACGCGCGCGGCTTATCCCAAAGAGTGGCAGGACGTCGCTGGTGAGAGTGAGTTCATCCTCTATGCGACTCCAGATGAGATCGAGTCGGTCTCGGAGCAGGTCTTCGATCTGATGATGCAGTTCCAGGAGCGTCTGTCCCGACGCGAGCTCCGGCCCGAGGCATCGCTGCCCGTGGAAGTTCTGTTCTTCCACCACCCGATTCGGCTTCCATCGGCGCCCCCAATTCCGACTGGCCAGAATCCGGAGACCTCCGGTGGGTCGGGCGCGCTCCGATGAGGCAGCTCTGGTCCAATCGCAATGCCCGCCTCTACCTCGCCGGCTACGTCGTTTCGACCTTCGGCGACCGTGTGCTCTGGCTGGCCGCCGGGATCTGGGTCAGGGTGCTGACTGGCAGCAATGCCGAGGCGGGACTGACCTTCTTCTTCCTGGTGCTTCCCCAGGTCGTCTTCTCCCCCGTGGCCGGAGTCATCGCCGACCGGTTCCGGCGCCGGACCGTACTCATCGTTTTCAACTTGGTGGGGGCGGCCACGGTGATGCTCCTGCTGCTGGTGCGGGGGCCCAGCGACGTCTGGATCATCTGGCTGGTCATGGTCATCTACGGAGCGGTGGGGACCGTGACCAGCGCCGCGGGGACGGCTCTGGTGGTCACCGTGGTGCCTGACGATGAGCTGGGCCAGGCGAACGGCTTCAGACAGACCATGGCCGAGGGCATGCGCCTGATCACCCCCATAACCGGGGCCGGTCTTTTCGCGGTCTTCGGAGCGTCCCCCGTGGCAGTGCTCGACGCGGTCACTTTCATAGTCGCCGCTCTCCTGGCCTGGGCGATTCGGGTGCACGAGGTGAAGCCAGAGCCGAGCGAAGAGCACTGGCTCACCGAGACCGTGGCCGGGTTTCAGCACATCTGGAGCACGATCGAGCTCCGCCAGATCCTCTATGCCTTGATCTTGGTGCTCGCCGTGCTGGGCTTCCTCGAAACCGCTTGCTTCGCGGTGGTCACCAATGGCCTCCACCGCCCCGCTTCCTTCGTCGGTGTGATGGTCTCGATCCAGGGCGTGGGGGCGGTGGCGGGCGGCCTGACGGCGGCTCGGACGATGAAGCGGATTGGTGAGATCCGGCTCACCTCACTCGGTGTCGTGGGCATGTCCCTGGGATCTCTCGCACTCATCGGACCAGCCATTCTGTCCGGCGCCCTGCCGGGCCTGCTGGTCGGTGCCGGTATGGTCATTTTTGGGTTTGGTCTGCCCTGGGCGTTGGTGGGGGCCAACACCCTCATCCAGAGAAGGACCCCACTTCGTCTTCAAGGGCGGGTGGATGCCGCCTTCGGTGTCCTCTTCGGTGCCTTCCAGACGGTCTCGATCGGCATCGGCGCC
>JBAQYY010000016.1:0-34272 GCA_049790415.1 Candidatus Dormiibacterota bacterium | reverse complement strand
TGTTGAGCGCGTTGGCACAGGCGGTGCCCACGGCGATCGCCAGCAGCGCAACCTTGGCCAGGGGACCCGGCATGAGGAAGGCGATCGCGTTGGCGGGGTTGGCGGCGGTGGCAGCAGGCATGGCGACAGAGACGGTCAGTGCCCCCATCCACTCCAGGACGAGGCAGGGGATGAACATGCCCAGGGCAGTCCACCAGACGATGCTGCTGGGCTTTGTCTTGCCGGGCAGATAGCGGGAGTAATCCGAAGCGAAGGGCATCCAGCCCATCGCGTAGGACAGCGCCAGGCCGATGGTGATGATGAAGCCACCGGTGGGGCCCCCGAAGGGTACCGGTGCCTTGGGATTGAAGGCGAGACCGTAGTTTCCCGCCTTGAAGGTGAAGACGGCGAGGATGACGAAGACAATGACCAGAGCCACACTCATCCACCTCTCAAAGGCATGGATCATGTTGTGGCCGTAAACGGCGAGGGCCACCTGGCCCACCACCATGATTGCCAGGGACAAGAAATAGTTGAGGTGGGCCAGTTCGGCGAGCGCGAAGGTTCCGTACACGGTGTTGACGGCGAACCAACCGATACCGGCCAGGTAATTCAGTCCCGCGGGACCGAAGTTCCCCAAGAGACCGAATGGTGCCCGCGACTGGATCATCTGGGGTACCCCGAGCCGGGGACCGAAGGTGCTCAGCAGCCCCAGCAGCAGAGCACCCAGCACGTTCCCAATGGCCAGCGCCACGAAGGCTCCCAGCATGCTGACGCCGAAGGTTCCCACCGCCAGGTTGCCGATCACCCAGGTGGCCAGGACCAGGTTGGCAGCCATCCAGAGGGTGAACATCTGGAACGGTCGGCCGTGGCGCTGGGCCTGGGTTATGTGTTCTAGTCCCTGGGGCTCGATCTCAAGGACCTCGTCCTTGTACAGGTGTCCGGCGCCTACAGCCATATCTCCTCCTCCCCATTCCAAGTCCCAACAAATGCCCACTGGCCCCGGCGGTCTCAGGACCGTCGATGGCAGAGATTTTGCCCTACATGTAGTGGTCTGTCAAGGACATAAGCACAATATCTTGGGCCGAGATCAAACTGGTCGGACGGTAGTGACCGCGTTCCCCGGGCCGAAGAGGATGAGGAGTGGGGAGGCAGTGGGAGGAGCTGTCGGCGACCCGACGAGGCGTAAGCTGCAGCAGGGACGACTGCCCAGATTGGGCCCTCCTCCCAACTTCTAAACAACCAGGTGGGCTCCCACCCGCCGCTTGGCGGAGGGCGCACTCCATCACGGAGAAACCCGCTATGGCAACACCTTTCTTTGGCTATCACCTACCCAATTACAGCTTTCCTGGAGTCGCCCCCGACCATCTCTTTGACCACGTGGCTAACCTAGCCGGAGCGGCCGAGCAGGCTGGTTTCGACATGGTCACGGTCATGGACCACTTCTATCAAATTCGCGGTGTTGGTCCGGAAACAGAGCCCATGCTGGAGTCGTACAGCACTCTCGCCGGGCTCTCCCAGCGGACAACCAAGGTCCGCCTCAGCGCCTTGGTAACGGGGGTCACCTACCGCAACCCGGCGCTATTGGCGAAGATGGTCACCACCCTGGACATACTTTCCAAGGGCCGCGCCATCCTGGGTATCGGCGCCGCTTGGAACGACGATGAACACGCGGGCTACGGATTCGACTTTCCGTCAATCGGCAGACGAATGGATCGCCTGGACGAGGCAGCCCAGATTGTCAAGCTCATGTTCACCGAAGAACGCCCTACCTTTCACGGCAAATTCTTCCATATAGAGCGGGCCCTCAACGTGCCCCGCCCCATCCAGGCGGGAGGTCCCAAACTGCTCATCGGCGGTGCAGGCGAGAAACGCACACTACGGATCGTCGCCAAGTATGCGGACATCTCTAACTGGTTCCCAGGGGTAGAGGAAACCAAGCGAAAGATCAGTATTCTGGAGCAGTACTGTGAGGAGGAGGGGCGTGATCCCTCAACCATCCTCAAGACGGTGACCCAACCATGCGTACTCGCCTTGGACGCCAGCCACGCGCGGCAATTGGAGGAGCAGATTCCGGCCGAACGCCTGGCGGTGTCGGGGGAACCGGTGCTTATGGATCAAGCCGTCGAGGCTTTGCAGCCCTACCTTGATGCCGGTATCGGCGGCTTCTCCTTCGGCAATCCCAACCTCAGCTCCCCGGAGTTACTGGCAGCGGCAGGAGAGCTCAAGACGCGCCTGAGCGCCTGAAAAAAGTGTTGCTCGGCTCTAGGCAGATTGTGAGCCGGCTATCAGGGGGGACTCAGTCGTAGGCGGTTCACTGGGTGAGCGGCCGATCCGCCCGAGCGAGAACCGCCGGGGGTATGCCGCCAGCGAGGACACCGCAATGCAACCTGTTGTTAGACGAATACTCCTGGTCGGCGCTACGGTGGCCGGTCTCTCCGGGCTTGGCTTTGGGGTCGCCACCCTGACCGCCGATGCGGCCACCGGAGCCAGCGGCTCGACGCTAGCCCAGCAGACGGCTGCCTCGACGCCGACCGCCACTCCGAGCCCTGGAAGCGCTAGCCCGGGAAGCAAGACAGGGAACTGTCCCAACATGCCGGGAAGCGGTACCTCCGCTTCCTAGACTCCTTCGCTCCGGGCGCCCGGCCAGCTGCAACTGCAGGACCGCGGCGCCCGTCTCCGAGCGGCTGCCTACGGTCCGGTATCGGGGCGGGCCGGTGGGCTGGGCGCCCCGCCGCCGTCCAAGGAGGCTTCCAGTTGCAGCGTTCGACGGAACGCCGCCCAGACGGCATCGCTGAGCACGGTCCGGAAGCGACCGCGCTCGAGAGCCGCCAGCGCTTCAGCGGAGGTGCCCCCAGGCGAGGTGACCAGGTCTCGCAACTGGGCCGGGTGCTCCCCACTCTGGATGGCGAAAGCGATTGAGCCGCGCAGGGTCTCCAGGACCAGGCGCCGGGCCAGGTGGCGGGGGAATCCGAGGTGGACAGCTGCTTCCAGCAGCGACTCCGAGAAAAGGAATGCGTAGGTGGGTCCGGTACCGCTGACGGCCGTTGCCATGGCGACCTGGCGCTCGTCTTCAACCTCGAGTTCAGTTCCCAGCGCCGAGAGCAGCGTGCGCACCTGAGCCTTGGCTGACTCCGTGACTTCTGGAGTGGCGAACCACACGGTGACGCCCTCGCCAATTTGGGCGGGCGTGTTGGGCATGGCCCGCACGATTGCCCGATGTCTCAGACCGGCAGCCAGAGCGCTTGTGCCGGCTCCGCCGACGATGCTGATGACCAGGGTCTGGCTGCCCACGGCTCCCGCAAGTTGGCCAAGAACGCGAGGTAACACCTGGGGCTTGACCGCCACCAGCACAATGTCAGCGCCGCGAGCCACCTCAGCGTTGTCGGCCACGACCGAGACGCCAAATCGAGCTTCCAGCTCCCGGGCGCGGTCCGACCGAGGGTGGCTGCCGACGATCTGGGCGCTGCTAACCAATCCCTGGCGCAGGAGACCGGCGATCATGGCCTCGGCCATAGCGCCGGTGCCAATGACACCGATCGTTATCGTGCTGAGGTCAACCGTCGACGGCGATCGGGCGGCTTCGGGCTGGCTCATGGGTAGGGCTAGGTTGCCATATCGAGCCGACGCTCCGCCTCAGCTGGAGGACCGAGGCGTTGAACTGACACAATCGGAGGGTTCCGTCACGAGGCGGGACCATGCCCACTCACCAACCAAGGTCTGCCTGGAGGTACCACCATGCGCGATGACATCAAGGCGGAAACGGTCCACATCGCCGGCCACGGCGGCGAACAGATCGAGGCCTACCAGGCGATACCCCTGGACCAGGACAAGACTGGTGGGGTGGTGGTCATCCATCACATGCCCGGATATGACAGCTGGAGCAAGGAGGTAACCAGGGCTCTGGCCGCTCATGGATACCTGGCGATCTGTCCCAATCTGTACTCGAGGGATGCGCCGGGAGCCAGTCCTGACGATGCGGCGGCGGCGGTTCGGGCCAAGGGAGGAGTACCCGACGAGCGGCTGGTGGGAGACGTAGAGGGAGCCGCCAACTATCTCCGGTCTCTACCCACCAGCAATGGCAAGGTCGGAGTCATCGGTTACTGCTCCGGGGGAAGGCAGTCATTCCTCGCCGCCTGCAGCCTGCCCCTCGATGCCGCAGTGGTCTGCTACGGAGCCTTCATCGTGGGCGAACCGCCGGCGGGGATGCCTCTCAAGGTCACCCCCCTGGGCCACCTTGCACCGCAGCTCTCCTGCCCGGTCCTGGGACTCTTCGGGGCTGAGGACCAGCACCCCTCACCGGACGAGGTGGCCGAGCTGGAGGGAATCCTCAGCAAGCAGGGTGCCGACTTCGAGTTTCACAGCTATCCCGGGGCCGGGCATTCCTTCTTTGCCGTTGATCGGCCCAGCTACCGGCCCGAGGCTGCCAAGGAGGGTTGGGAGGAAATCTGGGAGTTCTATGGTCGCAATCTCGGCACGGGAGCCAACTGACGTGTGCACCTACCAGACCGAGAAGCTCAGCCTCCGAGGCAGTGGCAAGGGCGCTCAGGGCTGGTTCACGGTGACGGACGCCAGCGTCTATTTCGACCACCCCGTCCACGCGCCCGCCGACCACACCCTCAACCTGGACTTTCTCAACCCGGTCCTGGGGCCGGGGGCCCGGGTCGCCCTCGAGCTGGATCCCGACTCGGCGCTGGCACTCGCCGACGCGATCAGGTCCGTGGTAGCCGGTGGCCGTATGTCTGCCGAGGTCGGGTCGGCGACCTAGGCGGGGCGTTTTAGGGCTAGCGCCGGGCCAGCGAGGGCAGGACGTCTGGACGGCTCCGGGTGACTCCGTCGGCGGAAAGTGACAGTGGCAGGGTCAGGGGCGGCTCATTGCTGTCGCGCAATGGCATCGAGGCGGGGTCGTTGAGGATGACCTGGAGAGCCAACTCGGCCGCCCCCATCAACACCGCGTCGCGACCGAAGCGGGGCTTGACCAGTTCCACGTGCTGGTTCTCGGCGTCGTAGATACCTTCCTGCAGTCCCCGGTCGATGGTCGGTCGGGCCAGGTCGAGGAGTTCCTCGAACATGCCGCCCAAGATGAGCATCTCCGGGTTCAGGCTGTTGACCAGGTCGATCAGTCCGACGCAGATCCAGCGGGCCGTGGCTTCGACCGCCTCGCGGCAGTGCGGGTCTCCCGCCCGAGCCCGGCGGAGTACCTCCTCGGCTGGCGAGCGACCCCCTGGTTGAAGGCCGGCACGGCGAACCAGCGCGTCCTCTCCGACTTCTGTCTCCCAGCAGCCCCGGGCTCCGCAGTGACAGTCGGATCCGTCCGGGTTGACCTGCATGTGCCCCACCTCACCGCCGTAGCCCGTCGAGCCCTCCAGCATTTGTCCACCGGTGATGATGCCGCCGCCCACTCCCGCCTCTGCGTGGAGATAAACGAGGTCATTGACTCCGCCGGCGATGCCCCGCGCGTGCTCGGCGATGGCGCCCAAGTTGGCGTCGTTACCGACCAGTACCTCCATGCCACAGCCCAGAGCCTCGTGGAGCCGGTCGGCCAGCGCGAGGTTGCGCCAACCCAGGTTGGGCGCGAAGTGGACCAATCCTTCGCGGGGGCGAACGGCGCCGGGGACGGCCACGCCCATGGCGACGGTGCTGAACGTTCCCTTGGAGCGAAGGAGGAGGGCCTCGGTCAGCTCGGCAATCTTGCCAACGACCCTTTCGAAGGAGCGGTCGGGATCGTTGGCGAGGAGACAGCGGTCGCGGGCAATCACCGCTCCGCCCAGGCTGACCAGGGCCAGGGTGATGGCATCGACCCCGATCTCCACGGCCACCACCAGGAAGGAGTCGACACGCGCGCTAACAACCTTGGACGGGCGTCCTTGGGCACCGCGCTCGGGCTCGGCATCTTCGGTAGCCAGCCGTCGGCTGGCGAGCTCGTCCACCAGGGTTCCGATGGTGGCCCGGTTCAAGCCCAGCAGGCGGGTCAGTTGGGCCCGGGACGTGGGTCCGTGTCGATGCAGGTGGCCGAGCAGAGTGGCCAGGTTGTGCCGGCGGACGGCTTCCTGAGTAGCGCCGCGCTCAGTTCGGGCCATGGTCTTTGGGGCTCAGCCGGGAATTAGCCGTCGGCACTTCTGAAGGCCCGTCCCCGGCGCGCCACGCGGTCCACCGTGAGTGCGGCCAGCAGCACCAGGGCGGTGACCATGTACTGGATGGCGGCAGCCAGACCGAGCAGGCCCATGCCGTTGTAGATGGCGGCGATGACCACACCGCCGAGGAGGGCGTGCACCGGCTTGCCGCGGCCGCCGAAGAGGCTGGCTCCGCCGATGACAGCTGCTGCCACCGCATACAGGACATAGGTGCCGCCATCGATGTCGGTGGAGATCGACTCCAGGCGCGACTCATAGACGATGCCGGCCAGGCCGGCGGTGAAGCCGGAGAGGGCGAAGGCGGCCGTTCTGGTCAGGGCCAGGTTGACGCCCGCGCGCCGGGCGGCCTCAGCGTTGCCGCCGATGGCGTAGACGTAACGCCCGAAGCGGGTGGAACTGAGCAGGAAGGTGAATGCGACCAGGACCACCAGGATTCCCGGGATCACCGGCGGCAGCCCACTGAACCCAGCCCCGGGGCCGCGGGTGGAGTTGAAGATCAGGACCAGGAGCACACCGGCCACCAGGACCATGGCCAGCCTGATCAAGGTCAATTGCGCGGGCGGTGCGGTCAGGCCCTGGCGGCGGCGGCGCGACTCCCGACGCACCGTGATGGCGGCGTAGACCACGAAGACGATCAGCAAGGTGATCCAACCTTCGATGGCGGTCATGTTGCCGTTGACCAGATCGGCGATCACCGGGTTGGTGACGGTGATCACGCCTCCAGTCGTGGGGCTGAAGGTGTTGACCATCCAGATCATGGCTCCTTCGAAGAAGAGCAAGCCGGAAAGCGTCACCACGAAGGAGGGCAGATGCAGCCTGGTGACCAGGGTGCCCTGAAGGGCTCCGACCGCCGTCGTAATGGCCAGCCCAGCCAGGACCGCGACGATCCAGGGCAGGCCTACCGGGCCGACCAGGAGCGCCACCACCACAGCTCCGACTCCGGCTACGTAGCCCACCGAGAGGTCGATCTCGCCGAGAAGCAGCACGAAGACCTCGGCCATGCCGAAGAGAACGAAGACCGAGGCCTGGACCAGGAGGTTGGTGATGTTGCCGGAGGACAGGAAGAGTGAGTTCTGGACCTGGAAGATGACGACGATCGCCACCAGACCGACCACGATCGGCAGAACCCCGGTGTCCCCACCACGAACCCGCTTCCACCAGGCCCTCATGTATTCGCCGATCGAGTTGGCTACCAGCGAAGGATCGACGGCGAGGGCCGCTTCCTGCGCCGCAGCTTCTGTTAGACGTTCTTGGTCGGCAGCTTCCACGGAGCCGGCCCGGGCGTTCTCCTCCTGTCCCGCCGTGGGCCCCTCGCTGGTGGTGGTCACGCCGACGCTCTGACGGCGCCGTTGGGGCGCTGGGCGCGGCCGGTGGTCATGTACTCCACCGCCAGCTGGCGGTCGAAGTCGGAAGCGGGGCCGGTCGCCACCAGATGGCCCAGGTGAAGGATGGCCAGGCGGTCGGCCACCTCGAAGACGTCGTTGAGGTTGTGCGAGACCATGAGGACGGTGACTCCCTGCTCGGCCAGGCGCTTGACCAGGCCCAGGACCATCGCCGTCTGGGCCACCCCCAGCGCGGCGGTGGGCTCGTCAAGGATGACCAGCTTGGATTGAGCCATGACGGCTCGGGCCACCGCTACCGTCTGGCGCTGACCGCCGGAGAGAGAGGCCACCGGCTGGCGGATCGAGCGCACGGTGGTCACCGCCAGGGAGTCCAGGGTCTTCCGCGCGTTCAACTCCATGGTTATCTCATCAAGGGCGCCGAAACGAAGCGGCTCGTGGCCCAGGAACATGTTCTGCACGATGTCCAGGTTGTCGCAGAGGGCAAGGTCCTGGTAGACGGTGGTTATGCCCAGGCCAGTCGCTTCCTTGGGGCTGTGCATGTGCACCACTCGGCCGGTCCAGACGATCTGCCCGCCGTCGGGGGGCCAGATACCTGAGATGGTCTTGATCATGGCCGTCTTACCGGCGCCGTTGTCTCCGACTAGGGCGGTTACCTGGCCGGTGGGCAGAGCCAGGTCGATGTCGACCAGCGCCTGGACCGGTCCGAAGTTCTTGCAAATCCCGCGCAGCTCCAGCAGGGGCTGGCCATCGCCCGGCGAAGGCGGGGACCCGATGTCCCCGCCCCCACCAGGCGCCCGGTTTGGGCCCGTCGTGGAAGGCGACACGGTAGAAAGTCTAGATAGCGAGAGTTAGGGCTTGATTCCAGCGGCCTTGCAGGCCTTGGTGTAGCTGCCCGCGCAGAGCTGGAAGGCGGGAACGAAGTCGTCGGCGATGACGGTGGACTTCATGTTCTTGCTGGTCACCCACTCGGGAGCCAGGAGAACCGAGGGTACCGCCACGTCGGCTTGGGTGTCCTCAGTGGTCGAGTTGACCAACGAGGACGGCGGGGTCTTGCCCGCGCGCAGGTAGACGGCCAGCGCGACGGCCGCTTGTGCCTCTTCGTAGATCGGCTTGTAGACGGTGCCGCACTGGTAGCCGCTGAGCACGTTCTGCAGTCCGACCAGAGTTGCATCCTGCCCGGTCGTCGGGAAGGTCTTGGCCTTGATGTGCAGTGTCTGCAGGTAGGTGATGATCGGAGCACCGGTCTCGTCGTTGGGGATCACCGCCGAGTTGATGTTGGAGTGGGCCGTGTAGGCCTGCTGGAACTCGGTCAGGGCGGTGGGCGGATCCCAGGTGCCGGCGGTATTGGTGACGTCGACGTACTTGCCGGAGTTGAAGTAGGGCTTGAGCACTGCGTTGTAGCCCTGAGCAAAGAGAGTGGCGTTGTTGTCGGTTACGGCACCGTGCATAACCACTACTTCGGGCTTCTTGACATGCCAGGCTGCCACGCAGGCGACAAAACCTTTACCGATCAGGGTTCCGACCTTGACGTTGTTGAAGCTCACGTAGTACTCGCGGCTACCGCCCAGGGTCAGCCGGTCGTAGTCAACGACATCGACACCGTGGCTCTTGGCGTAGCTTTCGATGGCCGCCCCGACGCCGGAGTCGAGGGGATCCATGATGATCACCTTGGCGCCGCCGGTAACCGCAGCCTGGGCATCGCTGAGCTCGGTCGCGTCGCTGCCATCGGCGTTTTCGACGGTGATCTGTGACGAGGACAGTCCCGTCGTCTGCAGGGCTGTGGTCAAGAAGGGCGCGTCAAACTCGGTGTAACGAGCCGAACTGACCGTGTCCGGAAGGATTGCGGTGATGCCGCCATGTCCTTCCTTGACCAGCGACTTGAGGCCCGACATCGCCGAGAAGTTGCGATTGAACGAGGATGTCGTGAGTTTCTTCGCAGATGTCTGCACCGCCTTGGCTGGCCTGCTCGCCGCGCTGACGGCACCACCCGCACTGAGCAGCACCGCGGCCAGCGCGGTCACTCCTAGTAGCGTCATGCGTAGGGCACCCCCCCGGGGACCCCGAATCGGTGATGGACTTTCCATACTCTTCCTCTCCTAACTTTCCACTACCGCAATCGCTGTCGCTAATTCACCGCCGGACCCGCACGGGCCAATTACCACCGTCGCCGACAGCAGTCGAATGCTCCCGACAGAACCTCCTGCTGCAACTCCTCCCTCCGCCCTTAATCGGAGGCCGTCTAACGTCGCTGGGGGAGTCTGGCCCGACCCGCCGAAATCACTCTGGGTGCCTTTCGGCGCACCAGCCCACCCTTGACTCGTGGCCGCCCCGAGGCGGCGCCTGCTCGGCCACGCGGCAGCATATGTTGTCGCCCGCAACTTGTCAATCACCCGTCAGGGTGACGTGTCGTAGTTCAGGGATTCTGACCGCTCCGAACACTTCAGCGATTCTGTCCGGCCATGGGGAACGAGATCGTTTTGAACTCAGATGAGCCAAGGCGGACCGACTCGCAGCAGGGCAGGCAGTGGCAGATCTGATCTGGCCGGACACTGATAGCCTGCCCATGGGGCCGTAGGCCCCGGCATTTGGGCCGATCAAGGGAGGAGGGCGCTCATGCAGGTCCGCGAGCGGCAGGTCGAGACCCCGGACGGGCGAAGACTGGATGTGGTCGACACCGGAGAGGTTGCTGGCCCGGCCGTGCTGGTACACCACGGCACTCCCGGCGCCCGGCAGCTCTTCTCGGGTTGGCTGGCCGACGCCGAGCAGAAGGGAATCCGCCTGATCGGCTACTCGCGCCCCGGATATGGGGCGTCGACGCGGGCGCCGGGCCGTACCGTCGGTGCCGCCGCGGCCGACGTTTCCGCGCTCGCCGACCAGTTGGAGATCTCCCGGCTGGCCACCTGGGGATACTCGGGCGGGGGACCACACGCGCTGGGTTGTGCCGCACTCCTGGGTGACCGCCTGGTGGCAGCTGCCGCGATCGCCTCTCCGGCGCCCTACGACTCGGAGGGATTGGACTTCCTGGCGGGGATGGGCGAGGGCAATATCGAGGAGTTCGAGGCGGTCCTCCAGGGCGAGGCAGCCACTCGCCCTCTCCACGAAGCCGCCGCCCAGGCGATGCCCACCTCGGTTGAAGGGTTGATCGAAGCGATGGAGTCGGTCCTGTCGGCGCCCGACCAGGCGGCGATTCGCGAGCATCTGGGCAGCTGGTTCGTTTCGATCGTGGCCGAGGCTGTCTCGGCGGGTGCCGACGGCTGGATCGACGATGACCTGGCCTTCGTCAAGCCCTGGGGCTTCGATCTGGCAGATATCGCAGTGCCACTGCAACTGTGGCAGGGCCGGCATGACCTCATGGTCCCGTCCCAACATGGTCACTGGCTGGCCGCCAAGCTGCCTGAGGCGGACTGGCACTACCTCCCCGACGCCGGCCATCTGACCCTCCTGGTCGACCAGGTTCCGCTCATCCATGCTTGGCTGCTGGAGCATTTCTGAGGCGAGATGAAAGCCAAGGCAATGCCGCGGATCCACCAGCCCGCTCTGCCACCGCTCCCGCCAGAGGTCGGCTGAGCGCTTGCCGTCTTTGAACGGGGTGGCCCGGGCGACCATCCTCGCGGCCGCCCAGAACCGAGCCACCAAGGCATTCATGCGACGCTATGGCATGCGCCTGGGGGCCTCCCGATTCGTGTCCGGCGAGACCCTGGACCAGTGCGTGGCGGCGATCCGGATCCTCAATGAGCAGGGCTTCAAGTGCAACGCCACCCTGCTCGGTGAAGCCGTCTCCAACGCGGCCGACGCCGACCGGGCGGTGGCCGAGTACGAGGAGCTGATTCGTCGACTGGTCAGTGAGAAGTTGCGCTGCAACGTGGCCATCAAGCTGACCTTGATGGGACTCGACATCAGCGAGGAACTGGCCGAGAGCAACCTGGCCAAGCTGCTGACGCTGTCCGCTGAGTTGGGCATGACCATGCGCATCGACATGGAGGACTCCAGCCATGTCGAGGCCACGCTCAAGGTCTACCGCCAGCTCTGTGCCAGAGGTTTCGACAATGTCGGCGCCGTGCTGCAGTCGTGTCTGCGGCGGTCGCTGGGCGACCTGGAGTCATTGCTTCCCCTGGAACCCAACTTGCGCCTGGTCAAGGGGGCCTACCTGGAAAGCCGCGAGGTGGCATTCACCGACAAGGCCGAGGTCGACGCCAACTACCGCCGGATGATGGAGCTGGCGTTGAGCGGGAGCGGCTACACGGCGATCGCCACCCACGATGAGCGGATGATCGAGTACGCCATCGAATACACGGCACAACAAAAGGTCGATCGGGATCGCTTCGAGTTCCAGATGCTCTACGGCATCCGACCGCAACTGCAGCGCGATTTATTGCAGCGAGGCTTCACCGTGCTGGTGGCCACCTGCTACGGCACCCACTGGTATCCCTTCTTCATGAGGCGCCTGGCGGAGCGTCCGGCCAACGTGCTCTTCCTGGCCCGCAACCTGGTGCGCCGCTAGCCGTCTTTTCACGTGCTGAAGGGCGGCTCACCCGTATTACTGATTCACGAGGAGGTTTGACCGATGCCCCTGGCGCCCTTTCGCAACGAGCCCACCTTGGATTTCTCCGTGCCTGGCAACCGCCATCGCTTCGAGCAGGCCCTAGCAGGTGTCCGCGACCAACTCGGACGTGACTATCCCCTGGTGATCGGTGGCGAGCGGGTGGAGACGCCGGAGCGCGTCGACTCCTACAACCCGGCCCACCCCGAGCAGGTCATCGGCCGTCACGCGGCCGGCCGCAAGGAGGACGTCGAGCGCGCGGTCGAGGCGGGCTGGAAGGCATTTCCCGCGTGGTCGCGCACCCCCGTTGAGGAGCGCGTCAACCTCCTGCTCCGCGCCGCCCAGGTCGTCCGCCAGAGGCGGGGCGAGCTGGCGGCACTCATGGTCTACGAGGTGGGCAAGGCCTGGGCCGAGGCGGACGGTGAGGTTTCCGAGGTGGTCGATCTGATGGAGTGGTACGCCCGCCAGGCGCTGGAGCTGGGTCAGCGGGACCGGATGGCTCCCTGGCCCGGCGAACTGACCGAGTTCCGTTACCTGCCTCTGGGCGTGGGGGTGGTGATCTCGCCCTGGAACTTCCCGCTGGCGCTGGCCACCGGGATGATGACGGCCGCGGTGGTGGCCGGGAACTGCGTGATTCTCAAACCCGCCGAGACCTCCAGCACGACGGCGGCCTGGCTAGTCGGGATCTTCTTCGAACTGGGTCTGCCCCCCGGCGTGATCAATCTGCTCACGGGAAAGGGGTCGGTGATCGGGGAGGCCCTGGTCGACCACCCCAAGATCCGCTTCGTCGCCTTCACCGGATCCCGCGAGGTCGGGGTGCGCATCCATGAGCGGGCCTCCAAGGTTCATCCGGGACAGCGCTGGCTGAAGCGGGTACAGCTCGAGATGGGGGGCAAAAACGCGGTGGTAGTCGACGAGACGGCTGATCTCGAATGGGCGGCCGAGGCGATCACCGCCAGCGCCTTCGGCTTCCAGGGGCAGAAGTGCTCGGCCGGCTCCCGGGCGGTGCTGGTGGACGGGGTCTATGACGAGGTGGTCGGGCGGGTGCTCGAGCAGGCCAAGCACCTCCGCATGGGCGATCCCATCGATCCCGAGGTAACCGTGGGTCCGGTGATCGATGGCGCCGCCGAGGAGAAGATCCTCGACTACCTCCAGATCGGTCGGGGCGAGGGCGAGCTGCTATTGGGAGGAGGGCACGGACCGGGGGACGGCCACTTCATCGAGCCGACCATCTTCGCCGGGGTGGCACCCGAGGCCCGCATAGCCCAGGAGGAGATCTTCGGGCCGGTACTGGCGGTGATCAGGGCCAAGGACGCTGAGCAGGGCCTAGCCATAGCCAATGGAACCGACTACGGGCTCTCGGGCTCTTACTTCAGCCGCGACCCGGGGCGGATTGCCCAAGCCAAAGCGCGGTTTCACGTGGGCAACCTGTACATCAATCGACGCAGCACCGGTGCCTACATGGGGGTTCACCCCTTCGGGGGTTTCAACATGAGTGGGACGGACACCAAGGCCGGAGGGCCCGACTACCTCTTCTTCTTCGTCCAGGGACAGAGCGTCGCCGAGCGGATCTAGCCGGATCGCAAGCTTGTCCCGGCGGCGACCGACCCCTGCCCGACGACCACGGAAACCCCGAGCCCGACGGCGACGCCCTCAGGGATTGCTGAGGACTAGACCAGCAGCTTGATCGCGGCAGCCGCACCGCCCACGATGACGACCCATCTCAGGACGGTTGGGGGGAGGCGGCGGCCGACGCCGGCGCCCAACTGCCCTCCCACGATGCTTGCCCCGGCCAGGACCAGCGCGGCGTCCCAGGCGACCGGGGCACGGAAGATGAAGACCACGGCAGCGGCCCCGTTGGCCATCGAGGTGAGGATGTTCTTCAGACCGTTGAGCCGCTGCAGGGTGTCGTCGAGGAAGACCCCCAGGGCGGCGATCAGGATGACTCCCTGAGCGGCCCCGAAGTAGCCGCCGTAGACGGCCGTGCCCAGAACCGCAGCCGGCAGGCCAGGGCCGCGTCCGACCGGGCCAGAGTCGCCCCCGTTCGCCTCCCGTGAGCTGCGTACCTTGGCCAGGCGCGGCTGGAGCAAGAGCAGCACGACGGCCAAGATCACCAGACCGGGCACCACCACGCGGAAGACCTGGTGGGGCAGGGCCAGCAGCAGCACCGCCCCCACCGCACCTCCAACCAGCGAGAAGGGGGCGAGCCGCAGTAGGCGGCTACGCTGACCTTCCAGCTCCCGGCGGTACCCAAACGAAGCACTCAGGTTGCCGAAGGTCAGGCCGACGCTGTTGGAAACATTGGCCACCAGCGGCGAATAGCCGAGGCCCAACAGCACAGGGAAGGTAAGTAGCGAGCCTGATCCGGCGGCAGCATTTATCGCCCCCGCAGCCAGACCGACCGCCGCGATCGCCAGGTATTGCACCCGCTCATCCTCGGTGGTCAGCGACCGGAGCGGCGCGGGTGCCCGGACGATGTCGCCCTGCTCGCCGCCGGCTCACCGGAGCCAGCGAAGCCGCCGCCACCGCCTTGGCCACGGCCGTGTTGGTACCATCGCTCCCGGTGCGATGAGGCCCGCTCCTGGAATCGCCGAGATCGGCTCGGCTGATGGCTTCTACGATAGAAGTCGCTGCCTGGGTACGGAATGGCTCCGCGCCCTGTCAGCCCACCGGGAGATGCCATGAGCATCCGGCAACCGGCTGCGCCAGGGACGGGATGTTAGCCGACGTCATCGGACAGTTCATCGCCATCCTCACGGTTCTCGCGCTGTCACCGCTGCTCAAAGGTGTGATCGAGAACCTCAAGGCAAAGGTGCAGTCGCGGCGAGGACCGTCACCGCTGCAGCCCTACTACGACCTGCGCAAGTTGCTGGGCAAAGAGCGCACGGCCACCCCCAACGCCTCCTTCCTCTTCCGGATTGCCCCCTACGTGGTTTTCGCCACTCCTGTCGCCTTCGCCATGCTCATCCCGGTGCTGACCGCCTTGCCCCTCAGCTGGGCGCTGATGGCGGACATGGTGGGCAGCGGATTCGTCATTGGGATCGGCGGTTTCTTCACCAACCTGGCGGCCATGGACAGTGGCAGCCCCTACGGCGGCTTGGGCGCCAGTCGTTCACGGTTTGTCTCTTCGCTGGCGGAACCGACCTTCATCGTGGTTTTCTTTGCCGTCGGCTTCATCTCGGGCGGCACGGTGCCGTTTGTGGTCAACGACACGCTTTTCACCAGCGCGTCTCACATCGTGCCCAGCCACGCCCTGGTGGCGGCGGCGTTCTTGATGGTGGTTCTGGCCGAGGCCGGCCGACTGCCGATCGACAACCCCAACAGCTCCCAAGAGCTGTCCATGATTGAGTCCTCCCGGCTCTTCGAGTTCTCTGGCCCCGACCAGGCTCTGATGGAGTGGGGCGGGTTCATGAAACTCTTCGTACTGCTCATCGTTTGGCTCAACGTCCTGGTCCTCCCCCTGGGGCTGGCCGACGCGGTCACCGTCCCCGCCTTGGCGATCGCCATCGCCACCTTGGCCGCCAAGATGCTGGGCGCGGCCGTGCTCCTGGTGGGCATCGAATCGGCGCTGGCCAAGATCCGAATCCTGCGCGTTCCCGAGTACCTGGGCGGCAGCTTCGTGCTCGCCTTCCTGGGGCTGGTCCTCTACACGGTGGGCCGCTGATGGTGCTGGCTCGGTGCTCGCCCGGGGGCTCGCCCGATGCTGGCTGAAGTGATCCTGGGCGCCCTGATCCTGCTGGTCACCTTCGCCTTCATCGTGACCCGCCAGTTGCGCGCTGCGGTGTCTGCCTACGCGGTTCAGTCGTGGCTGCTGGGCGGGCTGGCCATCGCTCTCTTCGCCGACTCGCACCTGATCGAGCTGCTGCTCTTCGGTCTACTGACGATCGCGGTCAAGGGGATCGCCGTTCCCCAGATCCTGCGACGGCGCACCGCCTTTGCCCTCGAGGGACGGCGCGAAACCGCCTATTTCGTGCGCTTCCCGACGGCCTTGCTGATCGGGGCGGGGTTGACCCTGACCGGCTTCATCGCCGCCACCCGGATCCCTTACGTCCACCAGCTCCTGCCGGAGTCGGTGCTGGGCATCGCCCTGGCAGTCCTGCTCCTGGGCCTCTTCACCACCACCGCCCGCCGCGACGCCATCCTCCAGGTCGCCGGCCTCCTGGCGGCGGAGAACGGGCTGCTCCTGGTCGGGCTGGTGCTGGCTCCCAGCCTCAGCCTCTTGATCGAGTTCGCCATCGTCATGGACGTGCTGATCGCCGTGCTGGTCATGGGTTTCCTGGTGGCCCGGATGCACCAGGAGGTCTCCAGCACGGACACCTCGGAGCTCACCAGGTTGCGGGGATGATCAGCACCGCCCTCTTGCTCGCTCTATTGGCAGTGCCACTGCTGGCCGCGATCACCAGCCTGGTAGCGAGGCGGGATCGGTTCCGCTACGGGCTGGTGCTGCCCAGTTCTCTGGTCACCTTCGCTCTGGCTCTGACGCTGATTGCCCGGGTGCTCAGCGGCGGTCCGATCCGGGCGCTCGGCGACTGGCTCTACCTGGACGACCTCAACGCGGTGCTCCTGCTGGTGGTGATGTTCGTCTCCACTCTGGCCGGAGCCTACTCGGTCGCCTACTTTCGCTCCTCCGAGCAAGGACACGTCCTGCGACCGGGCGAACTGCGCAAGTACTTCTCGCTCTTTCACCTCTTCACCTTGACCATGGTGCTGGCCACCGTCTCGGGAAACCTGGCCTTGCTCTGGACGGCGGTGACCGCGACCACCTTCGCTTCGGCCCCACTGGTCGACTTCTACGGCTCCCGTGAGCCGCTGGAGGCGGCCTGGAAGTTCCTCATCCTGGCGGTGGCCGGAGAGCTGATCGCGCTCCTGGGCTTCCTGCTCCTCTACGCCTCGGGCATCGCGGCTCTGGGGTCGGCTTACAACTTCTCCATCCCGGTCCTGGGTGCCGCCGGCTCCCACCTGTCCCCCGCTCTGGCAGGACTTGGTTTCATGCTGGTCCTGGTCGGTTTCGGTACCAAGGCTGGGTTGGCACCCATGCACACCTGGCTGCCCGACGCGCACAGCCAGGCGCCGGCTCCGGTGTGCGCCATGCTCTCCGGGGCGGAGTTGAATTGCGCCATGTTGGCCATCATTCGGGTGCTGTCCCTGGCCACGCCTTCGGCCGGTGCCCACGGCGGGGAGCTCCACGCCGCCCTGCTCGGATTCGGCCTGCTGTCAATGACCGTGGGCGTGGTCTTCCTTATTTCGCAGCGTAACTTCAAGCGCCTGCTCGCCTACTCCTCGGTGGAACAGATGGGCCTGATCGCGGCTGGTTTCGGCATCGGCGCGCCGCTGGCCGTGCTCGGGGCGCTGCTGCAGATGTTCACCCACAGCCTGGCCAAGTCGCTGATGTTCTTCAATTCCGGTAATCTTTTGCTG
Source organism: Candidatus Dormiibacterota bacterium (assembly GCA_049790415.1). Lineage (GTDB taxonomy): Bacteria > Chloroflexota > Dormibacteria > Aeolococcales > Bog-877 > Bog-877. The sequence continues at coordinate 16,858 of JBAQYY010000016.1, read as the reverse complement.
CGCTTTCGCACGACCACCATCGCCGAGGTGCGCGGCGCCATCCGGGTGGCGCCCGCTACCGCCGTGCTGGTGATCGTGGGCGCGCTGGCCATCGCCGGAGCACCTCCTTTCGGTCTCTTCATCTCCGAGTTCACCATCGTTCGGGGCGCGCTGGGCCAGCCCAACTGGGGGGCCGGGGCAGTCATCGCCGCGCTTCTGGCGGTGGGCTTTATCGCCCTGGTCGCGCCCTTCAGCCGGATGACATTTGGTGACGGCTCCCCCTCAGAGACCCAGGCGCGGTCCGAGCTGAGCCTGGGAGTCCTCGCGCCCGGCTTCACCCTCTTGGCTGCTTTGCTGTTGCTTGGGCTCTGGGTGCCGGGCCCCCTGCACGCCCTGCTGATCGGGGCCACTCAGGTGGTGAACCGATGACGGGCCCGATCGGTCGTCTGGCCCAGGAGGTCGGCCTCGAGGTGGAGTGGACCGCTGGGGGCGAGGCTCGTGCTGACTGCCCCGCGAGCGACTTTCGCGATCGGGTCACGGCGCTGGCCAAGCGGGCGACCCTCTCCGACTTCTTCGCCACCACCAGCGACAGTGCCCCGGCCACTCTGACCGCCGTGTTGCAGTTGGAGGACGACCCGGGCTGGTTGCTGGTGTCCACCCGGGTGGAGGGGGCGGCCTTCCCCGCCCTGACTCCCGAGCTTCACGCGGCCAGCTGGTACGAGCGCGACATCTTCGAGATGCACGGGCTGGAGCCGGTGGGCCATCCGGTGCTGAGCCCGCTGCGGCTCCATCAGTGGCCCGAGGATCACCATCCGATGCGCACCCGGCGAGCGGACGAGGGTCCCCTGCCGCACCCACCTCATGCCTCGGCCTGGCCCCACGTCACCGGCCAGGGGGTGTTCCAGCTGCCCCTGGGGCCGGTCCGCAGCGGTCCGCAAGAGTCAGCCGAGTTCCTCTTCTCCTCCGGCGGTGAGGACATTGTCGAGGTGGACCTTCGCTTGGGGTTCAAATACCGGGCTGTCGAGCGCATCGCCCAGGGCCAGCCCGCAGATCGGGTGATCCAGCTGGCGGAGCGACTGGCCGGCACCTCCTCGTTCGCCAACGCCCTGGCCTTCACCCGCGCCGCCGAGCGGGCCGTCGGCGCGGGAGTGGGACTCAGTGCCGAGTACACCAGGACATTGCTGGCAGAGCTGGAGCGCCTCTACAACCACTGCGGAACCATCGGCCGGCTGGCCGAGGCGACCGGGCTGCTGGTGGCGGCCGCTCAGTACGGCATGCTCAAGGAGGAGGTTCTCCGCACGGCTGGTCAGCTCACCGGCCATCGCTATCTGCGCGGCGTCCTGCGCCTGGGCGGCGTGGAAGTCGCTCTCAGTGCGGCTGATCGCGATCAGCTGAGGGGCCGACTGGGCGACTGGACCAACCGGGCGGACAGCCTGAAAAAACTACTGGAGCAGACCTCCACCTTTGTCGACCGGCTCGACACCACGGCGATCCTGCTGCCCGATTACGCCGCCGAGCACCGCCTGGTTGGGCCGGTGGGCCGGGCGTCTGGAATCAATCGTGACGTGCGTCGCGACCACCCCTACGCTGCCTATGCGGCGGTCACCTTCGAAGTGCCCACCGTCGGCGATGGCGATGCCGAGGCGCGCTTCCAGGTGCATGCTGCCGAGCTGTCCCAGTCACTGGGCATCATGACCCAACTCCTGGCCGGCTGGCCGCCCGAGGATCCCGATACCGAACCGCCCGCTTGGCAGGCGGGCTCGGCCCTCGGTTGGGCCGAAGCCCCGGGGGGCGAAGCCCTGCACTGGGTAGACCTCGACCAGGAGGGCCGGATCCAGCGCTGGCGGGCTCGGCCCCCGGCCATTGTCAACTGGCATCCCTTCGCCCATGCCTGCGGGAGCGGCAACAACCTGACTGACTATCCGGTCATCGAGGCCAGCTTCTCCATCTCGGTCGCGGAGTTCGACCGATGAGTCGCTGGATCAGCAAGGGATTGGGCAGCGGCATTCGGACGACCCGCTTCCCCGATGCCGACGTTGCCGGGGAAGAGGGCGCCCCCTCGGCGGTGCAGCTGCTCTGGCGGGAACTCAGCCCGGAGCAGGCCCTGGCCGCCGCTTCGCTCTGCCCCACCTCGGCTATCGAGGTCAGCGGCAGCCCAGAGGCCGGCGAGCTGCGTTTCGATGCCGGCGCCTGCGTTCTCTGCGGGCGGTGCACCCGTAAGTTTCCCCGAGCATTCGCCTCGGTCGACGACCCCAGGGTGGCCGTTCGCAGTCGGGACCAGCTGCGAACCACTCTCAGGTGGGGTCCGGGACATGAGGTGGCCCCGGTATCGCTTTCGGCGGCGGCCAGCGCCGTCCAGCGGGCGGGGCAGCGCCTATTTCGCCACTCGCTCCACATTCGCCACATCGACGCCGGCTCCTGTAATGGCTGCGAGTCGGAGCTGCAGATGCTGAGCGCTCCCTACGCCGATCTGCAACGCCTCGGCCTCTTCTTCACCCCGACTCCCCGCCATGCGGATGTCCTGCTGGTCACCGGAGTGGTCACCACCAACATGGAGGCGTCCCTGATGGCGACCTTCGCCGCCATGCCGGCGCCCAAATTGGTGGTCGCGGCCGGGGCTTGTGCGATCAGCTGCGGCAGCTTCGCCGGTGGCCCGACGACGGTTGGGCCCCTGGACCGGCTGCTGCGGGTAGACGCCTACGTGCCCGGATGTCCCCCCACTCCGCAGGCCATCCTGCACGGGCTGCTGCTCGCTCTCGGGCGCGCTTCCGAGAGGTATCGCGCGGATCAGGAGGTAGCCGGTGGGGCTTGAACTGCTGGCGGCGGCGGTGGCCTGCTATACCCTGGCCGGATTGCTTGGACTGGGAGTCCTGCGCTGGCGCGCACTGGCGGACGTCTCAGCAGCGGCAGCCATCGTCGCCGGCCTGCTGGCGGTCGTCACTGCCGCCCTCTGGCTGGGAGGGTCGCAGGCCAGCCTGAGCCTGCCGATCACCACTCCGATCGGGGGACTGGCCTTCCGGGCAACACCGCTGGCGGGCTCCTTCCTTTTGCTGAGCGGAGTGGTGGGCACCGGAATCTCCCTCTACACGGCGGGCTACGCGCCCCATGTGGGCGGCCGCCAGGTGCAGGCCAGCCTGCACAGCCTGCTCAACCTGAGCCTGGCATCGATATTGCTGGTGCTGGCCGCCGCCAACGCCTTCACCTTCCTCATCGCCTGGGAGGTGATGGTGATATCGACCTACATCCTGGTCACCTTGGAATTCGGCCGTCCTGGGCGACCCCAGGCGGCGTTCCTGATGCTGGCGCTGAGCAAGCTCGGGTTCGTTGCCATGGCGGTTGGCTTCATTGCCGTGGGGGCCCTGAGGTCCGGGGTGTCGTTCACCACATTGTCCCAACACCCAGTCGCCACAGGGGCCCTCGCCTCGGCCGCATTCGTGCTCTTCCTTTTTGGTTTCGGCGTCAAGGCGGGGTTGGTTCCCCTCCAGGGATGGCTGCCCGAGGCCCATCCCGCCGCGCCCGCCAATGTGTCGGCGGCGCTGTCGGGGATCATCGTCTCGATCGGTATCTACGGGCTGGTGCTCTCGGTCATCACCCTGCTCCCCGCCCCCGCGGGCTGGTGGGGATACCTGACTCTGGGTCTGGGGGTGGTGACCGCCGCCTACGGAGTCCTCTTCTCCCTGTTGGTGCCCAACCTGAAGCGGATGCTCGCCTACAGCACCGTCGAGAACCTGGGCTTCATGATCGCCATGCTGGGGGTGGCGCTGGTGTTCTCCAGCAGCCACCATCGCCTCCTGGCGGCGGCGGCGCTGGTGGTGGTGATCCTCCACGCTCTCTACCACGCCCTGCTAAAGAGCACGCTGTTCATGGGCGCCGGTTGCGTCGACGTCGGTGCCCACCGGCTCGACATGGATCGCCTCGGTGGCCTGGCCCGGCGGATGCGCTGGACGACCATGCTCTTCTTCATCGGGGCCATGGGCCTGGCCGGGATCCCGCCCCTGAACGGGTTCCAGACCGAGTGGCTGGGACTGCAGATGCTGATCCGAGCCCGGGTTCTCGACACGCCCGAGGCGAGGGTGTACATGGCCGCGGCGGGAATGCTGCTGACCCTGACCTTCGCTCTGGCAGCGACCGCTTACCTGCGCGTCTTCGGTGGCGCCTTTCTGGGAGCGCCCCGGAGCAAGCGGGCGGCCAACGCGGTGGAGGTCCCCTTGACCATGCGCTTGGGCATGCTGGTCACCGCCGGGGTGGCCGTGATTACCGCGCTAATCCCCCCGATTGGCATCGGCGGGGCGGTCGCCTCAACCGAGGGTGCCACCCATGTGCCCGGGCTGCTCAATGCGCTGCTGCCCCCGTTCTCTCTCCATCCGGCCCAGTTCGCCCTGCCGATCGAGGTGGGCGGGACGTTCCTCAGTCAGATCCTCCACAACAACGGCATGGTGATCGTGCCCACTAGCTTCAGCTACGCCTTCATCTCGCCCACGTACATCTTCTTGAGCCTGGTCTGCATCATCGCCCTGACCGCGGGCGCCCTCCGCCTGCTGGGCCGGCGGGAGCGGCGTGAGAGCGAAGTCTGGGTCGGCGCCGGCAGCGAGTACCTGGCCTCGATGCAGTACACGGCGACCGGGTTCACCAATCTCTTCCGTTCGACCTTCGGGGGAGTTTTTCGCGACCAGCGGGCGATCGAGCGCGACTATCACCAGGCGCCCTTCTTCGCTCATTCGGTTCGCTACGTGCGTCGGGTGGTCGAGCCCGTCGAGGCCTACCTCTATCGGCCCACCGTGGTCTTCGCACGCCGTCTCTCGGTTGCTGCCGGCCGGCTGCAGTCCGGGCATGTCAGCCTATATCTGCTCTATCTGGTAGCTGTATTCGTGCTGGTTCTGCTGGTCCACTGAGGGTGATCGCACCGGAGCAGTAGACTGGGAAAAGGCGATGGAGTTCGCCCTAAACCGCCCCTTGGCTGATAGCTCCTGTGAATGGCCCCGGCAGCACTAGGAGCGGCCCGTGAGCGAAGCGGCAGGGGAGTTCTGCCGGTGTGAGTCGGCCACCGGACTCGAGCCCGCAGGGCGCTCGACGTGGTGACCCAGCAGAGGCCGTTTGGCAGCATCCTGTTTGAGGATGTTGGCGAGCGGGCCGGGTTGGAGCGTGCCTCTGAGCCTGACTATTTCCCTGACCTCAATCTGGATCAGGTCATCGAGGCGATCACCGCCGGTTACGATGAGTATGACCTAAAGCCCATCTTTTACGAACGTCTCAAGGACACCGACACCGTCCACTACCGGCAGCAGGTTCTCCGTGACTTGGAGACGGCACCGGTCGCCGACTGCGTCAGTGCATTCGCCCAGGCCATGCACCGGATGCGCGAGCAGCTGACCCTGGCGGACAAGCTGCGCCACCCCTACCAGCAGCAGCGCTGGTTCCTCGACGCTGCTGGTATTTACTGTGAAGCGGTCGGCACCTTCGCGCAGGCGCTGGGCCAGACCAAGCTGGCGTCGCGCGGACTGCAGGGGTTCCGGGAATACCTGTCGACCTACCTGGAGAGTCCCCGCTTCACCGAATTGGTAGCCGAGACCAAGAGGCTGCAGAAACGCTTGTCCGAGCTGATCTATCTGGTTCATATCAGGGGCCTGCGGGTGAGAGTGCGAAGGTTCGACCAGGAAGCGGACTACAGCGCCGAGGTGCTGCGCACCTTCGACCGCTTCAAGCAGCGCCAGGGGCAGGACTATCGCATCACGTTCGCCGACAGTAAAGACATGAATGGCGTCGAGGCCAACATCCTCGACCTGGTGGCCCGGCTCTTCAGTGATGTCTTCGCGGAACTCACCGCCTACTGCGACCAACACCGCGACTACCTCGATCAGACGCTCAAAGAATTCGACCGCGAGGTCCAGTTTTACCTGGCGTACCTAGGCTATATCGAACCTCTCAAAGTGGCCGGACTGGGGTTCTGCTATCCGCAGATCAGGCGTCCCGGGCAAGGGATTTTTGCCCAGGACACCTTCGACCTGGCCCTGGCGGCGAAGCTCGTCCCCGAAAAGTCGACCGTCGTTGGCAACGATTTCGAACTAAGCGGCAGCGAGCGCATCTTCCTCGTCTCGGGACCGAACCAGGGCGGCAAGACCACCTTCGCTCGCACAGTGGGCCAGCTCCACCATCTGGCCAGTCTGGGCTATCCGGTTCCCGGGAGGGCAGCTCAACTAGCCGTCTTCGACCAGGTTTTCACCCACTTCGAGAGAGAAGAGGTCCTGGCTGACCTGAGCGGGAAACTGGAAGACGATCTGGTGAGGCTCACCGAAGTCTTCCGTCGGGCCACCTCAGACAGCCTGCTCATCCTCAACGAGATCTTCACCTCGACCACCCTGAACGATGCTCGGTTCCTCGGTCAGAAGGTGGTCGAGAAGGCCACTGAGCTCGACCTGATCTGCGTCTACGTGACTTTCGTCGATGAGCTGGCTTCGCAGGCTCCGGCGGTGGTCAGCATGGTCAGCACCATGGTCCCCGGCAGTTCGGTGGAGCGAACGTACAAGGTGGTCAGGAGGCCAGCTGACGGCCGCGCCTACGCGGTGGCGATCGCCGAGCAGTATGGCCTCACCTACCAGCGTTTGAAGGCGCGCCTGTCACCATGAAGGCCCATCTGATGTACCGCGACCGGGACTTCGACCTGGGAGGTCCTGGTCGCGGGAATGAATGGCAACTGACCCAGGACTTCGACCTGACCGCTCTCTTCGAGGCGATGGCTCGGGGCGACAAGTTCCTCTTCGAAGTCTCGAGGCGGGCCGTCCTGTCCAGCCTCTGCGATCCGGCCGCCATCCAGTATCGCCAGGAGATCCTGGACGACTCGGTTCGTCACGCCGACGCCGTCGCTGAGATGTACGCCCTCGCCGTCGCTGCAGTTGTCGGCGAACACAGCATCTGGGCGCCCTTCCGGAAGTCCCCCTCCGGCGTGCTGCGCCGGTCCATCGATGCTCTCCAGTTGTTCGTGGGCCATTTGCGGCGCCTGCGTCAGATCGCCGACCAGCAGGGCGACGAGTTTCGCTCGCCGGGCTTCGCCACTTTCTTCGCAATGCTCAGGCGCGAGCTCGACGACCAGTACTTTCAGACCGTCGACACCCACCTCCAGCGCCTCAAACTGAAGGATGGCATGGTGATCAGTGCACAGCTCGGCCCGGGTAACAAGGGCGAGGGGCTGGTGCTGCGCACGCCCGGACTCACCAAGCAGAGCTGGCGGGAGTGGCTGGGCCTGGAAAGTCGCTCCAGTTTGTCTTTCGAGGTCTCGGACCGCGACGAGGCGGGCCTGCGCGCTCTCTCCGAACTGACCGACCGGGGGACCACGCTGGTGGCCAACGCGCTCGCCCAGTCGACCGATCACATCCTCAGCTTCTTCACCCTTTTGCGCGCCGAGCTGGGCTTCTACGTGAGCTGCCTCAACCTGCGCCAGCACCTCACCGAGAGCGGGGCGCCGGTCTGCACGCCCGTAGCGCTGCCCTCGACTCCCCTGGCGCTGACGGCGAAAAACCTCTACGACATCTGTCTGCGCTTGCGAAAAAAAGGAGAGGTGGTTGGCAACGATGTAGGGGCCGATGGCAAGTCGCTGGTGATGATCACGGGGGCCAACTCCGGCGGCAAGTCCACCTTCCTGCGAAGCGTGGGACTGGCCCAGTTGATGATGCAATCGGGCATGTTCGTGGCCGCCGACTCCTACCAGGCAAGTGTCTTCGAGGGTCTCTTCACCCACTTCATCCGGGAGGAGGATGCCAGCATGCGAAGTGGGCGTCTGGACGAAGAGTTGAGCCGCATGAGTGAGATCGCCGACCAGCTGGCGCCCGGCTATATGGTGCTCTTCAACGAGTCCTTCGCCGCTACCAACGAGCGAGAGGGTTCAGAGATTGCTGGTCAGATCGTCCACGCCCTCCTGGAGGCTGGCATCAGGATCTTGTTCGTCACCCATCTCTTCGAGTTCGCGGATGGCATTTACCAGCAGCACCTTGACTCGGCGCTTTTTCTCCGTGCCGAGCGCCGGGATGATGGACGGCGCACCTTTCGCCTCCTGGAAGCCGAGCCAGTGCCCACCAGTTATGGAGAGGACATCTACCGCCGCCTGGGGGGATGGGGACGCGCTCCCCGGACCGAGGACTCGGCGCTGCGTGATCCATCAAGCGAGGCCGACCGCACCGCCGCTCCCTAACTAAGGTCGGCGGCCAAGAAGTCGCGGTGTCGATTGTGGTTCCAGGTCTGGCCGGGTCAGCCGAGAGTGGTCTCCTAGGAGGAGCTGACCGGGGACAGCCCACTTGTTGCCGCAGCACTGTCAGGTGTAGCCAAACGCGTGATAGGCTGAGGGCACGGCGATGGGGCCCGCCGCGGTACGAGTGCCGAAACCGCAGCCTTAGCTGATGGCCTCTGACCATTTCGTCGACGGTCAGGGGATGACAGTGAACTCACCAGCCGCACCATCGGCATGCCGCTCGCGTACCGCCAAGCGAGCGCCACTGTCCCGCACGGAGCGGGACGCAAGTCCGCTCCGGCGATGAAGGACTTGACCGCTGAGGCGGCGCTGGACAGGGATCAGGCCCCCGGAGACTCCCGCAACCTGGCCCTCCGGCTGGCCGATCTGAGCCGGCTGGAGCTGCTGCCGCCGGGCAGCCAGCAGGTGGTCGAGGAGGCGGCCCGGAAGCTGGCCAACGCCACCGTATACGTGGCCGTGGTGGGCGACTTCAAGCGGGGCAAGAGCTCGCTCATCAATGCCCTCTTGGGGGCCCGCCTGATGCCGGTGGGAGTGCTGCCCCTGACCTCGCAACCGACCCTGATTCGCTACGGGCCCGAGCCCTGCGCCGTGGTACGGCTGGCGTCCGGCACCGAGCGGATGCCGGTGGAGACACTGACCGACTACGTGACCGAGAAGTCCAATCCGGGCAACCGGCTCAAGGTCGAGGAGGCCTGGGTGGAGTATCCGTCGCCGCTGCTGCGTGATGGCGTGGTGGTGGTCGACACGCCGGGGACAGGCAGCGTGCACCAGCACAATACCGATGCCGCCCATGCCTTTCTGCCCCGGATCGACGTGGCGGTGGCCGTCCTGAGTGCCGAATCGCCGCTATCACTCTCCGAGTCCCAATGGTTCCGAGAGGTGGCTGAGCGGGCAGCCCGGTTGGTGATCTGCCTCAACAAGGTCGACGTCATCTCGACCGCGGAAAGAGCGGAGGCGATGGAGTATGTCCGTCTGGGAGTGACCCGCATCCTGGGCACTCCGGCCCCCACTATCTTTGCCACCTCGGCCCGCAGAGAACTGGAATCTGGCGCTGACGAGGGGGTGGCGGCGCTCCGGGAGTGGCTCCGGGCAGAGCTGGATCGGTCGCGGTCCAGCATCGCCTGGGAGAGCGCCGCCCGAACCGGCCGCTCGGCGCTGGAGCTGGCCCGAACCGCCCTGGCGCTGGAGCAGGCGGCCCTGGCGGCTCCGGCCAGTGAGGCCCGAGACCGCTCGGCGCGGATGGTGGCGGCCCAGGGCCGCCTGGCAAGAGTGGGGAAGGACGGTCGGGCACTGATCACTGCCCACGCCGCTGATCTGATCGGGCGCGCGGTGGAGCCCCAGGTCGACCTGATCCGCTCCGATCTCCGCCAGCGTCTGCTCGCCCTCTCCGATGTCGGCGATTGGTCCCAGGAGTTGGAGGCGACCGCGTACCACAGCGGGCTTGTCCTGGAGAGCGTCGTGCGCGAGCCCTTGCGCCAGGCGCTGCTGGACCAGGCGGCGCGGCTGCAGAGCGTGCTGGAAGAATTCCTGGAAGACGTGGGCGCTATCTACCAGATCAAGTTGCCCGACGCTCCCCGCCTGGCAGACCCCGCTCGCTTGCCCACCGTGCGGATCACGACCAGCGACGAACCGGGGGCTTTGGCGGTGGGCCTGCGCGGTGTTCGCCGGACGCTGCCAGGCACGGTGGGGCGAAGTTGGCGCGAGCGGGCCCACCGTCAGGAGGCCGAGGAGTCGGCGGATCGTCTGGCCGGTCGTCTGCGCTATGCCACCGTATCGGCCGTCGACGAGGCGGTTCGCGAGTGGCTGGCCTGGGCTGACGGGCAATGGCTGGGCCTCGCCGACGCCCTGAGCGCCGCCCTGCGCCGCAGCGCTGACACAGCAGCTCGTGGTGAGGCGGCGGCCAAATCGCAGGAGACGTACCTCAAGGCAGTGGAAGGAGTGCTGGCCTCGGTGGGGGAAGCACTACAGCCGCACCGGCAGTAGGCGCGGGGCGCAAGGTTGGGAGTCAGCTGGAGCGCGACTCCCAGGACCTGCCCTGTCCGAAAGATCGGACCTGGGGAGGGATCCTCAAAGAAGGAGGATCGTCACCCCGGGCGACCACGACCCGGGCCAGTAGGCGCAGCCGCATTGACAGAAACACCAGGAGCGCCGGACTCTCACAGAACGGCCCGATGGCCAGCCACCTTAGGCGGGCGCGAGCAGCTGTACCCTCGCCAACTTCGCCGCCTGCCGCAGCGGGCCATCGGTGGTCGCCAGAGCCACGCCCGCCCTCTGGGCGAGCGCCAGGTAGGTGGCGTCGTAGACGGTCACACCTGTGCTTTCGGCGAGCCTCAGGACGGTCCCGAAGACGGCTTCTCGGCCCAGCTCTTCGACGGTGATGGGCAGTCGATCGAGGAAGCGGGCGAACTGCGCTGACTGCCGGGAGCGGAGCCGGCCTCGGCGCTCAGCCAGGACCAGGACGTTGGCCACCTCCATAGACCAGAGCTCGGGGACGAGGGCGTGCTCCTCGACCAGGCGCTCGAGGGCTGCTTGCGAAAGAGGGGTCGTCTGGTCCTCGAAGCACCAGGCGAGCGTGACTGAGGCGTCCAGTACAAAGCTCAGCGACGACCCTCTTGGATCAGTTCCCGGAGCGTCAGATCCCCGAGCGTGATTCCCGCCCGGAAGCGAGTCAGCTCCTCTACCGCCCGCGCTGTCGACTGCGGCGAGGGGTCTGAGCCGAAGGGGGCAAGCACAGCCACGGGAACACCGTGCTTGGTGATGGTGAAGCGCTTTCCCTGGGCGACGTCGTCGAGTAGCTGCGAGAGATGCGTCTTCGCCTGGTACGCCCCTATCTCCATCAGACTAGTCTAACACTGGTCGGATTGTATTTGGAGGCGGTGCCGGTGCCAACAGGAGCTCGGGCACCGCGCTGATCAGAAGGGTGGCCGGAGTCCCTGGAACATGGGAAAGTGGCGGACGTTGAGAGTGGCCAGCTCCATCCCCCCCACCAGGGCGGTGGCGGCTACCAGGTAATCGCCGAGACCAATCCCGGAATGAGCGGCGCGGTGGGCTCGCATCAGCTCGGCGGCGGACCAGGCGACCCGCTCATCAACGGGCCAGATCTGCAGGCTGGCAAGAAGCCGCGTCACCTCGGCGCGTTCTCCCGAGTGCATTCCTCCGCCGACCTCCACCACGCTGACGACGCTGGCAGCGAGCCTTCCCCGGTCGCGGCGAGCGTTCAGCAACCAGTCCCGGGCCGCGCCCACTCCCCGGAGGTGGGAGATGAGGACGTCACTATCGACCAGGATCACTGGGCGCGCAGCCGGCCCAGGTGGCGCTCGCGGGCATCTCCCTGCCGGCTCCAGGGTTCCTGCCCCTCTCCCAAGGCGGCAAATGACTCCGAGATGGCGCGGAGGTCGGCGTCGAGGTCCGGTACCGGGGTCCCCAAGCCCTGGTCGATCATCCGCCGCACCAGCTCCGCGCGGGAGATGGCCTGGCGCCCGGCGAGCTCGTCCAGGGCCGCCGTCTGTGACTCGTCGAGATAGATATTGGTCCGAAACATATACATCAAATCATACATCAGCTAACTCAAGGATGGGTCGAGGTTGGGCCCGACGCTGGGCCAGCGTCGGGCCCAGGGGGTCGAGGGAGAGACCTCTCTCCAGATCCTGCGAGATCACCGAGGCATAGTGGTCCAGGGTAGTCGAGGGGCGGGCGTGGCCGAGCGCCTTGGATACCAGCAGGAGGGGCACTCCGGCGCGCAACCAGCGGGCGCAGGCAGCATGGCGGAGCTGATGCGGCGAGACCTTTCCGAGGCCCGCTCGCAGGGAGCACTCGTCGAGCAGTTCTCGGAACCGGCGCCGACTGAGCCGACCCTGGCGGGAGCGAAAGAGGGGAGCTCCCGTCCCCTCGGCGTAGCGCCCAAGGATCACGTCCTCCAGCTCCTGGTGCAAAGACGGCGGAAGGGGGACCCAGCGCGCCCCGGTCTTGCCTCGGAGCTGGAGCTGGCCATCCTGCACCGAGGAGAGATCACAGGCGAGCAGCTCCCCCGGCCGAGCCCCGGTTGCCAGCATCAGCGAGACGAGCAGGCGGGTCCGCAGGTTGGGAGCCGCAGCAATCAGACTCAGCTGGTCATCCAGGGAGAGAGCGGGTCCCGGCTGATGCGGCGGCAGGGGCTGGATTCGGATCGCCCGCCACATTCCCGGCCCGGTCCAGCCGCAACCCTCTAGGAAGCGAAGGAACTGGCGGACGAGGAGCAGGCGGTGGTGGCGGGTTGAGGGAGCGAGGCGGGAGACGGCTGCCTGGTAGGAGTAGAGGTGAGGCCAGGTCAGCTGCGAGCAAAGCGAGACTCCCTCACTTTCCAGATGACGGAGCAGGCTGCGGAGCACCCCCCGGTACTCCTCCTTGCTGCTCTCCTGGTTGGCGGCGGCGGAAAAGAGTTCAGCCGCGAAGAGGAGCGAGCGATCCTCTTCGTCTGCCACGGAGAGGATGTCCCCGCCGATTCCCATTTCGGGCCGGGTAGGTGCGAGAATCCAGCAGCATGCGAGGGCTGTCGCACCCCAACTCGAGCGCCGGCCGCCGCACCCGGGCGGTCCCACTTCTGGTGCTCCTGACCGCCTTTTTGGGCACTTTGCTGGCGGTGCCGGTGGAGGGGGCCAGTCGGCCCGCGCTGGCGGCCCGGCTTCTCTCCGCGAACGGGACCTGGACCAAGGTTCTGACCCCGGCGGTGCCGGAGGGACAGGCCAGCCTGTTGGGCGTCGGCTGTCAGAGCGCGTCCCTCTGCTTCGCCGTCGGGGTGGACCACACCTCTCCCATCGTCGAGCAGTACCAGGGAGGAGCCTGGGCCGGTGGGGACGTTCCCCCGGCCAGCCCAGCGGGGCTCAGCGGGACCGAGCTGAGCTCGGTGGCCTGTGCCTCTTCGAGCCTCTGCTGGGCGGTAGGGGGGCTGGGCGAGACTGAAACGCTCCTGGACGAGTACCAGGCGGGCGCCTGGTCGACCGTCCCGGACGCCGCCCAGACCACCGCTGGGGTGTACTCGCCGGTCCTGTACGGGGTGGCCTGCCCCACCTCCACTAGCTGTCTCATGGTGGGAGCCACGCAGAAGGGCGCCCTCATCGAGAACTGGGGGGGCGGCGCCTTCAGCCTGACCCAGACGGCGGGGACGGAGCGCGGCTGGCTGGGAATACTCCAGTCGGTCAGCTGCCCAAGCTCATCGTCCTGCTGGGCGGTCGGGGCCACCATCCCCAATCTGGAAAACCAAAAGCAGGAGGTTAGGACCTTCACCGAGCACTGGAACGGGAGCACCTGGCAGGTGGTGCAGAGCCCTGATCCTGGTAAGAACCAGAGTCAACTCCTCTCGGTCAGCTGCCAGACAGAGTCCAGCTGCTACGCCGTCGGGTCAACGGAGGTCAGGAAGTTCGACACAGCACCGCTCATCCTTCACCTGGTCGGCGGGCGGTGGAAGGTCCTTCAGGACTCCCTCCCCAAGAAGGACGGAGAGGGTGACCTCACTGGCGTCAGTTGTGCAACCGGGCTGGGGTGTCTGGCAGTAGGTGCAGATCAGCAGCTGTCGCGACCGCTGGCCGAGTCCCTCGCCGGCGCCGCTTACCGTGTGCTCGGCGGCGTTCCCGGCAAAGAGCAGCTGGCCGCCATCAGTTGCCCGACCTCGAGCGGCTGCTGGGTCAGCGGCCCCACTGCCTCGGACTCGGCTCCGCCCATCATCCTTGAGTACCACCCGTAGCCAATCGAGCGGACCTGACCGTGGGACCGGGACCGTTGGCTGGCGGAGAATAGGGGGATGCCAGAGCCGAGGCCGGACGAGGCGCCCAAGAGATGGACGGCGGCCACCGTCTATCCGGACATGTGGGTGGACCCCAAAGACGACCCCCGGGACACCGGCTCCGCGATCACGGACGAGCGCTCGAACCTGATCGAGTACCTGCGCGCATACCGCCTCACTTTGGAGATGAAGTGCGCCGGGCTGACCCCTCAGCAGATGGCCATGAAGTCGGTTCCGCCCTCGGACATGTCCCTGCTCGGGCTGATCCGGCATCTGGCAGATGTGGAGCGGAGCTGGTTCCGCTCGGTTATGGCGGGAGAGAAGGCAGCCCCTCTCTTCCGGACCGAGGATTCCCGGGAGGACCCGTGGCGCCTGGCCCTGCCCGAGGAAGAGGTAGTGGAGGAGGCCTGGCTGGCCTGGCGGTCCGAGGTCGCCAACGCGGAGCGCTTTGTCGAGGAGGCCAACGACCTCGGCTTGGTGGCGAAGAGTTCTGACTCCCCCAACCTTCAGCTCCGCGAGATCCTGGTCCACATGATCGAGGAATACGCCCGCCACTGTGGCCACGCGGATCTCCTCAGAGAGCGCATCGACGGCCGCGTCGGGCAGTAGCCCAGGCTGGCGCTCGGCTTACGGGAACAAGCTCGCTCCCAGATCAGCTGACGGGCGACAGCGGTGCCCCCCCGGCCCGCCTCTCTCAGAGCCGACTTCCTGCCACGGATCTTGTGCCTGGCGCGGTACTCTCTCGGCCATCGTGGAATCGGTTGTCGTCGGCGCCGGATCTTGATCTGCCCGAGCTGTGGGGCTGCGGCCAAGCCGGACGGTCGCTTCTGCTTCAAGTGCGGCACAAAACTGGGGAGGAGTTGCGCCGACTGCGGTGCCGCCCTGGAGGCCGCCGACGCCTTCTGTGCCGCCTGCGGGGCCGCAGCCGTCCCGGACCATCCTCAGATGGGCTCGTCGGCTCCCGCCGTCCGGGCCCCGTCCTCGACGCCGGATGCCCAGTTGCCCACCACCGAGCGCCGGGTCGTGTCGGTCCTGTTCGCCGACCTGGTCGGGTTCACCACCCTCTCTGAGCAGCGGGACGCCGAGGAGGTCCGGGAGCTGCTCTCCGCTTACTTCGACGGCTGCCGCTCGATCATCGAGAGCTACGGCGGAACCATCGAGAAGTTCATCGGTGACGCGGTGATGGCGGTTTGGGGAGCCCCGGTCGCCAATGAGGACGATGCCGAGCGGGCAGTCCGCGCGGCTTTGGACCTGGTCGAGCAGGTGGCCGCCCTGGGAGCCCGGATGGCTGTCTCCGGTCTCCTGGCCCGGGCAGCGGTCCTGACTGGAGAGGCGGCGGTGAACCTGGGGGCATCTGGCCAGGGCATGGTGGCTGGGGACCTGGTCAACACCGCCTCCCGGCTCCAGGCCGCGGCCGAGCCGGGATCGGTGGTGGTAGGGGAGGCCACCCGTCAGGCCGCCAGCCCGGCGGTCACCTTCGCTGACCTGGGTGAGCTCCAGCTCAAGGGCAAGTTGGAACCGCTCCGGGCCTGGCGGGCGCTCCGTGTCGTTGGCCAGCGCCGGGGCCTGGGGTCAGAGGGGCGCCCTGAGCCGCCCTTTACCGGCCGGGGCGAGGAGCTGCGCTTACTGAAGGAGCTGCTTCAGGCCACCGGCCGCGAACGCCGCCCCCGGCTGGTCTCGATCACCGGGGTACCCGGGATCGGCAAGAGCCGGCTCGCCTGGGAGCTGCAGAAGTACGCCGATGGGGTGGCCGAGACCGTCTACTGGCACCAGGGCCGATGCCCCGCCTACGGGGACGGCATCTCCTTCTGGGCCCTGGGCGAGATGGTGCGGATGCGGGCCGGGATCGCCGAATCCGAGGAGCCGCCGGTGGCCCTGCCCAAGCTGGAGGCGACAGTGGCGGAGTTCTGCTCCGCTCCCCAGGAGGTCAGCTGGGTGCTGCCCCGTCTGGCCCACCTGCTGGGGCTGGACGAAGCTCCTCCGGGAGGACCCGAGGAGCTCTTCTCGGCCTGGCGCACCCTCTTCGAGCGGATCGCTGATCGGGGCACCACCGTCCTGGTCATCGAGGACCTGCAGTGGGCTGACCAAGGCCTGATCGACTTCGTGGAGTCGATCCCGGAGTGGCTGCGCTCCCTCCCCATCCTCATCCTCACCCTCTCCCGCCCCGAACTGATGGAGCGCCGGCCCACCTGGGGAGCCCACCAGCGCAGCTTCGTCTCGCTCCATCTCGACCCCCTCTCAGATCGAGCCATGGAGGAGCTCCTCCATGGTCTGGTCCAGGGACTGCCTGCCTCGCTCCTGGAGCGGCTGCGGCAGCAGGCGGAGGGGGTGCCGCTCTATGCGGTGGAGACGGTCCGGATGCTGGTGGACCGGGGAGTGCTGGTCGAGCGGGACGGCGCCTACGAGGTGGTCGGGGGGCTCGCCGACCTGGAGATCCCCCAGTCTTTGCATGCGCTGATCCAGTCCCGCCTGGACGCTCTGCCCCCCTCCCAGCGGTCTTTGCTCCAGGATGCCGCCGTCCTGGGCAAGACCTTCTCCCCGGAGGCCCTGGCTGCGGTCAGCGGCAGTGATCTCGTCTCCCTGCAGGGCCAGCTCCAGGAGCTGGTCAAGAAGGAGCTTCTCTCGGTCGATTCCGACCCCCGCTCACCGCAGCGGGGACAGTTCGGATTCGTCCAGGGACTGATCCGGGAGGTCGCCTACGGCACGATCGCCCGCCGCGACCGGGTCAGCAAGCACCTGGCCGGAGCCGGCTACTTCCAGTCGACCGGCGAGGAGGAGCTGGCCGGGGTGGTGGCCAACCATTACCTGGAGGCCTACCGGGCGGCGCCGTCGGCGCCGGAGGCGGAGCAGATCGCAGCCCGGGCCCAGGAGCAGCTCCAGCT
>JBAQYY010000015.1:0-5183 GCA_049790415.1 Candidatus Dormiibacterota bacterium | reverse complement strand
CCGCCCGGGCCCAGGAGCAGCTCCAGCTGGCCGGCCAGCGGGCTCTGGCCCTGGGCTCGCCGGAGCAGGCGCTGACCTTCTTCGAGCATGCCCTGGAGGTGGCTCAGGAGGGCAGGCCCCAGGCCCTCCTGCACGACCTGGCCGGCGATGCCGCCGGCGAGGCCAGTCAGCCGGATGTGGCAGTCCGTCACTACGAGGCGGCGCTGGCCTTTCACGCCGCCCAAGGAGACCAGGTGGCCCAGGCCCTGACCACCGCCCGCATCACCCTTCAGCTGACCGGGCTGGACCGCTACCCGGAGGCGATCCGGAGAGCCGAGGAGTCATTCCAGGCTCTGGGCGAAGGGGGAGATGCCCGTGCCCGGGCCCAGCTGGCGGTCGAGCTGGCCTCGGCTTACGACCTCTCGGGAGACCCTCAGGCCGGGCTTCTTTGGTCGGAGCGGTGCCTGGAGTTGGCCGGCTCCCTGGAGGACGAGAGCCTCCTGCTCCAGGCCCTGGACCAGCGGGTGTTCGCGGTGTTCAGCCTGGGCCGGCACGCCGAGGCCCTCCTCATCGCCCGGGCGGCGGCCAACTTTGCCGACAGCTCGGCCGGGCCCCTGGACCAGGCCAAGGCCGTCCAGCTGCTCACCATCTGCACCATCGCCGACGATCCCAAGGAGGCGGTCAAGCTGTCTCTGCGCTGTGCCGATCTGGCCCGTCGAGGTGGGCGTCGCTCCCTGGAGGTGATCAGCCTGCTCAATGCCGCCGAGCAGGCCATCTACGTCGCCGAGTGGTCAACCGCGGACCGCATCCTGCAGGGCCTGGAGGGTCGACAGCTTCGGGACTCCGAGCACGCCTTCCGCGGTTGCTGCCAGGCTATCCTCCTGGCCCTGCGCCAAGATCCGGGCCAGGCCCGGCGCCAACTGGAGGAGATGGCACCGCAGATGGGGGAGATGCTCTACCAGTCCGGTCGCCTGACCTACGTCAAGGCCCGGGCCATGGTCGCTCTGACCCAGGGCGAGCTGGAGCTGGCCCAGCGGGAGGCGCGGGACCTGGTTTCTGAGGAGGCGGCTGGGATGAACAGCCTGCACGCCCTCTCCATCCAGGCCCGAGCCGCCCTCTGGATGCGGGATCGGGAAGGGGCCCTGGAGGTCGAGCGGAAGCTGGGATCGTTCCGGGGCCGCTGGGCCAACGCCTGCGCCCTCACCGTCTCCGCCGGTCTCCTGGCCCTGGGCCCGGATGGGGAGGCGGCCTTGGCCGCGTATCAGAAGGCGATCTCGGCCTGGCGGGAGATGGAGCTGCCCCTGGACCTCGGTCTCTGCCTGCTCGACCGAGTCTCGCTGCTGGGCCCGGACGGGGAGGGCTCAAAGGAGGCGGCCAGGGAGGCTCGGGCCATCTTCACGGAGATCGGGTCGGTGACCCTGCTGGAGAAGCTGGAGCAGGTCGCTCCGGTGCCCATCTTGGCCTGATACCGACCCCGACCCAGGGCGCTGAGCGTCCCCCTTTTGGCGGCAACGCCCCAGCGCAGATGAATCAGCGGACTTGGTGTAACGTATGTGTATGGCACGCACCAATCTTGACCTGGACGAGCCGGCCTGCGCCACCGTGATGAAGCGCTACCAGCTGCCCAGCAAGCGCGCCGCGGTCAACTTCGCTCTCCGCCAGCTGGCGGCTGAGCTCTCCGTCGAGGAGGCGCGCCGGCTCCGGGGATCGGGGTGGGAGGGAGATCTGGCCGAGATGCGGGAGAGCCGACTCAACTGAGCCCGATCCTCATCGACAGCTCCGCCTGGGTGGAGTTCCTGCGCGGTACCGGTTCCTATGTCTGTGAGGAGGTGGACCGGTTGCTCGAAGCCGACATCGCCATCTGCGACCCCGTCCTGATGGAGGTGCTGGCGGGAGCTCGGGATCCCCAACACCTGGTCCAGCTGCGCCAGCTCCTCCTCCGGGCTGGCATGCGCCACTGCCGCCCGGAGGACTACGAGGCGGCAGCTCTGATCTACCGGCGCTGCCAGCAGCAGGGTGAGACGGTGCGCCGCCTGATCGACTGTCTGATCGCCGCCGTGGCCATCAGGGAGGAGCTGCCCGTGCTCCAACAGGACCGCGACTTCGACGCCATCGCCCGCCACACAGCCTTGGAACTGCATGGGGGTTAGCTTCGGGTGCCGGGCCCGGGGTGTGGCTGTCTCCCGGATCACTACAACAAGCCGTTTGGATAGTGTAGATTAGAGAGATGAAAGCGGAGGCAGAGGTGGTTACGGTGAAAGAGGCGGCGCGCCTGGTCGGTCGCAGCCAGGAGACTGTGCGGCGCTGGGTATGGGGAGGCGAGCTGACCTCGCGACGCCGGGGTCGGCAGCACCTGATCTCGAGATCGGTGCTGGAGGCGGTCGCCGCTGGAAGACGGCGCCCTTCGCCCCGCTCCCTTGCCGATTGGGCGGGAGAGGCACGGACCGCGCTCGAGGCAACCCGAGCTAAGAGCCTGCCCTCGGCGGCAGACCTGGTCCTGGAGGACCGGGCCCGGGGGTCCTGATCCCTTGCCGGTGGTGGATGCCAGCCTGGTGGTCGACTGGGTGGCGCCCCGGCGGGACCTGACATCGCCAGCTCAGGAGGAGCTATCCCGGCTGGCGGAGGCCGGTGACCTCCTGCTCGCACCGAGCCTCCTCTGGCTCGAGGTTAGCAATGCCCTGCTGACCGGGGTGCGCCGCCAGCGCTGGAGCGGGGCCGAGGCCGATCAGTCAGAAAGGCGGCTCTTGAGCCTACCGGTGCGCCCCGCCGACTCGCCAGTCGATCTGGAGCTGGCCTACGAGCTCTCTCGTCGCCATGACAACCACCCCATCTACGACATGGTGTACGTGGCCCTGGCTCGGCGCCAGAAAACCCAGCTGATCACCTTGGACCGCCGTCTGGCCCAATTGCTCGGCGATCCTCCCTGGCTGCGGATACCGGCGACGGCTGAGCTCGGGGGCTGACCCTGGGCCCATCTCGCAACGCCTTCCCGTCTCGAGTTCGGAGTGTCCGGACCAGGGGGTGCGTTCAGGTCCGGGAGACGGCTCCCCCTTCAGCAGCCGCACCCGCCTCTGATCAGCTGAGTTCAAACGATCTTGTCCTTCAGAGCCGGCCAGAATCGCTGGGCCGCTAGGGCCGGACAGAATCGCTGAGCTGTTAGGACCGGTCAGATTCGCTGAGCTACAACACAGCGGGCTCGTTGGGTTGACGTTGCCGGGCCCACCACCGATACTCGCGTCGCCATGAGAGTCCCCCAGCGATTGCCCAGGCGGTCGGCTTGGCTGGGAGGCACCGTCCTCGCTCTGCTGCTCGGGAGTGGCCTCTTGGCCGGGTGTGGGGCGGGGCCAGCTCTGGGATCGCAGCCCCAGTCGGCTCAGCTGGTGACGCTGGCCGCCGACTCGGCCTGGAAGCAGGCGGCCGCTCCCACGAGCAGCAACGACGCGCCCGCCGCGATCAGCTGCGCGGATGCCTCCCACTGCTGGGCCGTCGGGGTGCGCTACCAGGGATCCAACAAACTCTCCCTGATCGAGGCCTACTCGGGGACGCGGTGGGCGGTCGAGAGCAGTCCCAGCATCGCCGACTCTGTCTCCGGCTACGACCAGGACTCGCTGTCTGGGATCGCCTGTCCCTCGACCACCGACTGCTGGGCGGTCGGGGAGTACTTTGACGGCGGCGACATCCCGCTCCTGGAGCACTACAACGGGGCCGACTGGACCACCGTCGCCGGACCGAGCGGGGGAAGCCTGCTCTTCTGGCAGGCATCACTGTCCGCGGTCACCTGCGTCAGCAGCTCGGACTGCTGGGCGGTGGGCACGGGCGCCGATCTCCCCCTGGTCGAGCAGTTCAACGGCAGCACCTGGTCGATCGTCCCCAGCCAGCAGGCGGGGAATACCAGCCAAGAAGACACCCTCGACGCGGTCAGCTGCTCCAGCGCCGACTCCTGCTGGGCGGTGGGCGACCAGGACTACAACGACGTCTCCAGCCAGGTCACCGGGCAGCCCCTGATCGAGTCCTCCAGCGGGGGCAGCTGGACGGTGGTCCCGAGCCCCAGCCTGCGGACCCAGACCCAGAACCAGCTGGCCGCGCTGAGCTGCCCCTCCGCCGCCACCTGCTGGGCGGTGGGCGGCCTGGGCCAGCTCTACCGCCACCAGCACACCATCGACCCGGCCCAGCCGCTCATGGAGAAGCTGAGCCAGGGCAGCTGGCGGCTGGTTCCCGAGAAGGGCCCCTCCGGCGCCTTCCTGAGTGGGGTCAGCTGCCCGACCCAGAAGAGCTGCTGGATCGTCGGCCAGAGCGGGACCAAGGGCCTTGTCGAGTCCTGGAGCGGGTCGCGCTGGGTCCTGGCCAAAGGAGTCGCCAAACTCCTCCTGAGCCGGGTCTCCTGCCTGGGCGGCGGCGGCTGCTGGGCTCTCGGGGAGAAGTCCGAGAAGGCCAAGGCAAGCAGCTACATCACCACCTTCTTCCACAACTAGACGCAGAGACCCGGGCCCGGGCCGGGAGCCCGTCTCTGGTTGCCCCTGCCCTCGCCCTGGATCTCGAGTCTGCCGCCGGCCTGTCCTCCCTCAGATCCCAGGTCGCCGCCCGGTCGTGGGACCCTGAGTCTTGCGGAGACTCGCCCCTAGCGAGCCGCCGCAAGCGCGAGGTTGGGGCGGGTGTGATGATCGGTAAGGGGCGCAGTCGGCAGCTACGCCGACGCTTAGGTCGCGTTGGATGTCGCTGAGATTTGCCGCCGTGCCAGGCTCGAAAGGAGCTAGAGGTTCCGGATTCGGGCTTGGGTAGCGCGGAGAGGGGCGCTACGTAGGTCTTGATATTGCACGAGCCATCGCGCGACTGGCACCGAGGATAGCCGCCAGTGATGTCGGAGCTCCAGGGGACTCAGATAGACCACGACCGCCTGCCCATGTAGATTCGAGGCCAGCCTCAGTCCAAGGTCTATCGCTGAGTGCGCCCAAGTGAGGCTGCATGCCGGACAATCAGGGCGTGCCACGGACCATTCGGAAGGTGCGGCTCTGCCGATGAACCCATGACCCTCCTCGCCGATCGGCTTCGCGAAATCGTTCAGCAGCTCGTGCGTCGTCCCGGCCACGAGAAGGTTCGAGCGCTTCTGCATGAACTGCTCGTCCATGGACTAGACATCCCCGACGACGCGGTACGCCTCGAGACTTATCTCGGTACGCTCGTGGGCTTCGCCGACGGTCTATGTG
>JBAQYY010000014.1:0-4058 GCA_049790415.1 Candidatus Dormiibacterota bacterium | reverse complement strand
TTTATGGGGGTCGACACCGCATAAGAGCGTAGTAGCGGAGTGCCATCGGCAGGGTACCTCCACTGTCGTCTCGGGCTGCATCGGTCTGCTCCGGGGAAGTAGCTTCGACGAGGCGCTGGTCAGGGCCTTGGCGGGGCCTGCGGCCGAGCAGATATTGGCTGGATGGCAAGGAGGGAAGTCGGGCTATTGGCCGCGCGTTTGGGCCGCGCGCGGCCTGCTGTACGCTTGGGAGGCAAGGGCTGTCCCAGCCTTAATCAGGGCCACGACGGATGACTCGTGGCGGGTCCGAGAGATGGCGGTCAAGGTCATCGCCCGGCACCAACTGGAAGAAGCCTTTGATGTGGTAGTCAGGCTCCAGGATGATCCGGTCCCCAGAGTCCGGGCAGCGGCAGGGCGAGCGCTGCGGACTCTGTTGAGTTCTCGCGACCCAGACAGTTGAACCGCTGCTAGGCTCCCGATCCGACCGAGCGTGGCCCCTCCCGATCGCAGTTCACACCCAGCCCGGGGAGAGCCGAGGCACTTCCCGGAGCTCCGGAGTTCTCCGAGCGCCAAATCCCCCGCCGCAATAGAAGATTCCGTGGTAGCCCACCTTGGGGCGGCGCTCACCTACAGGAGAAGATTTGAGCGAACGAAAAGTGGCTGTGATCACGGGCGCGTCAGCGGGAGTGGGAAGAGCGACGGCCGTTGCCTTCGCGGCCAGGGGATTTGATGTCGCTCTGCTGGCACGGGGCCCGGCCGGTTTGGCAGGCGCAGCCAGCGACGTAGAGGCCGCCGGCGGACGCGCCACGATCATTCCGACCGACGTCTCCCAGTTCGCTCAAGTGGAGGCTGCTGCGGCGCTGGTTGAGAAGGAGATGGGGCCGATTGACGTCTGGGTTAACGACGCCATGACCACTGTTTTCGCCCCCAGCTGGGAAGTCAAGCCTGAGGACTTCCAACGTGCCGTCGAGGTGACCTTCTTGGGTCAGGTATGGGGTACCGGCGTCGCCTTATCCCTGATGCGACCGAGGAATCGAGGCAGCATCGTCAACGTCGGTTCAGCCCTCGCCTTCGTCGGGATTCCGCTCCAGTCCGCCTATTGCGCTTCGAAGTTCGCCTGCCGAGGCTACTTCGAGTCAGTCCGAGCGGAACTGCTCCACGAGGGTAGCCAGATCCGGCTGAGCATGGTGCATCTCCCGGCGGTCAACACTCCCCAGTTCGATTGGTGCCAAACCACCATGACTCACCATCCCCAGCCGGTGCCTCCCATCTACCAACCCGAGATCCCGGCCAAGTTCATCCTCGAAGCCGCACTGAGTGGGCAACCAGTCAAGGTTGTGGGCTCCTGGAACAAAATGTTGGTGCTCTTGGGGCGCGCCTTCCCCGGACTGGGCAACCAATTCTCGGCCATCGGGGCGTGGGACTCGCAACTGACCAAGGCGCCCCTCTCCCCCACCCGTCGGGTAAACCTCCACCAGCCCGTCGACGATGTCCGTGACCATGGGGCCCACGGAATCTTCGATCAGGAGGCCGGCGGCTTCCTTGATCCCAGCTTCCTCAAGACCTTGCCCAAGACGCTCGGTCTCTTCGGGATCGCCTTGGCCCGCACCGCCGATGAGAAACAGGCTACCTATCGCCGTCGCGCTCAGCTCCGCTACCCGCCCCAGTTGGACCAGAAGCGCGCCTCAGAGCCACCCCGGCGTGATTTCATCGATAGCCTTCTTCTAGCCGTCGGACCTGGCTACCGGCGGCATCTGGCTGGCCGCCCGGGACGGCCATATAGCCGGTCAGGCCAAGTGGATTAGCGGCTGGCCCTGCGCCTTCCTGATCAGCAGTCAACTCGTCCGACTACCTGGGCAGAAGAGCACCAAGCAGAGTGCGGTTGCGGTGGAGCGCGCTCGGCTGCGATCCGCCTGCCAGCGTACCGACACCGGGACCGCTGTAGGAGAGACTCGGGTCGAGGTCTAAACAGTCGACCTGGACGCCTGCGCTAGCGCGCGCCCCGGCCACGTCGATGCCTCAGAGGTAATCAAGTGATCTCGCTGGACGTCAATGTTTTCTAGTCGGCCTGGCTACCACAACGTCGAATCTCTCGGCTTCATCCAATCGCACCACCGACCCAGTTCGGACCTGAGTCGAAGAGTTCGCTTGTGCTGACCCCGGCAGCTTCTGGGCCAACAGAACTCGAGCAGATCCCGCCTTCTGGGGTTCAAAGCGGCCTGGGCGACCCATTGGAGGTCGGCCTGGCGGCCGGGGTGTCCAGCCATCTGGTCGCCCTCTGGATTGATCTGGTCAGGCAAGCCGGGGGGGTAAATATGCCAGCACCGCATCCCCAAGCCACTAGGTTGACCCGGCAACAGTTCCGAGCTCTCAGTTGCCTGGAGGCGGCTCCGCTGACCATGACCGCTCTCGCCCGGTGCCTGGGCATTAGCCCAGCCAGTGCTACGGCCACTGCGGACCGTCTCGTCAGTGCCGGCGCAGCTGAACGCTCCCGAGATGCCACGGACCGCCGCCTGGTCCGGGTCGTCGCGACCCTCACCGGAGTTCGAATGGCCCAGGACTATCGCAGCGAACAAGTGGCCACCCTCGAGGAATTACTCGCCCACTTAGACCCTGCCAGGAAGTCGGTTATCTCGCTGGCAATGGGGGAATTGGCGGCGGGAATCGAGGTTCCGCAGCCACTTCTGACAGGCAACCTGCTGACTCCGGCAGCGGAGCGATGGAACTCCAACTAGTCGCGAGGTAGCACCTCCTCCCGCCGCTAGTCGTCGAGCCGTCTCCATCACCAGCGCCCGATTTCTGAACCCGCCTGGCGCCTCTGGCTCACGCCCGAACCGGTGGCCCGCGGAGTGGACGTCTCCTCACGCGGGTGTGACCACGGCGATCGCGGTCGTGAACTTCTTGTTTCGGTGTCGTCTGGGCCCCGTCACTTGGGCTCCGCGAGATCAAGCCTAAGCTCAACCCGTGTTCAATACTCTGCCGCGAGTGCGCCGAGACTTCGACGCCCAGAGTGGCCGTCGACCGACCAGTCCGATCTGGTTGGCCTACGGATTGATGTTCCTGCTACTCATCGCCTACGCGATCTCGGTCGTCGTCCGGAACTACGGCTACTCCATGCCGCTCGACGGCTGGGCCGTGGATGGTTTTGAGTTTCTGGCCTGCGGCCTTTGCCTTCGGCTAGCCCTCGGCAGGCGGCGCGATCGGATCATCCCATTGCTTCTCGGCTGCGCCCTGGTGTGCTGGACGCTGGGGGACACGGTGCTCACCGCCCTCACCCACTTTGAGGGCAACAACGTGCCCAGCCCGTCGTGGGCCGATGCCTGCTATCTCTGCTTCTACCCCCTGGCCTACTTTGGGCTGGTCCTGATCATGCGCCGCGAGGTCAAGCAACTGGTGCCAGCCACCTGGCTCGACGGATTGGTTGCCGGCATCGGCGCCGCCGCCATCTGCGCCTGTTTCGTCTTCCAGCCCACGATCCTTCATGCCCTAGGCGGAAACTCCCTCGCGGTGGCGGTCAACCTGGCCTATCCGGTCGGGGACCTGCTCCTCCTAGCCTTGGTCATCGGCGGCACCGCCACCTTCCCCGGGCGACCCAAGCCCCAATGGGTGGTTCTGGCCCTCGCCTGTGTGGCCATCGCCGTCGGGGATAGCTTCAACCTACTTGCACTCCACGGTACCTCGACAGCCGTCGGCAATCTCGCCAATGCCATCGCCTGGCCCAGCGCCATCCTGCTGGTCTCGGCCTCGATGTGGATGCGCTCCGGCCCCACCAACCTCCTCCTGCTGCAACGGGCACCCGGCTTTTTGCTGCCCGGCGCGGCCGCTTTCGGGGCCCTAATCATCCTCTTGATCAACACCCTGCATCCCCTCACCCAGGTAGCTGTTTACCTGGCCCTGGCGACCTTGGTGATCGCCGGCATCCGGGCCGGACTCTCGGCGGTGAGCCTGCGCAGGCTGACTGACGAACGGCACCGCCAGTCGGTTACCGACCATCTCACCGACCTGGGCAACCGGCGCCGGCTGTTCGCGCTCCTCGACGCTTACTTCGCCGACCGCTCCGACCCCCGGACGCCCGACCG
>JBAQYY010000013.1:0-3321 GCA_049790415.1 Candidatus Dormiibacterota bacterium | reverse complement strand
GCCCTGCCCTGGCAGCCGCTGGCGTTCCTGCTGGTTCTGGTGGTGCCTCTCCTGGCCCTTGGCGTCATGGCGGCTCGCCGCCGACAGCTGGCGGTCTCGACAGCGAGCGACCCGCTCTGGTTGGGCTGGCTGGAGGGGAGCAGGTTGGCCCGGGCTGCCGACACCATCGGCTTCGGCCTTCCCGGGCGAGCTCTGGCGACGGCTCAGACCAAGGCCCTGCGACCGGCCGCTGACGCCGTCAGCGTCGGCACGATCGAGCTAGCCCGGGTGGATCCGCTAGGAGGTGGCCCGCGCTGGAGCTTGGCCAGCAGCCTTATGACCGTGGCGGCAGTGACCCTGGCCGTGGGCCTGATTATCTGGGTGGTCGCGGCAAACCACTCCGGAATGGGGCTGCCCTAGATGCCCTCCGACCTCAGCCTCAGCGTCATCGTCTTCACCCCGGCGGTGGGTGCCGCGATCGTGCTGGCCATGCCGGTGCGCACCGACCTGCACCGCTTCCGGGTCCGGACGACCGCCCTTTTCGCGACCGCGATCCCCCTGTTGCTCGCCCTCTTCGACCTTCTTGGCGAAGTCGGCAATTCCGCCCAGGGATCGATTCCGCAGCCCAGCATCGACGCTCCCTGGCTCCGGGGGTTCTTCTTCCAGCTCGACTACCACCTGGGCACCGACGGCCTGAACATGCTCCTGCTGGTGGCAACCACGGTTGTCTTCTCGGCCCTGGTGCTGGCCAGCTGGCGCCACCGCGAGCGCTACCGCACCTACTTCGCGTTGCTGCTCCTGGCCGAGGTCGGGCTGACGGGCACCTTTGCCACCCAGGACCTAGGCATGTTCATCGTCTTCTTCGCGCTTCCGATCGTGCCCCTGGCGCTGCTCGTGGGCCTGGGCGACCTCCGCGGCTCTCGCTCCGCCGCCCGCCGCCTGCTGGTGACCCAGTCGCTCTCGGCGGTGGCGCTGGTGGCGGGCACGTTCCTTCTCCTGCTCCAGACCGGCGACGCCACCATGAACTTCGTCACCCTGAGCACCGTCAAGTCGGCCGAGGGTACCCCGGGGCTGATCGTGGCCACCCTCTTCGTGGCCGCCTTCCTCCTGCGCATGGGCGCCTTCCCCTTCAATCGCTGGCTGGTCGATGGCATCGCCACCGCGAGCACCCCGGTGGGCATGCTCCTGGCGGTCAGCTCGGTCCCGGTCGGCATCTACGGGCTGGTGCGGATCGCCGTGTCCATCGAGCCCAACGGCGCCCTGCAGCTGACCTGGCCCCTCTTGGCCCTGGGACTGGTGACCCTCTTCTGGGGTGGGCTCAGCTCGCGGTCGGCCCAGGAGTTGCGCCGGATCGCCGCCAACTCGCTGGTCGCCGTCGGCGGGTTGGGCATCCTGGGGGTGGCGATATTTTCGGAGACCTCGATCAGCGGCGCCATCTACCTCTGCTTCGCCTACCTGTTCACGGGCCCTTTGTTCTTGCTGGTGATCGGGGCCGTCTGTGATCGTTCTCTGTTGAGCCGGATCCAGCCCCTGGCCGGGGCGGCCGGGGCCGCACCCCGGCTCCGGCTCTTCTTCGTACTGGCCGCCGCCAGTCTCACCGGCGTGCCCCTCTTGGTCGGGTTTCCCGCCCTCTTCGAGATCGTGGTCTCGGGGCTGGCGGCGCATCGCTTCGTCACCGCCTTCGCCCTGCTGGGCGTTCTGGTGCTCACTGCTTCCTGGTGGCGACTGGGACACCGGGTCTTCACCGTCAACCCCGACAACGCCGAGGTGGTCGAGGTCGCCGACTCGCACGGCTCAGAGTTCTATTCGGGCTGGACCCTGGCCGCGGCGGCGGTGGTGTTCGGCCTCTTCGCCGGCTACTTTGTGCCCTACACCGTGCAGGGAACCTCTCTGGTCTCGGCCCGGGTGTCGGCTATCGCCAGCGCCACCCCCAGCAAGGCCAAGTGATGAACCTCGCCTTCCTGCAGGACTTCGGACCGATTGGGGTTCTCGTCTTGGGCGCGGCGGTCTGCGCCGCGCTCGATCTGCGCTCCTTCGACAGCCGGGGCCGGGCTCCGCAGCTGACCCGCTGGGTTGCCCTGGCCAGCCTGATCCTGGCCTTTGCCGCCAGCATCGGATTCTGGCACTCCTCCAAAGGCGCGATACCCCCCGACATCGAGCACGGCAGCTTCCTCATCGACCGCTTCGCGCTCTACTTCTATGCCGTCACCCTGGCGGCGGCGGGCGCGGTCCTTCTCTGTGGTGCCGACGCCGAGCGGGAGCTGGATCCGCATCGCGGTGTGTTCCACTTCCTCCTGCTGATGAGCTGCGCCGGGGTGCTCTTCACCGCCTCGGCCACCGACCTGGTCTCACTGAGCGCGGGTCTGGCCCTGACGGTACTGCCCATGGCCCTCGCTCAGGGTCTCAACAAGACCGCCGCCGGAATGGTTCGCACGGCGGCCCGGGCACTGTCGCTGAGCGGCTTCTCACTGGTTCTGTTCCTCAGCGGAGCTGCGCTGCTGGCCGCCCTGGCGGGCACTACCAGCTTGCACCTGATACCGGCCGGCCTGGGCCAGCTCGACCCGCTGCTGGTGCTGGCAGCCATCCTCCTGATCCTGGGCGGAGCCGCTCAAGTAGGCGTATTCCCCTTTCTTTGGTGGCGCGCCGGTCGGGTCGAGCGCCAGCCCAGCTTGCCCTCCCTAGCCGCTGTCCTGCTCGGCTCTCTGGCAGCGACGGCAGCGCTGCTGCGCCTGCTCCCCGGTGCGCTCGGCGCGGTGCCCTCCGCCTGGACCTTGGCGGTGGCCTTGGTAGCCGGGGCCACTCTGGTGTTGGCTCCCCTGCTGGCCTGGCGCCAGCGGACCCTCACCGTCACGGTGGTCTATCTCTTGGTGGCCCAGTTGGCCCTGGTGCCGGCCACCCTGCCCGAGATCTCTCAGGATGGAACTGCGGCGATCCTCTATCTCATCCTCTGCGTAATTCCCCTGACCGCCGGGCTCCTCGGCCTGCTGGGATCGATCACCGCCCAGGGAGAGGGGACCACAACTTCCGACCTGCGGGGGATGTGGGCCCGGTCGCCGGTGCAGGCGAGCGCCCTGGCGCTGCTGTTGGCAGGGCTGGTCGGGCTGCCGCCCCTGGCCGGGTTCTTTGTCCGCCTGATGACGGTGGACGCCGCCCTCCATGCCGGCTTCGGCTGGCTGGCCTGGCTCGAGCTGCTCTCGGCGGTGCTCAGTGCCCTGGTCGTCTTCCGCTGGTTGCTGACCATTCTCGACGCCCGGGCGGAGGGCCCCGACCTGGCTCCCCCGCAACGCACAGTGGTCATCGGGGTTGTCCTCTGTACGGGCGCAGTCGTCAGTTTCGGCGTGC
>JBAQYY010000012.1:0-30192 GCA_049790415.1 Candidatus Dormiibacterota bacterium | reverse complement strand
GGGCGGTGCGGTAGAGCCGCGCCGGCTGGTACTCGTCGAGCTGGAGCAGATAGAGCCACCCTTCAAAGCGGCCCCGAATCGAAACCATCGCCAGGAGGGTCAACAGCAGTGCCTGCCAGACGGGAATGGTCACGGGCTCAGAGTCTGGCGTCCATGAAGGAGTCGAAGACGGCAGCGAAGCGTCCCGGTTCGTCGACGAAGGGGAAGTGACCACTGCTGGGGAACTCGACCAACTCGGAGGAGGAGATCAGCTTGGCTAGCCGGCGACCGTAGGGATCGAGGGGCAACTCGTAATCGCGGGCGCCCCAGATAATCAGGGTCTGGATGTCGATCTGGGCCGCCACCGGGCTGAGATCCTCCTGCACCGCCCGGACCAGAATTGGCCGCAAAAGGCCGGCGGATCGGTAGTCTGCGGAACCCATCCGTTGGCGCAGCCACTCCACGGTGGGCTGGGCCAGCCGGCCCGGCAAGAGGGTCTCCGCGCTGCGGCGCAGAGCCCGAAAGGCGCGCACCCGACCGCCCGGGCCTCCCGAACTGGGCTGGGCGACGCCCGAAGCCGCGCACAGAAGAAGACGGTCCGCCACCCGATCACCCTGGCCGACCAGGCGAATCGCCACCCCGCCACCGTAGGAGTGACCGAGGAGTGAGACCTCGTCCCAGCCCCTATCTCGAATCAGCTCTCCCACCAGTTCGGCGTACCGGGCCCTGGTCCATTCCGTCTCCCCCAATGGGGACTCCCCGAAGCCGGGCAGGTCGAGCGCGATCAGACGTCGCTGGGTCCGGGCTTGGTGCAGGAGTCCAGTGAAACTGGCCGCACTGGCCGCCCAGCCATGGAGAAGAAGGACGGGCGGATCGCTGCCAGCGCGCTCCAGCAGGGACACCCTTTGTTCCCCCAGCACGGCGGTCTTCCTGGTCAGTGCCTCCGTGCCGCGCGGAGAAGTCGGCATCGGGGTTCGAGTCTAATCAGTGAACCGCGAGTCGGAGGGCGAGCAGCCAGGGGATTTCAGACCGACGCCGGGCGGCCATCGACCAGGCCCAGGGTGCGGTCGGCGGCTTCGGCCACGATCTGGTCGTGCGACGCCACGATCACGATGTGGCCCAGTTGGGCATGGGCGCGCAGCAAGTTGAGGACCAAGGCGCGCCGCTCGACGTCGAGTTCGGAGGTAGGTTCATCAGCCAGCAAAACCTCGGGCGCTCCCACCAGCGCACGGGCCACGCCGACGCGCTGACGTTGGCCACCAGACAGATCCCGAACCAGCCGGTCGGCATGGTCGCTGAGGCCCAGAGCGGCGAGGATCTCAGCTGTCCGCTTAGTCACCTCGGTCCGTCGGGTGCCCCGCGCTTGCAGGGCAATGGCCACATTTTCGGCGGCGGTTAGGACCGCGACGAGGCCGTGATTCTGCAGCACCATGCCTATGCGGTGGCGCAGGTCGCCACTACTGGCCAGGGGCTTACCGTCGAGCAGCACTTGGCCGCGATCGGGATTCTGCAAGCCGGCCATGACCAGCAGCAAGGTCGTCTTGCCGGAGCCGGAGGGCCCGGTAACCACCACCATTTCGCCAGCCACAACTTTGAGCTCGGCGCCATCGAGAATCTTGCGGATTCCGATGTCTACCCCGAGTTGTTGCGCCCAGAGTTCTCTAGCCATCCAACTCCGCCTCGGGCGTGCGCAGGTCGACGCCATCGGTGTGCCGGGTAACCCGCAGCAACGTCCCCGCCGGGATCCATTCCAGCACGTCCGGAGGTAACTGCACACTGCCGTCGCGCCCGACGACGGCATACTCCTGGCCCATCCTTCCCTCGGCACCGATGCGCCCGTCGCGGATGGTCACGCTGCGGGGCATAGCTGAAGCGACCGCCGGGTCATGAGTGACGACGACTAGGGTCGTGCCCAGTTCCTTGTGGACGCTCAGGACCAGCTCGATGACCTTATCCCGGCTGACGGTGTCGAGGTCGCTGGTCGGCTCGTCGAGCAGCAGGAGCTGGGGCGCCTTGGCGGCGGCAGTGGCGATCCCGACCCGCTGCTGTTCCCCTCCCGACAGGTTGGCTACCGTCTGGTGGGCCAGCGCGGCCATGCCGAGCAGGTCGAGCAGCTCGATCGGAGTCCAGGGCGGCAGGCGCCTCCGGCGCCGCCTCACTTCGCGTTGGGCGAATTCGATGTTTTGCTCGGCGGTGCCGAACCCCAGCAAGTTGCGCATGGGGTCCTGCAGCATCAGGCTGATGGCGCTCGATCGGAGCTCGAGCAGCTTGCGGTTGCTGCTCCGCCCGAGATCGTTAGCACCCACCAGGACGTGACCCGACGAAGCGCGGAGGAGACCGGCCAGGAGGGCTAGCAGGGTGGACTTCCCCGATCCGGAAGGCCCCAGCAGCGCCAGAACCCCGCCCGGTTCGACGTCCAGGTCGACACCTCGGAGAGCCACCACATCGCCACCCGGGCTGGAGTAGAGGTGGACGACGGAGTCACAGTGCACCGCGATCCCGCCTGGCGGAGTCGGGGCCGGGCTGGTGCTCACCGGGCTGGCACTCACAGGGTGTCTGCCCGCAGTGCCCGGTAGCGGGCTCTCCGCAAGGCAATGGCCGAGGTGACGATCGCGGTACCCACCAGGAAGAGCAGCATCACCAGCGCCATGACCACGATCGGAAGCAGCGGTAGGTAGGTAGCCGGGACCGGCGCGCCGGCGTTGGAGCCGAACTGGGGCACCGATGAGAGCGCCAGTACCGAGCCGAGCAACCCGGCCAGTAGCCCCAGACCAACTCCGGGGATGACCACCAACAGCTGCTCCTCAAACAGAGAGAGCAGCAAGGTGCGCCGGGCCACACCCACGGAACGCAGGACGGCAAGCTCGAAAACCCGGCCCCGGGCGCTCATCAGAGCAGTGGCCACGCCGGATCCGGCCGCCAAGAAGAGAGCCGCGCCGGCGGCGAAGAGAAAGAACAGGTAGCCATACGCCAGCCCGCCGTGGTTGAAGCGGTGGAGCAGCGGCCCCGGGGTCTGCTGCGAGTTGATTCGGATGCCATCCCGGCGCAACGCCTTGATGATCCGATCCGGTGCATGAGGGGCCAGCCAGACCTGGAGGCTGGTGGCCACCGGAGTGCCGGTCTCGGCACGCAGGGCAAGGGGAAGGTCCATCAGGAATCCGTACTCGCCAAGCCGGGGCAGGGCCACCGATTCCCGGCTCAGATTGAGAGTGAGCTCGGTCCCATCGAAGTCTTCGGCTGAGGCGTAAACGGGGTTGCTTTCCTGGGCCGCGTTGGTGCTCAGCCCGGGCAGGGTGATCGGTAGGCCGCCCGGGATTATCCCGGGAACCAGTAGCTCTGTTTGTGAGTCGGTGAAGTGCGCCACAAGCTGGCCTGAGGGGTTCGGCACTGCCGACGCTCCGGCGAACTCCGGCTGCCAGTACCCCGCCTTGGAGAACCCGCCGAACGTGGCGCGCCAGGCCGACTGGGAGCCGATCCGGGTCTGGAGCCTTGAAACGGTCATCGAATAGCGCACCGTTTGCGGCCCCCCGGGAAGAGCGGTCCAGTTGGGGATCAGTTCGGTGACCCGGCACCCACCGACGCAGGTGGGCGGCAGGGGCGCTGTATAGGTGTGGGTACCGGGAAAGATTTGACCAAAGTCGACTACCGTCGGATTGCTGCCAGGATCCAACAGGTTGAACTGGAGATCCGGTTCCGGGTTGACCGGGGCGGACATGGTGACGGTGACGCGCGCCTGGCGTCCCGTCAGCACCATCGGCGGAGTTACCCGCGGCCGGAGCCACTTGGAGATCTCCTCAAGACTGCGGTTGCTCACCGAGCTCTGCCAATAGCCGACCCGACCGAGCCGGGTGACGTCTAGGGCCAGCAGTTCCTCACTGGGAGTGATCGACTCTTCGGCAGCCATGGCGTACTTGCCTGAGGGGTCGGCGGCGCGGACGGCGTTGACCAGGTTCACCGACGCCGGAACTTTGACCAGGAGCACCCGAGCGGCGCCGGTCTCAAAGTCGGCGCGGGTCACCCTATTATTGGCGGCGACGGCCCAGCCGACGACAGCGAAGGATGCCAGTCCGGTGGCCAGCGCGATGACCAAGATCTGGCGCAGGTTGGCGGGCCGGCGAACGGCCTGGCGCACCGCCAGATGCCCAGCGATATGCAGGGAATCCTTGGTCCGGGCAGCCAGCGCGCCACAAAGAAGCGGCACTAAGCGCACCCCGATAATCCCTACCGCCACCGCGATCAGTCCGGGCGCAAACAATGCGAGCGGATTTGGTTGGCCACCGCTCAGCACACCGGAAACTCGCAACTCCACCATGGCGCCGACCGCCAGGATCACCGTCATCCCTTCAAACAGGGCGCGCGCCACGTCAGACGGTTCCGCCTCCGAGCCGGTCAGCTCTTCCGAGAGCCGCCGACGCAGAATCTTGCGCGCCCCGAGTACGGTCGCCAGGAGGCCACCGGCAAATGCCGCCAGCGCTGCGTAGATAACCAGCGGCGAAAAGGAGACCGGGGCGCGACTGAGAAAGATGGCCGACGCCAGCTCGATTACCAGCCACGCCAAGAGCACGCCCAGCGGAATCGCAACCACCAGGAGCACGATCGGTTCGGCGAGCCCGATCGAGAGTACGGCTCGAGTCCGAAAGCCGTGAAGTTTGCTGAGTGCAATCTCCCGTTGCCTGGCTTCGACCGTGCGCGCCACAAGACCGAAGAGGACGAAGAGCGTGAGCAGCACCAGCTCCAAGGCAACCACTACCACAATGGCGAGCATCAGATTGTCCTGTCGCGTTACTGCATTTGCCTCGTCCACAAAGGAGGTGGTGGCGGGAGCGATGTATCGGGTGTTGGCGGCGTAGGCGAAGGCCTTGTAGGCGCGCACCACCTCCTTCACGTTGTTGATACCCACCGTGTCCGGACGGAGCCGGAACTGCACCAGCGCCGAGAGCGGCAATGGGGTCACCGTCGCAGGCACGGTGAAGAATGCATCCAAGGTGGGCAACTGGAAGCCCACGGCGGGCGCCCGCTGGTGCAGGAATCCTGCAATCCCAGCGGAGGATGTGGGCAGGCCGGAGTAGTCGAAGTAGTTGTCGCTCATCCAATAGGGGGCGACCGCCGTACCCACCTTGACAATGCCCACGACCGTGACGGTGATCGGAACCGGGTAGTTACGGGCGTGCACTACAACCTGACTTCCCACCGAGGCGCTCAGCACCAGCGAGGTGCGTTTGGTGATCGCTACCTGGTCAACTGATTTGGGGCAGGTGCCGCTTAGGAAGGTGAGGTGGGCGCAGACATTGCTGCGGGAGACAAGGTCAGTGTTGAACGAATAGCCGTTGGCAATCGGGGCCACGCTGACGCCGGCATCCAGTGTCTGGATGGCCGGTCGGTACCAACGTCCGAGCCGGTAGTGACGCGCCAGGGGCACGATCTCGTGGTTCCGAGTCGGCACGCCGCCCAGAGCCGGACTGGGTACGCTGGTGATCCCATTCTCATTGGCGCTGGCATCAATCAGCGTGCTGTGGAGGACATTGCTGGAAACGGCGCTGTAGTAAAAGGGGCCCGCACTCGCCGCCACCACCGCGGCGGTGGCTACCGCCAGGAGTGCAACGCTGGCACTGGCCCGCCATTTGAAGGCCCTGAGGAGCAGCTGGATCTGATGCATTGCAGGGACTTCCCGACCTAGCCGGGTGAGGCTGCTTTCCGCAACAGCGCTCGACTCCTTCCGCTAACTGCGAGCGCTGACGTGATCCTCGGGCAGGGACCAAGCACTGTGAAGTTTGCCCTGGTACTACTCAAGATGTCTTCCTCAACAGCTACGACTGCTTTGGCCGACACCAGGAGCGAATGCATCCAGCGACGACTGTCACCTCTCCATCGCCTCAGCCGAGTGGGCGATAAGTGATCGCGTGCTGACCCTGGGCGCGATCCTAGCATCGCCCTGCCATGGGGGACATCCCTCGGTAGGGTGATACGTCAGGGCTTCTCGGCAGGGGTCATGCAGATCTACGGATGGCCGCGCTCGATCGAACCCTCGTCGGTTTGCTTGTGCGCGTCGGCAGAGTCCCTTCTCAGCTGCAACTCATGAAGAAGGCCACCGCGAAGTAGTCTGATCAGGAGATGGCGAAGCCGACCCCGCCGCTGCCGTGCCCGCCGAACTGAGGGAGCGGCCCCCGGGTCCACCGCGGGTGCTGGTGGTCGACGACGAGCCGGCCATCACCGACTTCATCAAACTGGGCCTGAGCCGCGAGGGTTTTGAGGTCGAAACGGCCCCGGATGGTCGTGCCGCCCTGGCCGCTGTCGATCGCTTCGCTCCTGACGTCGTGGTGCTCGACGTCATGATGCCGCGGATGGATGGCATCGCTCTGACCAAGGAGTTGGCCGGCGATCCTCGGCGCGGCTTGGTGATCCTGAGTGCCCGCGACGATACCGAGGACCGTATCCGCGGCCTTGACCTGGGGGCGGACGACTACCTGGGCAAGCCTTTCGAATTCGGCGAGCTGCTAGCTCGAGTCCGTTCCGTGCTGCGCCGCCGCCAACCGGAGCAAGCCGCTGTCCTCCGGGTCGGTCAGCTGGAGCTTGACCGGAGTACGCGAAGGGTCCGCCGGGAGAGCCGCCAGGTTGAGCTCTCGGCTCGCGAATTCGATCTCCTTTCGTACCTGATGGAGCACCGGGGCGAGGTGTTGAGCAGAGACCGCTTGCTCAACGCCGTCTGGGGGGTCTCCTTCTATGGCGACGAGAACAACCTGGAGGTCTACGTCCGCTACCTGCGCCTCAAGCTCGCCGACACCGACCGTCGCCTGATCCAGACCGTCCGGGGGGTGGGCTATCGCCTCGCCGACGACTGAGAGCGCCGTCCCCTGGTATCGCAGCCTGCGCTGGCGGCTGACCCTGACCTTCGTGGCCCTGCTGGCGGTGCTCCTGGTGGTCGCCGGGGGGATCGAGTTCGGCCTTCTCCGGGGAGCGGTCCTGAGCAGCCGGTCCGCGAGCCTGCAGTCGACCTTCGCTGACGCCCGGGCCGTCCTGCTGACGGAAGAGCGCGCCCGCGTCGACGTCGGACGCCGACCCTTGAGCGCGACCGCACTGGCCAGCGCTTTGGTCCGGATCCTGGCTCAGGCCGGGGTCACCAGCGCGGTCTACTCGCCGGCATTGGTTGCTGTCGCGTCCGCCCGACCCGCACCCGGCTCGACGTCCGGGTTGCAGACCGGAGTCAACGTTCCGGCGGTGTCCCAGGCGGATCTCACGGCTGCCGCCCAGTACGACACCGTGATCAGCGCCTCCCTGCAAGGAACCGGCAGCGGTAGTCAGCTAGTCATGGTCCTGCCGCTGACCGGGCGGCTGGGCAACCGACTGGGGGCGATCGAACTGGCCGAGCCGGCGGGCCCGATCGAGCGTGAGCTCCGCTCGGCCGAAGCGGTGCTGGCCACGGGAAGCGCCGCAGTGCTCCTGGTCGCGCTGCTGATCGGCTTGCTTCTCACCACCCGTGGCCTGGGACCGCTCAGTCGCCTCACGGCTACTGCGCAGGCGCTGGGCCGTGGTGAGCTCTCCCGGCGCAGTGGTCTTCCCCCCCGGGGCGACGAGGTAGGCGAACTCTCTCGCGTATTCGACGACATGGCCGACAGCGTCGAGCACACGGTGAGGGAGCGCGAAGGCGCCGAGCGCCGCATGCGTCAGTTCATTGGGGACGCTTCGCACGAGCTACGGACCCCACTGACCGCGATCAAGGGCTATCTTGACGTACTCCAGCGCGGTGCCGGGGCGAGTCCCGAGGCGGTGCAGGCGGCCTTGCCGGTCATGTCCCGCGAGGCGGAGCGGATGCGGGTGCTGGTCATGGACCTGCTCACCCTGGCCAAGGCCGACGCCAGCCGCTCGGTGGAGCTACGGCCGGTGGAGCTGGCGTCTTTCCTGGAGAGCTTCCTCGCGTCGCGCCAGCCCCAGGCCGCCGTCAACCTCCAGCTTGAGCCCGGGCTGGTCGCCCTCGCCGATCCTGACGCCCTGACAACGATCGCCGGCAACCTCCAGGCCAATGCCGAGCGCCACGGCGAGGGCAAGGACATCTTGTGGAGCACGGTCCAGGGGGATGGTCTCGTCGGGCTGCGCTGTGCCGACCAGGGTCCCGGGATTGCCCCCCAAGACCTGGATCACGTCTTTGAGCGCTTCTTCAGGGCCAGTGGGTCCCGGTCTCGCCAAGATGGAGGCAGCGGGTTGGGTCTGGCCATCGTGCAGTCTCTAGCCGAAGCCCAAGGGGGACGTGTCGAAGTCCAATCAGGGTCCGGTCAGGGAGCGACGTTCACCATTCTGCTGCGGCCCAGCAGAGCCTCGGGTTGGCTCCCCGCCCCGACCGCCGCCGATCTCAAGCCTGAGCCATCGCCGCCAGCTTGAGCACGGTGTTCCAATTGCGGGCGGTCCCCCGGGTGTGGAGCTGGGTCTCGATCACCGACATGGTCAGCCGCGAGCGGCCGATTCCGTCCGGGTAAGTGACATAGAGATGTCGGCCCCAAGCCTGGGCCCGCTCCGGTCCGGCGAGGGCGTCGACAGCAAGGACTGAGTCGGGGCTGGGGACAGCCCTGAGGAAGACCACCAGCAGGTGACTGGGATCGCCGTCCGCCTCGGCGGGGAAGGGATTGTTCTGCCGCAGCGTTGACCACTCGGCGGTACCTCGAACAAAGAACTCGGTGCGCAGACCAAGACGGCTGGCAGTCTCCTTCTCGAGCAAACTCTCAACCGCCGACTCCGCGCCGCCGGGACTCTCAAAGACCAGATTGCCGCTCTGCAATAGGGAACGCGGATTGGCCATCCCCACGTCCTCCAGCAGTTGGCGAAGATCGGCCATCCGCACTGTGGTTTTGCCGCCCAGATTTATCGCACGCAGCAGGGCGAACCTGGTTGTCACTTGCTGGATCCTCAACGCATTGTGCATCTCGGACTGTGGCTCAGCCGTTGCCGGCCCAAGTCACTGCCTTACCCCCCGTCTCGTCACCAGTAACCGGACCACCCCGGGCTCGCTCCAGGGGGCGACCTGCAAAACCTCATCCCCATCCTCGGTGCAACTGCGCGGCACCGACTCCGCCGGCTCGCCTTCGTCGAGCAGTACCTCCAGAGGCTCGCCTGGAGCAAGGTGGTTTAGGGCGAGGCGGGTGCGCACAAACGTGAGCGGGCAGGCGACTCCCCGGAGGTCTAGCCGGGTCGGCTCCGGCGGCGAGGCGGCAACCATCACAGGCGATCGAAGCTGCCGCTGCGTCGCCCCTGCCGCTCGAAATAGATGAAGAGCAAGAACGCCATCACCGCCCAGGCCACCCCGATCCCCAACTCCTCCCAGATGTCGGGCCAGGCGGCGGCCAGGTGATGACCGCTGGCGAGCAGGCGCCCAGCCGCGATGCCGTGGGTCAGAGGAAGCAGATGAGCCACCCCCTGGAGAACGCCTGGGAGTTGGTGCAGAGGAACCTCGACGCCGCAGAGGAGGAGCATGGCGAAATAGGCGACGTTGGCGATCAGCCAGACGTCACGGGCACGCAAACCAAAGGAGCCGAGCGCCATCCCGAACCCGGTGCAGGAAGCGGTGCTG
Source organism: Candidatus Dormiibacterota bacterium (assembly GCA_049790415.1). Taxonomy (GTDB): domain Bacteria; phylum Chloroflexota; class Dormibacteria; order Aeolococcales; family Bog-877; genus Bog-877. Next base: position 20,657 of record JBAQYY010000012.1, on the reverse strand, counting down.
ACCAGCACCGTGAGGGCGAGTTCGGGCATTACGCTGGGCGAAGGCCGGAAGTCGAGAATCAAGGCGGAAACAAGAAAACCGAAGGCGGTGGTCTGCAGACCCGACACCAACACCGGCAGGCCACGCCCCAGAAAGAGTGCAATCCGGTTGGCCGGGGTGGCCAGGATCGGGCTCAGGGTCTGGAACTGGCGCTCGTTGGCGAGCGCCATGGTCATCCCATAAATCCCCGACATGCTGCAGATCTGGATGGAATTCCCGACCACAAAGAAGGTCGTCGAGCCGACCCCGGTAGCGCGGCCCAGATAGACAAAGAAGAGGATCTGGAACAACGGCGCCGCCAGCATGGTGGGGATGTACTGCCAGGGGGTAATCCAGTAGAAAAGAGCGCGGTAGGAGATCAATCCCCCGACGAAGAAAACCCGCCAAAAATTACCAGTTCTCCCCGTCCGTTGCAGCGAGCCCGCACTCATTGGAAGGTCAACGTCGCGTGCTCCCGCGCCAGCCGCTCCACGTTGCTCACCAGGATCACGCCCAGGACCAGGTAGACGACCGACGCCACGGCGCACCACAGCATGGCTAGCCAGGGGTCGCCACCCAGGGCAGCGGTCCGCATCGACTCGATCCCCCAGGTGGGCGCCAGGATGTAGGCCAGGTAGTGGGTCCAGCCCGGCAGCAAGGAGAGGGGGACAACGAGGCCGCAGATGAGCCAGACCGGGTACTCCAAGGCATTGGAGAGAGCATTGGCATTGCGATAGAGGACAAAACTAGACCCCATGACCAGACCCAAGAGACCCAGCGCCACGATCATGAGCACCGCCGCCAGCACGAAGGCCACGGGATCGACGAGGTGAATGTGGGCACCGAAAATGAGCCAGCCCCAGAGGAGGGTGGCCCCCATCGAGTAGAGGCCCACGCTGGCCGTACCCAAGGTGATTCCCAAGAGCACCACGACCAGGGGGGCAGGCACCATCACCAGCGGTTCGAGCATGCCCTGGTGGCGCTGCCAGGAGAGTGCGCCACCGCAGCCGAAAACGACCGTCGACCAGATGCCCATGATGCCAGCGCCAAGAGCGTAGTAGAGCAGCGGTAGGGTGCGATTGCCGGCCTGTTGATCGGCCATGGCGATGCTGGCGAAGATGAGCGGTTGGATCAGCGAGACCATGACCACAAATCCCGACTGCGCCTGCATTTTTAGCTGATACCACCAGCCGGCCCCGACCTGCCGCGGCCAGCTCAAGGCAGCTGGTCCGGAGCGGTAGAGGGCGCGGTTGGACTGGAGCACGCTCATCAGGCGGTCACCAGGGCCACGTAAGCGTCCTCCAGAGTTGGTTCGCGAGCGGCGATTCGTTCCACCCGCACACCCTCCAATAACTGCAGCAGCCGGCCAGTGAGCTGGCTTCCTTCCCGGGCTTGAACGGTGAGCAACTGGGCCTGTTCGCGGACCTCAGTGGTAACCGCCTCGACTTCGGGGAGCTCTCGGATCCGCTCGACGGTATGCTCCGGTACCCCATACGCCTCGATCTCCACCACGGTGCGGGCGGTAACCCCGGCCTTGAGTTGTTGCGGTGTTCCCTCGGCCACGATCTTGCCCTTGGAGATGACTGCGATCCGATCGCAGAGGCTGTCCGCCTCGAACATGTAGTGGGTGGTGAGCAAGATGGTCTTGCCGGCCCGAGCCAGGTCGGCGACCACCTGGCGCACCTCCCGGGCCCCCACCGGATCGACGCCGATGGTGGGCTCGTCGAAGAAGAGGACCGGGGGATCGTGGAGCAGACCGCGGGCGAGGTGGAGGCGCTGCCGCATGCCGCGGGAGAAGCCCTCGACCCGCTCGTTACCCCGCCCCTCTAGGCCAACTAACTCGAGTACCTCGTTGATCCGCCGCCGCTGCAGGCTTGGCTCCAGAGCGTAGAGGTCGGCAAAGTAGCGCAGGTTGTCGAGGGCATTGAGCCGGTCATAGAGTCCGCGGTCGCCGCCGAAGACGTAGCCGATCTGGCGGCGCACATCGCGGGCATGTTCGACCACGTCCATGCCCAGCACCCGGACCCGGCCCGAGGTGGGCAGCAGCAGCGTGCAAAGGACCCGGATGGTGGTGGTCTTGCCCGCTCCGTTGGGACCGAGCAGACCGAACAATTCGCCAGGGGAGACGTGCAGCGAGACACCGCGTACCGCTTCTATCTCCAGGCGGTGGCGGCGCAGAGTACCGGTGGTGGTGCGATAAGTCCGCCTCAGATCAGCCACGTCGATGGCAGGCTGGTCGCTCAAGGGTGCTGCTGGTGACACGGGCGGCCAAGTTTACCGGTCGTGGTGTGGGGGCCGGAGCCGGCAAGACCGCCTTGGCGTCAGCGGCGCTGCAGACGCACCTCGAGGGCGTCGCGGAGCGCGTCGCCGACGAAGTTGAAGGCAACCACGGTGAGCACGATGGCGATTCCCGGGGGGTAGATCAACCACCAGTAACCGTCAGCGATATAGCTGAGCCCCGAAGCCAGCTCCCCACCCCAGTTGGTCGCCGGTGGCGGCACCCCGATGCCCAGATAACTGAGCGTCGAGACGAAGATGATCGCGTCGGCGATCTGGAAGGTCGCGTTCACCACGATGGTGCCCACCGTGTTGGGGATGATGTGGCGGAAGAGAACGCGCCGGCGGCTGCCTCCCATGATCAAGACCGCCTGGACGTACTCGCGCACCCGCAGGGAGAGACTTTCAGCTCGCACTAATCGGGCGGGGACTAGCCATGCCACCAACCCGATGACGATGATCAGCTCCAGGATCGACGTGTTGAAGATGGCCCCCAAAAGGATCAAGGCGAAGAGGAAGGGGAAGGCCAGCAGGGTGTCCACGATCCGCATCATTACCGCGTCCAAGAGGCCCCCGGCGAGACCGGCGATGGCGCCCCAGACGACTCCGATGGTGACCGCGATAAGAGCCGCGGCGAAGGCGATTTCCAATGAACTCTGGCCACCGACCATGAGTCGCCCCAGAACGTCGTAGCCAACCTCGTCGGTCCCCAGCGGATGGGCCAGACTGGGTGCTTGGGTCGCGATGTTGGGATTGTTGTAGATCTGCTGGGTGTGGTAGATCAAGGGGCCCACGAAGCAGAAGAGCACCATCAGAACGATCACGCCCAAGCCGATAGTGGCCAGTCGATTCTGGAGGAAGACTTCCATGATCATGCGACCGAACGAACCGGAGGTAATCACCTCGCCCCCTTCGGGGGTGATCTCGCCCGAGACCGGCGACAGCTGGGTGGCCTGACTCATCGCCTAGCTGGGCCTAGGCCGGGTCCGCCAAGCTCGGGGAGCGGGCAGCCCCGACTACACATATCTGATCCGCGGATCTACCACGGCGTAGAGGATGTCCGCGACTAGGTTGCCCACCACTGTGGCCACCGCCACCACGACGCTGACGCCGAGGAGCACCGGGAAGTCGTCAGTCACCGCCGACTGATAGAAGAGCAGACCCATGCCGGGATAGTTGAAAACCGATTCGACGACCACCGCCCCGCTCAGGATCCCTCCCAACGAAAGCCCCACCAGGGTGATGACCGGGATCAGTGCATTGCGCAGTACATGTCCGAAGAGAACTGCGTTTTTCGAGAGCCCCTTGGCCTGTGCGGTCCGGACGTAGTCCTGCACGGTCTGCTCCAACATCGAGCTGCGCATGTAGCGACTGAAGAGTGCGATGGTCACCAAGGTCAGCGTCGCGATCGGCAGCACCATGCCATTCAGCTGCGAGAACACGCTGACTTGGTCCTGGGGCGCTTCGTAGGGCAGCCATCCCAAGGTCAGGCTGAACAGCCCGATCAGAAGAATGCCCAGCCAAAAGCTGGGCATCGAGTAGAAGATGAAGGAGAGACCGGTCAGGAAGTAGTCATCCGGCTTGTTGCGCCGAACCGCCATCAACACTCCCAGCGGAATCGCGATCGCGATGGCCAAGACCAGGGAGGCGCCGACCAGGAACAGGGTCTTGGGAATGCGTTGCCCGAGCAGAGCTGTCACCGGCTGGTCCAGCTTGTAGGAGTAGCCCAGGTTGAGGTGAACCAGATTGTTGACCCAAATGCCGTACTGGACGGGCAGTGGTTTGTTCAGGCCCAGCTCAACTGTGAGCTGGTGAACCGCCAGCGGAGTGGCGCGTTGACCTAGGATCGCCCGCACCGGACTGCCCGGGAGCAGGTGCAGGAGGAGGAAGGTCACGATGGTCACCCCAAGCACCACGATCAGCGACTGGGCGAGCCGCCGGATTATGAAGCCAATCAACTTCTGTCGGCTCCCGTCGTCTTCACAGTCAGGCACGGAGGCGAGTTCGACGGCAGGACCACCGAGTCGGTCCCAACTGCGTTCATGCCGATTCCCTGCTCGCCAATTTCCGCGATTATCGAGGGCACTCCCCTAAGCGCTCCCCGTAGGAGGTCGGCTTCATCACGCCTCCTCAGAGTGCCTGCAGCCGGCGGTGGCCAGCTTCCCAACCTGCCACTGAGTGGAACCTCGACTGGCAGTGCGACTCGTGCCAGCATCGCCGCGATAGCACGCCCCTCCGGCATTGCGGAATAAACCTCCGCCACCTGTTCAAAGGGCAGAGTCAAGTCGAAGACGGGAGTCGGTTTGAGACTTCGGGCCATCATCCGGGAGATGCGCTGGGCAGGTAGCGGCGGACCGCAGCGACGGCCAGGCTGATGTGGAAGTGATGGACGAACAACGGGAAGAGGGACTTCAGCGCCTGGCGGTCATCTGCAGCTCCACGCAGGCGCCGCGGGGTAGCTCGGCCACCCCCACCGCCGCCCGGGCGTGCCGGCCCTGGTCGCCCAAGACTGCGGTAAGCAGCAGCGAGGCCCCGTCGATGACATCCGATTGCCTGGCGAAATCGGGAGCCGAGCGAACGTAGCCGGTCAGCAGCAGGAGCCCCGTGATCCGTTCCAGTCGGCCCGCCGCCGCCCCAAGCAGGGCCAGCAGCGAGAGGGCGGCCGTCTGAGCCGCCCCGATCCCGTCCTCGACACTGATGTCATCGCCCAAGCGACCCTGGATCACCTTGCCATCCCGCAGGGGGACCACGCCGGAGGTGAATATGAGCTCCCCGGCGTAGGTGAAGGGGACGTAGTTGGCCAGAGGCACCGGCGGCGGCGGCAACTCGAGTCCCAGCTGGGCGAGACGCTCTTCAGGAGTGGCGCCGGGTGCCTCCATCACGGTGGCGCCTCCGCGTACAAACGTTGGCGGCGGCGGCGGCGGTAGATGGTGAAGAGAACGACCAGCACGATGACGACCACGATAGCCAGCACCAGGACGGGCAGGGGGATGGGCGGTCCGCTCGACTTCTTGCGGTGGTGGCGATGCGGGGTCGGCGTGGGGACCGCGGTGGGGGAGACGGCAACCGAGATCGGGGTGCCCGAGCTGGAGCGCAGAGGAACCGGACCAGGGGCACCCGTTGCCAAGGCTCGGGCGACAGCCCCGACGCGACTGAGTGGGTTCCACACCGACGCCAGCACGGTCAGAGGGTTGGTGGAGAGAGCGGCGAGTCCGGTCACTCCGGCGCCCGACAGGCCATGCCCGAAGGGGACCCAGTTGGCACCTCCGTTGGTGCTCTCCTGGAGGCCGCCACCAGTGCTTCCACCGTTGTCTCCGCCGACGTAGATGACCGCCGGATTATTCGGATCGAAGGCGATCGCGTTGACCGACCAGAGGGCCCCGCTGGCGAGGTTGAGAGCTTGCCAGGTGTCGCCCCCGTCAGCGCTCGAGTAGAGCCCCTTCAGGTTGCCCACCAGGAGCGGCGGTTCACTCCCCCCCTTGACCACCGGCCCAGCCGCCACCGAGAAGACGGGCGCTCCTCCCGGGTCGCCAGCCGCTACCGCCTGCCAACCGCCCGTGGTACCCACCGAGAGGGAGCGATACAGGTTGTTCTGCTGGGCCACCTGATCGGAGCCGGCCAGGACGCCCAGCGGAGTGTCGGAGATGATCGCAACCGAGGAAATGCTCAGATTGCTCAGCCCGGCCCTCTCCCAAGCCAGCCCGTCGCCACTGACGTAGACACCCTTCTGGGTCCCCAGGACGATGGCGGTCGGCCCGGTGCTGATGGCCCGCACGTCCAGGCTGCGCAGGCCGGTGTTGACCTGTTTCCAGGTTTGCCCGGCGTCATTGCTGCGAAAGACGCCGTCGTGGCTGGTGCCGGCATAGAGCACCTGTCCCGCCGCGTCGTACGCCAAGGCCCAGGTGAACTGGTGGAGCGAGCTCTGCACCCAGCTCTGACCGTCGTCGGAGCTGGTCCAGACGCCCTCACTGGTGGCGACCGTCAGCTCCTGGGGAGTCCCGGGGTTGCCCACCAGGCTCCAGGCCATAACGTGGTGGCTGGGGGCGAACGGCAGAGGTTGGATGCTCCAGGGAGGGACACTGGCGGCCGCCCCCAGGAGGAGGGCGGCGCCAGACCCCAAGGCGAGGGCCAACACCATCGAGGCGCCGGCGAGCCCCCGCCGCCAGCGGGGGACCGAGCGCAGCACTACCAAGCCGCGGGCTCGATGGTCTGGTCGCGCTCGGCACCAACGGAGACCCAATCCACAGGCGCCCCGGCCACGGCGGCGATCCGGTCCAGGTATTGCCGGGCTGCACCGGGGAGGTCGCCGAGCTGGCGGGCCGCCGTGGTGCTCTGCTGCCAACCGGGCAGATCCTCGTATTCCAGCTCGAGGTGCTTCAGGTGCGAGATGTTGGCCATGGGGTGGTCCGTGGGCTCCCCCTTGCTGCGATAACCAGTGCAGATACGGATGACCTCGAGCTCATCGAGGACATCGAGCTTGGTCAGGGCGATGGAGTCGATGCCGTTGACGCCCACCGCGTAGCGAGCGACGCAAGCGTCGAACCAGCCTACCCGGCGGGCCCTGCCGGTCGTGGTGCCATATTCGTTGCCCCGTTCGCGCAGGTACTCACCCAGGGAGCCTTCCAGCTCAGTGGGGAAGGGCCCATAGCCAACCCTGGTGGTGTAGGCCTTGAACACGCCGATGGTCCGACCCACGTGGCGGGGACCGATCCCCGCCCCGGCGAGAGCGCCGCCGGCAGATGGGTAGGAGCTGGTCACATAGGGATAGGTGCCCAAATCGAGGTCGAGCATGGTCCCTTGGGCCCCCTCCAGGATGACCCGTTCGCCCCGCTCCACGGCCCCTTGGATCAGGGGGTAGGGATCCCGGATGAAGCGATCCAGGCGGCGGGCGTAGTCGGTGTACTCGGCCAGGATCGCCTCGACGGTGAAGGGCAATGCACCGTAGAGGCGGACCAGGGCGTCGTTCTTGAGGGGCAGCACGAAATTCAGCTTCTTCTCCAAGAAGCGCAGCTTCTGGAGGTCGCCCACCCGAAATCCGATCCGGCGGACCTTATCGCTGTAGGCGGGGCCCACCCCCCGATAGGTGGTTCCGAGCCGGTCATCTCCCCGGGCCCCCTCCTCCATGCGGTCGAGAACCGGGTGGTAGGGCATGATCATGTGGGCCCGCTCGCTGATCACCAGGTTGTCCAGGTTGGCCCCCTGGGACTCCAGGTCCTCCAGTTCCGAGAGCAGCACCTTGGGGTCGAGGACGACGCCGTTGCCAATCACGCAAACCGTCTCTGGATGGAGGATTCCGGCGGGGATCAGGTTGAACTTGAAGGTGCGCTCGCCGACCACCACCGTGTGCCCGGCGTTGTTGCCACCCTGGCTGCGAATCACCATCTGGGCCGACTCGGCCAGCAGGTCGACGATCTTGCCCTTGCCCTCGTCGCCCCACTGGCCGCCCAGGCAGATGACGACGCTCACCGCCGTCGCTCACTCACCCGAAGGGTCCCGGTGGGTGCTGTCGACATCGTGGAAAGCGGTCTGGCCGGCGTTGAAGTAGAGGTTGATGCGATCGACCGGGCCGTTGCGATTCTTGGCGATGTCGAGCTCGGTCATGGCCGGATCCTTGCCCTCCTCATGCATCCCCGGCCGGTAGAGGAACATGACGATGTCGGAGTCCTGCTCGATGCTGCCCGAGTCGCGAAGGTCGCTCAGTTGGGGCCGACGGTCGGTCCGCCGCTCCGACTCGCGGTTGAGCTGGGAGACCGCTATCACCGGCACGTCCAGCTCCCGAGCCAGGCTCTTGAGTCCGGCGGAGATCTCGGAGACCTCCTGGGCCCGCGAGTCGGAGCGGGTCGTCGCGCGCATGAGCTGAAGGTAGTCGATGATGAAGAGGTCGACCCGGTTGGCTGCCCGCAGCCGCCTCGCCTTGGCTCGCATCTCGATCACCGAGAGCGCCGGGGTGTCATCGATGTAGATGTTGGCCCGGCTCAGGGTGTCCATGGCGGTGGCGATTCTCTGCCAGGTGTCATCGGCGAGCTGGCCGGTGCGGAGGCGGTAGGAGTCCACCCCGGCCTCACTGCAGAGCATCCGCTGCACCAGGGCGTCGCGCGACATCTCCAAGCTGAAGAGGGCGACTCCGTGCTGCCGTTGCACCGCCGCGTGCCGAGCCACGTTGAGGGCGAACGAGGTCTTGCCCACGCCGGGGCGAGCGGCCACCACGATCAGCTCAGAGCGCTGGAAGCCGGAGGTGACCGCGTCCAGCTTGCCGAAGCCGCTGGCGACCCCGGTCACCGAGCGCTTGGCCCGCTGGTTGTAGGCGTGCTGCAGGGTCTCCCAGGTCTGCGGCAAGCGCTCGGCGATCGACTCGAAGTCGCTCTTCACCCGGCCCCGGTCGGCGACTTGGAAGACGGTGCGCTCCGCCTCCTCAATCGCTGGTTGAGCCTCCAGGCTCTCGTCGAAGCCGAGGTCGGCCAACCTGCCGCCGGCCGAGATCAGTCGGCGCTTGAGCGAATGGTCGGTGACGATGCGCGCGTAGTACTCGACGTTGGCGGCGGTGGGAACCGAGGCCGCCAGCGAGGTGAGCACGTCCAGACCGCCAACCCGGCTCAGAGAACCCTGGCGCTCCAGCTCGTCAGCCAGGGTCAGGGTGTCGATGGGGGTGCCCTGGGAGAAGAGGTGGAGCATGGCCCGGAAGACGTCGGCGTGGGCGGCGAGGTAGAAGTCGTCAGCCTCGAGCTTGCCCACCACCACCCCGATCTGGTCCTTGTCCAGGAGCAATGCGCCCAGGACGGAACGCTCGGCGTCGACGTTGTGGGGCGGGAGCCGGAGTGGGGTGGCCGGCCGGAGCTCCGGCCGGGCGCTCACGCGGCGACGACCCGGATTTTGATCCGGGCCTCGACCTCAGAGTTGAGTTTGGCCACAGCTTGGTGCTCCCCCACCTCGTGGGCCGGTTCGAACTCGATCTTGCGCCGGTCGAGGACAACCCCCAATTGGGACTCGATCGCCTCCGCCACGTCGATGTTGACCACCGCTCCGTAGAGCTTGCCGGTCTCACCGGCCCGGGCGGTGATCTCCACCACCGCTGCCTCCAAGCGGCCCGCAATCTCGCGGGCGTCAGCCAGCTCCGCTTCTACCCGATGGCGCTGGCGATCGCGCTGCGCTTTGATCTGGGCCTCAGCGGTGGCCCGGGCGGGCTGGGCCAGATGGCGGGGCAGAAGGAAGTTGCGGGCGTAGCCGTCGGCTACCTCGCGGACGTCTCCGGCGCGTCCGGTCCCGCTCACGTCTTTGGTCAGGATGACCTTCAACTCGAATGCTCCTCGTTGGCTGGGGGCAGGGGGCCATCGGTCTCGGCGTCGGCACCTGCCGCAACGGGCCGCCCCCCGGCTAGCTCAGGAGAACGGTACCAGGGACTAGGCTCGGCTGGACGTCGCACCGACGGCAATGCGGGGCGGCGCCGGGGCGCCCGGCCCGGCAGTGAGCGCGCCAGTATGGCCAGCCGTCCGGCGGCAACCTGTCCCTGCCGGAGGTCGAGGTCGAAACGGCTTTGCCCGGCGCGGATCTCGGCCTCAATTTCCTCACGCAGCGGGCGCGGCGCCTGGCTGTTGAAGGTCCGAACGGCGAGCACGGTTAGGGCGATGGCGTCCATCTGGCCGACCACCGGGATCCAGGCGGGAAGGTCGATGGCGGGATTGAGGATGATCGCCAAAGAGCCCGCCAGCGCCGCCTTGAGCGGTGCCGGGGTGCGGGGATCGCGGGCCAGGCAATAGGCCAGACGAAGTTGCTGGGGTAACTCCAAAATCAACATACGGAGTCGCTTTAAGCGACCCATGGCAGGCACCCCGAATAACTAAAGATCGTCCCCCGACCGTCCCAGTCTATCTGTAGTCCGGGCAGGCGGCGACTAGGGTCGGCACCCCCTGCTCCGAGCGCCAGCAAGGGCTGTCCGGATTCGGCGCCGGCCCTTGGTTTGCAGGTCCTGGTACGAGGTCGGGCACTACCTACTCCTGACTGGAGGCTCCCGACTCCCCGGGACGAGGCAGCCAGCTGGCACGACAGCCGTCCAGGTAGTCGATGGCATCCCTGGCAGCTCCGGCTCCTTCTCGGGCGGTTAGCTGTCCCTCCATGGCGGCCTCCAGGAGGACCCCCTGAGCCCGCCCGATCCAGGGTCCAGGGGGCAGATGGAATGCCTTCATCAGCTGCTCCCCTCCCAGGGCGGGGCGGATCCCCTGGGGGTGGGCCTCCCCAACAGCGGTCAGCCGGGCCTCCAGCTCGGACAGGGTTTCCAGTCCTGGGTAGGAGGAGGCCTCGGTGTCGGCGCGGGCCAGGGCCATCAGGTCGGGGCCCAGCTCACCGGCGGCGTGCCAGAGCCGGCGGATGGCACTGTCGGCCCATTCCGAGCGGTACTGGATCGGGCGCATGTGGAGTTGCACCAACTGCCGCACCACGTCGATCTCGCTGCCGCTGAATCGAAGCCGGCGCATGACCGACTCGGCGATCGCGGCCCCTACCTGGGCATGGCGATGGAAGGTCGGCCCGTCCGGGCCAACGGCGGCGGTGGGGGGCTTGCCGACATCGTGGAAGAGCACCCCGAGGCGGACCAGGCGCCGCCGGGGGGCGCTGTCCAGAGCCAGGCAGGTGTGTTCGAAGACATCCCCGACGTGGTACCCGCCCTGCTCCACGCCGGCCATGGCCGCCAGTTCGGGAGAGATCTCAAGGAGAAGCCCGGTGCGCTGCAGGATGCGCATTCCCGGGGCGGGCCGGGGGGCGAGCAGCAGCTTGAGCAGCTCATCCCGCACCCGCTCCGGGGAGACGATGGCCAGGCGGTGTGCCATGGCCGCCATCGCCGCCTCCATGCCCTCTCCCAGCCGGAACTCCAGCTGAGCTACGAAACGGGCTGCGCGCAGCATCCGCAGGGGGTCCTCGGAGAAGGTCTCCTCCGGCGGCAGCGGGGTTTGCAGGATTCCCGCCCGGAGATCGTCAAGGCCCCGACTGGTGGGGTCCAGGACCACCCCTTGGCTGTCCAGGAGCAGGGCGTTGATGGTGAAGTCGCGGCGCTGGGCATCCTCCTCCATGGAGCCCGCCCGGACCAGAGGCTTGCGGCTCTCCGGGGAGTAGGCCTCGGCTCGGGCGCGCACGAATTCCACGGTGAAGCGATCCTGCCCGGGGACCAAGAAGGCGATCTGGGCTGTCCCGAAGCGTTCGAAGGCCACCACCCGCGCTCGTCGGTCCCAGCGCTGGCGCAGCCACTCGGCAGCAACCGCGGCATCGCCCTGCTCCACCACCACGTCGACGTCGGTGTCGGCGGGGCGACCAAGGAGGAGATCGCGCACATAGCCACCGACGATGCAGACGCGAGCCCCAATGCCCGCCTCAAGTTCCGGCAGCAAGCGCCGGAGAAGGGTTGGAGAGGGCGCTTCGGGGACGATCGTCAGCCCCGAGGCCGGCTCAGGCGAAGACAAGCCCGTCATCCGCAGTGGGCTCGCCGGGGACGACCAGCTCGTCACATGTGGGGCAGTAGAAGCGTAGCTCCATGGCGGTGCCGCAGCGGTCGTGAACGGTGCCGGGGTCACCCTCCTCACCCCCCCAGTGGGCGAGAGCCTCGATCACCGCCGCCAGTCCCCGACCGGCGGTGGTCAGGCCGTACTCGACCCGGGGCGGCTTGGCGGAGTAGCGCTGGGTCGCCACCACTCCGGCCAGTTCGAGGCGGCGGAGCCGCTCGCTGAGCACGTTGGATGCGATCGTGGGCAGATCCTGCTGGAGGTCGCTGTAACGGCGCGGGCCGACCAGGAGCGCCTCAACCAGAAGGAGCGCCCAGCGATCCCCAACGCGATCGAGGGCCGCTGCCAGCCCTGGCCTCCCGCTCGCCGGTAGCTGACTCACCGCTGAATCTTCGCTTGCCCAACGCTGCCCACGTTTGAGGATTGCCGCAGTGGTTATAGTTGTCACTTGCAAGACACTACCTAATGGATTCGTTAGGAGACATGGATTGGGATTCGCAGAAGAGTTAGCGGCGGCGGCGGCAAAGGCGAACGAGAGAGGCACGGCATCGGTGGTGGGCATCGGCAGCCGGTGGCCGTCAGGGAGCGGCTTCGTACTGGCGCCGGGGTTGGTCGTGACCAGCGCCCACAACATTCACGGTGAGAGTCCCCACGTTCATTTCCCGGACGGGTCAGTGCGAGAGGCGACCGCGGTGAACACCGACAGAGTCGGCGACCTGGCGGTTCTTCAGGTGTCCACCGAGGGCCTCTCCGCGGCCACCTTTGCCCAAGCCGACCCCGCCTTGGGCACGCCCATCTTGGCCCTCGCCAATCCCGGGGGCCGGGGGCTCCGTCTCAGCTTCGGGGTGGTCTCCGGCAAGGACGGGGAATTCCGGGGCCCGGGTGGCCACCCGATCACCGGCGGATTCGAGCACACCGCGCCGCTTCCCCACGGCTCCTCGGGTGGACCGGTGCTCAACTTTGCCGGCGAGGTCCTGGGCATCAACACCAAGCGCCAGGGCGAGGGCCTCTACGCGGCCCTCCGAGCCGACGAGACCCTCCGTCTGCGTCTCGAGGCACTGGGCAAAGGCGAAGCCGTAGTCCGCGCCTATCTGGGAGTTGGACTGCTGCCGGGAGAGGTGGCCCGGCGGCTTCGCGCAGCGGTCGGACTGCCGGAGCGGAACGGCGTGCTGGTCCAACACGTCGATGACGAGGGGCCGGCCGCCAAGGCCGGGGTCCGCAAGGGAGACCTGCTCACCAAGGCCCTCCACGCCGAACTGTCGCGGGCATCGGACCTGCACCGGGTTCTGGCCACCGCCAAGCCCGGCGAATCCATCGAGTTGGAACTGCTCCGAGGAATGGAAGAGAAGACCGTCGAGGCCATCCTCGCTAGCGAGCCGGAGCGGGCGCACCGAGAGATGCACGGACCTGGCCGACGGCACCACCGACAGGGCTGAGTTCTAGGGTCGGGGGAGCGCTCAACGTGGGCGCTCCTCCCCGACCCTGTTCGCCCGGACGGAACGTGGCTCTATACTGGCGGCGGGAGGAGAGCTGCAAGTGCCACAGGGAGAGTGAGGCGGGAAGGCTTGCCGCGGGTGCTCAGTCACCAGCGCAATCCGCTCGGCCGCACGGTTCGGCTACTCGGCTGGATGGCCGATCATGCCGCCGATGATTACGGAGTACGGGAACTGGCGGCTGCGGTCGGCATGGCCCCCAGCACTGTGCATCGGTCGCTTGGCGCCCTCGAGGAAGAGGGGCTGATCGAGTCGATCTCTGCTACCGGCCGATATCGGCTCAGCCTGGGCTTTTATCGCCTGGCACTACGGGGGGCGGCTCGGGCACCGGTTATCGACCTGGCCCTCCCCCACCTGCGGGTGGCTGCCCAGACCGGGGGCGAAACAGCCCTGCTCGCCTTGTACGGAGCCCCCGAACTGGCCGCCATGTACGTGGCCGAGATCCCCGCCCGCCATGCCCTGCAGGTGCGCCCGGCGCTGCACGAGTGGATGCCGCTCACGGTATGCGCCGCCGGACTGGCGATCCTCTCCGGCCTGGACGCCGACACCCTCATCTCCGCCTTCGGGCAGGAGCGCGCATCGGTAAACGCCTCCGAGCTGGCCGACCAGCTGGCCGAGGTCCGGGAGCGCGGCTTCGCCTCTCTGCCGGGCCGGGCCGGAAACTTCGCCAACGAAGTCGCCGTCCCCTTCTGGGGCCCTGGTCACAAGGTGCTGGGAGCAGTAGCCTTCGCCGTTCCGGAGCGGCGCTTCAATCCGGTCCTGGAGGCCTCCTTGGGCCAGCTCCTGGTCGAACAGGCGCGGTCCATATCGAGCGCCCTGGCCGGCTGACAGGTAGTCGCCCGGCCTAGGGCAGGGCCACCGTGGCCACCGGTACTGCCCTTTCTCGGGCGTAGTCGAGCCCCAGCTCGACAGCCCCCAGCAGACCCTGCTCTTCACCCAGGGCGGCCCGCTCCACCCGGCAGGTTCCCCGCACCGAAGGGAAGGATGCGTCGCTGATGCTGGCCAGGACGTCAGCCCAGAACTTGGGCGAGGAGGCGAGCACGCCCCCACCCACCGCGACCGCCTCTGGATTGAGGAGATTGATCAGGCCACCCAGGGCGAGCCCAACATAGCGGGCAGCCCGGCTCAGGACCTCCTGGGCGTCGACATCGCCGGCGGCAGCCAGGCGCCCCACCTCCGCGGCGGTGCTGACCCCGGCGGCGCGAGCGATGGCGGTACCGGAGGAAATCGCCTCCAGGCAGCCCCGGTTACCGCAGTTGCAGAGGGGACCGTCGGGGACGATGATCATGTGCCCGAACTCACCCGCCGAGCCCTGGTGTCCCCGATACAACTGGCCGCCCAGGATGAGGCCGGCTCCGATGCCGGTGCTCACGGTGATGTAGACGAAGTCCTGGGTGCCCCGGCCGGTACCTCGGCGGTGCTCGGCGAGGGCACCCAGATTGGCGTCATGCTCGATCAGGCAGGGGCAGCCGAGCATCTTCTCCAGGTGGTCCCGCACCGGCACCCGGTCCCAGCCGGGAAGGTTGGGCGCTCCCTCCACCACCCCGGCCCCGCTATCGACCGGCCCGGGCACCCCGATCGCCAGCACCAGGCTGGCCAGGCGCGCCTCAGGCTCGGCTGAGACCACCTCCCGTACCAGAGCGTCAACCTGGGCGAGAACGCCTGAGGGACCCTCGGCGGCGGCGGTCCGGGCCCGCGCCCGGTGGCGCACCTCGCCATCCGGCCCCGCCAGGCCAACGCGCAGCCAGGTGCCGCCGAGGTCGACTCCGGCCACGAAGGTGGGGCGATGGAAGGCGCGTGCCATCAGCTTCAGGCCTCCAGCGGCGGCAGTCCGGCGAGTAGCCGCAGACGCTCGACGTTGGCCCGGTCAGGCCCCTGGTGCTCGAGCCCGGGAACCTCAAGGATGAAGGGAGCCAGAGTCAGGTGGGGATCGGCCAGCATCCAGCGGAAGGCCTCGGCGCCGATCTCCCCGTCGCCGATGTTCTGGTGGCGGTCGACATTGGACCCGAAGACGGCCTTGGAGTCGTTGGCGTGAATCGCCGCCAGCCGCTGGAAGCCGATCTCCCGACCGAGCTCCTCGACCATCCCCGCCCGGGCCGCCGGTTGGCGCAGGTCGTGACCGGCGGTGAAGGCGTGGGCCGTGTCCAGGCAGAAGCGGAGCCGGGGATGATCCACCGCCTCCATCATCTGCCGAATCTGGGCGAAGGAACTGCCGATGTTGGCACCCGATCCGGCGCTGTTCTCAATGATCAGGAGGCTCTCACCTTCGGTCTCGGCCAGAGCCCAGCGCATCGCCTCCGCCATCTGGGGAAGGACCACCTCGAAGCCCTGGCCCTTGTGCGAGCCCGGGTGAAAGATCACCCCCCGCACGCCGAGCAGGTTGGCGATCTCCAGGTGGTGACGGAGCGACCCTCGGGACTGGGCCAGCAGAGCTTCCTTGGCCGTCGCCAGGTTGATCAGGTAGGGGGCGTGGAAAAAGAAGGCGTCGAGCGAGGTCTCGGTCATGCGCTGCCGAAAGGCGGACACCTCCGCCTCGTCTGGATGCAAGCGCCGCCAGGTCTGGGGTGGGGTGGGGTGGATCTGGATCGCCTCGGCACCGATCTCCAGGGCGCGATCGAAGGCGCTCGAGATCCCGCCTTGGGAGGAGACGTGGGCGCCGATCGTGGGCATGGCTAGCCCGGAGCCGCCTGAGAGGGAGGCACGTACACCTCCGAGGCAGGCGGAGCTTTCAGCGCCTCCCCGCGACCGAATGCGCTGTAGGAGAGTGAGATCGGCTGATCTCCGGTGATGGCCAACTCCAGCAGGTGATCACTGGTGGGTGCGACGAACAGACGTAATGATGAGCTTCCACCGGGCTCCTCCACCACTAGGACCGCCACACCGCCGAGCTTAGAGCGGTGTACCGTCAGCGGTCCGCGCAAAGCCCGCTTCAGGGTGCTCGCCAAGCCCCGCCCGGAGAAAGGCTCAACGCTCTGGCGGTAGCTGGCGGCCACCGCTTTGGGCTGGACCACCCAGGTGGTGGCCGGGTTGAGGTTACCGGGCAAGGCGGTTATGCCCAGCTCCTGGAGCTCGGTGGGCGAGCGAACGTAGACCTTGCTGCCGATGGCGATGACGTCACTACGAAAGATGGGGGCGTGGGGCACGGCGATGTCCAGGGTGCCCCGGAAGTCGCCGTTGCGGAGGACCAGGACTCGGAAGCTGGTGGTGGTGTCGACCGCCCGGCTGCTCCCGTCGATCTGATAGGCCCCCAACTTGCCCATGGTGGTGACCACCCGATTCACCAGGTTTGGTCCGGTGGGCAGGCCCTGGCCGCAGCCGGCCAGCATCGCCAGCGCCGCCAAGAGCGGTAGGGCTGTGCAGCTTCCCCACCAGCGCCGGTTGGGCACGGTTAGATCTTGCCCACGGTCACGGCCAGGGCGTAGACCACGAACAGACCCAGGCCCACCGGGGCCAGAATTCGCGTGCTCACCCCCCGGCGCCCGGCCGCGAAGAAGGCCACCAGCACGGCCACGCCGATGATAGCGGCGGAGAGAAAGCCGGCTGTCGAGAGCCGCCAGGGCGTGAAACAGAGGCCGATGATGGCGGGGAAGGTGGCTTGGAAGACCATCGAGCCGGTGACGTTGCCTAGGGCCAGGCTGTCCCGGTCACGGCGAATCCAGAGACTGCCGGCGGTCACCTCGGGAAGTTCGGTCGCAATCGGCACCAGCAGAAGGGCAAGGACCAAAGGAGAGAGGTGGGCCAGACTCGCGATCCGGTGCAGGCCAAAGAGGAAGATCTCGCTGGCGAGGGCCAAGCCGGCTAGTCCGACCAGGGCCTGCGCCGCAGGGAGCGCCAAGCGTCCGGGCCCCTCGGGGGTCCAGCCGCCCGCCAGGCGGGAGAACCAGAGCGGCTCGTAGTCGCCCTCGGGGGCGACATCCGCTCGGCTGGTACGGCGCACGAAGGCGACGTAGAGGACCGCCAGCAGGGCGGCGTCGGCCCAGCGCACCGGCCGAGGCAGGAAGGCGCCGGCGATGAGCAGGGCATAGCTCAAAGAGAAGGCCCAGAGCACCCGGTGGGCATTGGGCGTGCTAACCCGCAGGTAGGTCCGGCCACAGATGAGACCGACGGCTCCGACCATACCCAGCCCGATGGTGGCCAGCATCAAGGGAGCACCGAGGATGGCTCCGGTGGCGGTCTGGGTGGCCTGGTGACCGCCAGCGATGAGAGCGACGATCGGGACGATGGTCTCGGGCATGGACGTCCCCACCGCCGCCATCACGCTGCCGGTCATGCCATGGCCCATCCCCAGGCTGCGGGCCCCCCACTCGACGGCGTTGGTGAAGAGGGTGGCCGCCACCAGCATCAGCACCAGGCCGGCGGCGAAGGCGAGTGCTATCTGCACCGGCTCAGGGGGGAGCGGACCCGGTCCCACCCGGGGCCAAGACTCCGAGCAGATCGGCTACCAGGGCGATTCCGTGGCCCAGGACAGACCCCAGCCCGACCGCTTGGACACGCTCCTCCACCGCTTCTCCAGGCAGCGCCAGGGCGTCTGAGATCCGCTCTCGATACCAGGGAAACAAGGAGCGCGGCAATCGATCCGGCTCCACCCAGCGCAGCCGCCAAGCCTCCCGCGACCGCTGCAGCCGACCCCCCACTGCCCGGGCCCGAAAGACTACGTCCGTGTCGTGGCGGATTCCGGTGAACCGGTAGTAGCCCACGATCCGCTCGACCTCGATCTCCAGGCCGGTCTCCTCCCTGGTCTCGCGGACTACCGTTGTCGCCGGATCCTCCTCAGACCCGACGTGCCCGCCCGGTGGCTCCCAACCGGCGGGCCAGGGCCGCAGCTGGAGCAGGACCCTACCCCGGTCGTCCACCACCACCGCCTGGGCCCCAACCAGCCCCGGCGGAACTACAGAAGGCACGGGTTGGCCAAGGCATTGGCCAGGCCCTGAGAGGCGGGGGCAATGATGACGTCGATGTTGGGAAAGAGTTCGGATGGCGGCGCTCCGCCCACCACCAGTCTCCAGAGCCAGTCGGCGGCGGCCAGGATGGGGGCCCCGATGGAGAAGCCGGAGTTGAAGAACTCCGGCAGGACGAAGAAGAGGAGAAGGAGGGTGACCAGGATGCCCATCCGGTTGCGGTCGATCCACTGGAAGAGGTAGGGGGCATGGTTCCGGAAGAGCCCTTCGGCGACCCCATACCCGTCCAAGGGGGGGATGGGCACCAGGTTGAAGACGAAGAGGATGACATTGACGAAGAAGGCCTCGATGAGGATCCAGTAGAGGTAGCCGGCCAGAGGTAGGTCGAAGCTGGGCAGGTAGCAGCTCTGAACCGCGGGATCGGCCACGATCAGAAGGCGCAGAAGCAACCCCAGCAGAGCCGCGATGAGGAGATTGCTGAGGGGCCCGGTCGCGCACAGCCAGGCGCGCTGACGACCGCGCCGGACGTAGAGCGGGTTGAACTGGACCGGCCGGGCGAATCCTATCCCCACCAGGACCAGGCAGGCCAGGCCGAGGGGATCGATCTGGACCGCTGGATTGAAGGAAAGCCGACCCTGCGCCCGCGGCGTGGGGTCACCGTACGAGGTAGCCGTCAGGGCGTGGCAGAACTCATGGACGGTGAAGCCGATGACGATCCCGGGAACGGCAAATAGCAGCAGGACGAGGTAGAACTCGATGCCGGTCCCGATCACGAGATCTCAGTCCAGGACGATCTTGCGAGCGCGGCGCCGACTCTTTGATCCCTTGGGGTGACGCCGATGCTCGATCGCCGCGGCCGCAGCCAGGAACATCTCGCGCTGCGCCTTGAGCAGGTGAGCCCGGGACTCGGGCGGCACCATGTCGCCGATCTCCCCGGCAGCGCGGGAAACCACTTCGCCGATCTGCCGGAGCGCCCATTCGCCCATCCTCGCCGCTTCCTCACGCTCCATCAGGACCTCCCGAAATGAATCGCCAACTGGCCGCTCTCCAGGTGGGCCGCGGTGGTCACCTTGCCGTGCAGCACGTGTGGCAGGCTGATCTCACGCTTGTAGGGCCCAACACTGACATAGAGCTCGTCGTCCCGTTGGGTCAGGTCCACCTGCTCTTTGGTGGCAAAGGGCAGCTGCAGGGTCAACACGTACTCATCGCCTTGCTTGCGCAAGGCCTGCGGTTTGATGTCATAGAGGACGGCGCTGGGATCGATCTCCCCGAACAAGGCGTCGCCCAGCTCGCGCAGATTGTCCAAGCCCACCACCTCGTGGTCGAAGAGCTGACTGTTGAGGATGGGGACGGGGGAGAAGGCGGCCGCCACCTGGTCAGCGTAGCGCTGCTGCGACTTGCGCCAATCGGCGAAATAACCATCGCCGACTGACTCCGGAAGGACCCGGTTGACCAGCACTGCATCCACCTGATAGTCGTAGAGATTGAGGTAGGTGTAGGCCCGCTGTGCTTCTTTGATAACCATCTTCTCGAGGTTCAGGACCAGCCGCACAGTGCAGTTCTTGGAGTCGCTGAGCACCTCTTTCATGGATTCCAAGTCCAAGAGCAAGCTCTTGATGGAGCCATAGATTTCGTCGCCTGGCAAGGGAATTTTGACGAATGGCTGGACAATCGGACGGGCCACCCGCATCACCTTGCGCTCCAGCGGAAAGATCCGATCCAGGTACCAATGTGCCACGTCGGGAAAGGCGAGCAACTGCAGCGTCTCACCGGTTGGTGCGCAGTCGACAATCAAGACATCGTGCTGATTCAGTTGGGCGTGACGGCGGATCCACATGAGACTGGAGACTTCTTCCATTCCCGGTGGCGTGGCCAGCTCCTCGGCGATGATCTCGTCGACTCCTTGGCTGTTGAACAAGACCGATAGATAGCCATGGATCTTGTCCCAGTGACCCTCCATTTCATGGAGCGCGTTCACCTCTTGGGCGTAGAGGTTGGTGGCCACCTCGGTTGGCTCCGGCGCCAATTCCCGGTCCAGCGAATCACCCAGGCTGTGGGCGGCGTCGGTAGAAATGATCAGGGTTCGCAGACCCATACCGGCGCACTTGACCGCGGTGGCAGCGGCAACGGTGGTCTTGCCCACACCGCCCTTGCCGGTGTAGAGGATCACCCGCATTTGAGCGAGTATAGGGATGGCCGAAAACGTCCTCTAGTGGAGGATGAAGAAGCCCACCACCACCATCACCACCATGATCCCGCTGACCAGCATCACCCGGCGGAGGTCAAGCCAGAGATAGGGAGTGCGGTCGGTGGGCACCGCCGGGCTGTCATCGAGCGGTTCGAGATGGGCTTGCTGCTGGCGCTGGCGCTCGGCGCGCCCGGCGGGACGAGCCTTCTTGGGCAAAAAGGAGGCACTGGCCCCAACCGTCTCCGCCACCGCCGGGGCAACCGCGGCAGCCGGAGCTGGAGTCGGCGTTGCCTGGGCC
>JBAQYY010000011.1:0-20969 GCA_049790415.1 Candidatus Dormiibacterota bacterium | reverse complement strand
GGGAAGCGCCCGCGCGGACCCCTCCATCACTGGACGTGCCGGCCGTGACTAGCCGGAGATCAGGCACCTCCACATGATGCACGATGCGCTCGGCCGTCAAGACGACCACACCTTATCTATAGGAGTGTCCTGACCGCCAGGGGGGCGAGCTCGGCCGAAGGCGCTGGCGGCGAGGCTCCCGGGTCCGGGCAGCCCCGTTCCTGGGCCAGTTTCGAATTCACCGGTGCCTATAATCGTCGCCATGCCAGCCCCGAGTGGGGATTCCGGGCAGGCGCCACCCTCGGTGCTCTCGCGAATCCGGTGCGCCGCCGACTGCCGTGACCTCTCTCAGGAGGAGTGCCGTCAGCTGGCGTCGGAGATCCGCGACTTCCTGGTGGAGAAGGTCTCGGTGACCGGGGGCCATCTCGGCCCCAACCTGGGAGTGGTCGAGCTGACCTTGGCCCTGCATCGGATCTACGACAGCCCGACCGATCAGATCGTCTTCGATACCGGTCATCAGGCCTATGTCCACAAGATCCTCACCGGTCGGAGCGACCAATTCGACACCCTGCGCCAGGCGGGTGGCCTGTCCGGTTACCCCAATCGCGCCGAGTCCGCCCACGATCTGGTCGAGAACAGCCATGCCTCGACCGGGCTCAGCTACGCGCTCGGGCTGGCCCAGGCCAAGCGCCGCCGGGCCGACCCGGGCAAGGTGGTGGTGGTGGTTGGGGACGGCTCCTTGACCGGGGGCATGGCCTACGAGGCGCTCAACAACATCGGGGCTTTGCGCCCCGACCTGACCATCGTGCTCAACGACAACGGCCGCTCCTATGCGCCCACGGTGGGGGGCATGGCCGATCACTTCGCCCGGCTCCGCCTCGACCCCCGCTACGAGGCCGCCAAGAGCGGGATCGGTGGTTTCCTGAGCGCGATTCCGGCCGTGGGCGAGCCCGCCCACGAGATGGCCAAGCGGCTCAAGAGCGGTATGAAGCAGCTGGTCACCCCCCACATCTTCTTCGAGGACCTGGGCATCAAGTACTCGGGTCCCATCGACGGCCATGACCTGCGTTCCATCGAGGGTGCTCTGAGCCTGGCCAACCGGCTGCCCGGCCCGGTCGTGGTCCATGTGGTCACCGACAAGGGTCACGGCTTCGATCCCGCCGAGGCCGACGAGGTGGACAAGTTCCACGGTCCGCCACCCTTCGACATCATCACCGGCAAGCCGACCGGGCAGAGCCGGGTCAGCTACACCGACGTCTTCGAGGAGTCTCTGCTGCAGCTGGCCGAACTGGACCCCAAGCTGGTGGCCATCACCGCCGCCATGGCCTCCTCCACCGGCCTGCTCAAGTTCGCCGAGCGCTATCCAGATCGCTTCTACGACGTCGGCATCGCCGAGCAGCACGCGGTCACCTTCGCCGCCGGGCTGGCCATGGGCGGCATGCATCCGATGGTCTGCATCTACTCCACCTTCCTGCAGCGCGCCTTCGACCAGGTCATCTGCGACGTCGGCCTCCACAACCTTCCCGTCACCTTCATCCTTGATCGGGCCGGGGTCACCGGCCCCGACGGCAGCTCGCACCATGGGATGTTCGACCTCAGCTATCTGAGGATGGTGCCCAACCTGGTAGTGGCCACCCCCAGGGACGCCGAGGAGTTGGGCCGGCTGGTGGCGACCGCCGCCGCCCATCAGGGGCCGTTCGCGATTCGCTACCCCAGAGGCCCGGTCGCGGAGCGGGTGATCGACATCCGACCCTTGCCCAGCCTGAACTGGGAGATGGTCCTGGAAGGGGGCAGCGACGTGCTCATCTGCGCTGCCGGCAAGATGGTCGCCGTGGCCGAGAACGCCGCCGGCCTGCTCTCGGCCAACGGCATCTCTGCCTCGGTGGTCAACGCTCGCTTCATCAAGCCCACCGACCGGCGCCTGGCCGACTGGGCTAGCGCGCATCGCGCCGTGGTCGCCGTCGAGGACAACACCCGGCGGGGCGGCTTGGGCGCCTCCATCTTGGAGTTCCTGGCCGAGCGCGGCGTGCTCCGGCCGGTGCGCCAGGTGGCACTGCCCGATCACTTCCTTCCCCACGGCACCCAGGCAGAGCTCCTGGCCGAGTACGGCCTGACCGCCGAAGGCGTCGCTGAGGCTGCGGCGATGGCCCTGGACAGCTCTCGGGAGATCCCGCCCGACCAGGCTCGGGCCGTTGGCTGAAATCCCAGCCGGGGAGAGTGGACGGGAAGGGGGGCTAGAGGCCTACCTGGCGGCGGTGGTGAAGGATCAATTCCAAGCCCACCCGGCCACCGCCAGGGACAACGGCGACCACTCCGCCGACGGGCTGGTGGCGCCCACCGGCGTGGCCGCCCAAGAGGAGCGGATAACCCAGTTACAGGGCCTCCGGACTTGGGCCAGCCAGCTTGCTGACGAGACAGATGCTGAGCGCCGCCTCGACCTGGACACTGGCCGCGGCGTGGTCGACGCGGAACTCTTCAGCCTTCAAGTCCGTGGTCGGATGTACAGAGATCCCACCAGTCTCCTCGACAACGACTCCCCCCTCGAGATCGGCGGCTACCTACTGCGTGACTACGCCCCTTTCCCGGACCGCCTGGGCGCCCTCTGCCGGCAGCTCGCCCAAGCCCAGGAGTGGGTTGACGAGGCGCTGCGCGTTCTTGAGCCCGAGCTCCCTGAGCCGCTCGTCCAGGTAACTCTGCAGGGGGTGGACGGCAGCCTCACCTTCCTCCACGACGAGGTCGCCCAGCTCGCCGAGAAGCAGGAGGACCCTGGCCTTCGCGGGCAGCTCCGGACGGCCATCGGCCAGGGTGAGGCAGCCCTAGGCCGGATCTCCGAGGAGCTAAAGAAGCGGCACGGCTCCCAGCCGCGGGATCTCGCCCTGGGAGCGGAGGGGTTACGTGCGATGCTGCTAGCCCAAGAGGGACTGGACCGCTCGATAGGCGACCTGCGTGAGCAGGCGGACGCCGAACTGGCGGAGCTGGGCGAGCAGCGCGACAAGCTCCTCCGGGACAGTTTTCAGGGCCGCGACATCGGTACGGTCCGCCGCGAGCTGGAGCAGGATCACTTCCAGACTGACACCCTGATCGGCGGCGCCGAGGGACTGTTGGGTGAGCTCCGCACCTTCGTCGAGAATCACGCCGAGGTGCCCATTCCCGACGGTCCCAACTGCACGGTTCGGCCGACGCCGGGATTCCTGACCGCCTGGGTCAGTGCCGCCTACCTGGCGGTGGGCGTACTCGAAAAGAGGACCTTGCCCGCGCTCTACTACGTGACGACCCCGCAGCCGAGTTGGAGTGCGCAGGAGAGCGACGAGTGGCTCCGCTACATGAATCGGGCAACCCTCAAGAACACCAGTGTTCATGAGGTTTTTCCGGGACACCACGTGCAGTTCCTCTATTCTCTCGGGGTCCGCTCCGACATCCGACGCTTCTTCTGGACCTCTGGTTTCGGCGAAGGCTGGGCCCACTACGCGGAGCAGCTAATGCTCGAGCGCGGCCTAGCCGAGGGCGACCCCCTGCTCCACCTGGCACAGATCGAGGACGCCCTGGTGCGCGCCTGTCGATACCGCAACGCGGTCGGGATCCACGCCGAGGGCTGGACCGTCCCCGAAGGGACTCAGCTCTTCATCGACCGCATCGGCCTCGACGAGCTGCCGGCGCGGCGGGAGGCGATCCGGGGCACCTTCGATCCCCTCTACCTGGTCTACACCTTGGGCAAGCTGGAGATCCTCAAGTGGCGGGACGAGTGGCTGGGGTCCAATCGGGGCGACCTCCGCTCCTTCCATCGGCGGCTGCTCTCCGCCGGGAGCCCTCCGCTCGCCGCGCTGGGTCGGTGGCTGCACTCGCAGTGATCTGATGTCGGGACGGCAGCGCGCGCTGCTGGTCCTGGCCGGCACCAACTGTCTCTGGGCAGGCTCCTACGTAGCCGGCAAGGCGGCTCTGGCGACCTGGCCCTTCGCCAGTGTGAACATGCTCCGCTTCACCATCGCCGCGGGGAT
The DNA here is from genome assembly GCA_049790415.1 of Candidatus Dormiibacterota bacterium. Classification (GTDB taxonomy): domain Bacteria; phylum Chloroflexota; class Dormibacteria; order Aeolococcales; family Bog-877; genus Bog-877. Next base: position 16,995 of record JBAQYY010000011.1, on the reverse strand, counting down.
TCTCCTGCCCGTCCTCTGGCGGGGACGACGACACCTCCCCAGCGCCCAGGGGGACCGCTGGCGGCTGGTGGCCATGTGTGTCTTCGGCTTTGTCGGCAACAAGGCCCTGGAGTACCTGGGCCTGAGCCTGACCAGCGCCACCGATACCGCTCTGCTCATCGCCGCCGAGGCGCTGGCCACCGTCCTCCTCAGCGCGGCCGTGCTCAGCGAGCGGATCCGCCGCTTGGAGGGGGCCGGGTTACTGCTGGGCGGTATCGGCGTTTACTTGGTGGTGGAGGGCGGCTTCAAGGCACCCACGCTCTTCTCCGGCTCACAGAGCCTGGGCAACCTGCTGGTGGTGGCCTCCTTGATCATGGAGGCCGGCTTCACCGTGATCGGCAGAACCGTGGTCAATCGCTACCCCCCTCTTCTCATCACCGCCGCCGTGGTCACCGGCAGTCTGGTCGCCTGGTGGCCGGCGGGAATCGCCGCTCTGGCGGTGCGGGGCTGGCCCAGCCTCACCCTGGGCGGCTGGCTGGGGATCATCTATCTGGGTGCCATCACCACCGCTCTCTGCTATTGGGCATGGCTCTGGGGCCTGAAACGGGTCATGCCCGGTGCCATGGCTCCGCTCCTTTTCATCCAACCCCTCCTCGGTACCGGGCTGGCCGTCTGGATCAGAGGCGAGCACCCCGCGCTTCCCACCCTCTTCGGCGGGGTCCTCATCCTGCTCGGGGTCACCACCGTGGTGCTCCGCCGTGAACCCGCTCCGGAAGCGCCGCCGGCCACCGCCGGGACGGCTTAGCTCCCGCTAGGCGAGGTTGCCGAGGAAGCTGAGGGTGCGTTCGATGAGCAACTCGGCGGCATCCTGGTCGTAGTCGGGCAGGCTGTTGTCGGCGAAGAGATGCTTCTTGCCGGGGTAGAGGAAGAGCTCCGCGTCCTCGGCCTCGGCGACCAGCGCCCGGGCGGCCTCGATGTCGCCCTCGTCGACGAAGGATGGGTCAGCGTCCATCCCGTGTATCTGCACCGGGACCCCTGCGGGCCAACTGGAGCTGAACTCCGACACCGGGACGCAGGAATAGAAGAGGAGCGCCGCCCGGGCGGCGGGCCGGGTCTGGGCCAGGCTCTGGGCCGAGAGTACGCCCAGCGAAAAGCCGGCGTACACGAGGTCGCTGGGCAAGCCATCGGCCGCCCGGTGGCCGCGCTCGATGATGGTCTCGAAGCCCACCTCCTGGGCGTACCCAACGCCCTCGGTCAGGCCGGTGAAGGTCCTGCCTTCGTAGAGATCTGGGGTGTGCACGACGTGGCCCGCCGAACGCAGCCGGTCGGCGAAGGCGAGGCACCCCGGGGTCAGGCCCTGGGCGTGATGAAAGAGGAGTACTTCAGCCACGAGCAACAGCCTAGCTAGCTCGTCGGATTTGCGCCAGCCGGGTGTTCGTCCAGCGCGCCGGGCCAGACCGGCTGACCCAGATAGCTGCCCAGGCTGACGGCTCGATCACCGGAGTCGCGGAGTTGTGACTGAGGCTGCAAGAGCCAGGTTCGCACCTAATCTCGGGACAAGGTCCTCGGGCGGGTCGCACTCGCGGGCGGGGGCGGGACCTGTTCTCCCAAGTCCGTCGGAACCCTCCGACGGAAGCCGCCGCCCCGGGCCCACCCGAGGCGGCGGATCATCGAGATTCAGACGTCGGCGTAGAGCATGAACTCGTAGGGGTGGGGGCGCAGCCGGACCGGGTCCACCTCACGCTCCCTCTTGAGAGCGACCCAGGTGTCGACCAGGTCCTCGGTGAAGACCCCTCCTTGGTAAAGGAACTCGTTGTCCTGCTCCAGGGCCAGTAGCACCTCCTCCAAGCTTCCGGGCAGGTCCTTGACCGCCTCGGCCCGGGCGCCTTCCAGCTCGTAGAGGTCGGCCTCGATGGGCGACGGAGGCTCGATCTGGTTGCGAATCCCGTCCAGACCGGCCATCAGCATGGCCGAGAAGGCGAGGTAGGGGTTGCAGGTCGGGTCCGGGGAGCGGAACTCCAAGCGGCGTAGTTGGGGGCGCTCGCTGTAGGTCGGGATCCTGATGCAGGCACTGCGGTTACGAGCACTGTAGGCGAGTTTGATGGGTGCCTCGTAGCCAGGTACCAGGCGACGGTAGCTGTTGGTGGTGGGGGCGGCGAAGGCGAGCACGGCCGGGGCGTGCGCCAGAAGCCCACCGATGTACCAGCGGGCCAGGTCGCTGAGGAGGGCGTAGCCGTCCTTGTCGTAGAAGAGGGGAGCTCCCTCCTTCCAGAGGGATTGGTGAGTATGCATGCCGCTGCCGTTGTCTCCGAAGAGGGGCTTGGGCATGAAGTTGGCGACCAGACCCTCGCGGTGGCACACGTTCTTGACGATGTACTTGAAGACGAGGACCTTGTCGGCCATGGAAACCATCGAGTCGTAGCGCATGTCGACCTCGGCCTGGCCGGCGGTGCCGACCTCGTGATGATGGACCTCGACCTCGATCCCGGCATCGGCCAGAGCCAGCGCGATGCGGCTCCGCACGTCCTGCAGCTGATCCACCGGGGGAGTGGGGAAGTAGCCCTCCTTGAGACGGGGCCGGAAGCCCAAGTTGGGCGTGCCGTTCTGGCCGCTGTTCCAGATTCCTTCGGCGGAATCGATGTGGTAGAAGCCCTCGTTCACCGACTGACCGAAGCGGATGGAGTTGAAGATGTAGAACTCCATCTCCGGTCCCCAGTAGCTGGTGTCGGCGATGCCGCTCTGGCGGAGATGGGCCTCGGCCTTAGTGGCCACGTAACGAGGATCCCGGGAATAGCGACCCTTGGTGACCGGGTCGACGATGTCGCAGATCAGTGAGAGCGTGGGAACCTCGAGAACCGGGTCAACGAAGGCGGTACGGGGATCGGGGAAGAGCAGCATGTCGCTCTCGTGGATGTGCTGGAAGCCCTTGATGCTGCTGCCGTCGAAGCCGACTCCTTCGGCGAACAGCCTCTCGGTCAGCTCCGAGGTGGGCACACTGAAGTGCTGCCACTGGCCGAGCAGATCGCTGAAGCGAAAGTCGACGAACTTAATGGCCTGGTCCCGAGCGAAGGCGATTACCGCGCTGGGATCGTCCTTTGGTGTCGCCTCAACTTTGCCATCGACGGCCATGACCATTCCCTTCCTCCGCAATTTGGCGGGCCCTCCGCTGTTCTCTGCGAGCCTAACAGCGAAAGGGGGTACGGCCATCGGGTCCCTGTCACAAAAGCAGGGTGCTCGAATTTGTGCCTAACACACCAATTCGAAGTCAGCTCTCAGCCTGGTTGGGCGGCCTCCGGGGTCTTGGCATTGACCTGAGCCCGGGCCTCATCCGCGCTGGCGAAGTAGAGCTTGTTTATCGAGGTCCACTCCGTCCACTCGGCCGGGAGGTCCTCCTCGGCGTAGATGGCATCCACCGGGCAGGGATCAACGCAGGCGCCGCAATCGATGCACTCCTGAGGATCAATGAAGAGCATGCGATCCTCGTCGGCCCCGATGATGCAGTCGACCGGGCACACCTCGACGCAGGACTTGTCCTTGACGTCGACGCAGGTCTCGCCGATAACGTAGGTCATCGCGATCTGAACTCCTGGCGCAACTCTCCCGGGCCGTCTGGGGCCGCGCCCAGCCTGAGGGGCCCGAATTCAGGATAGCAGAGGCCCGGAGGGGCTTCCTTCAAGTCAGCCGGGAGCGCTGCCCAGCTCGTTGTTGATGTCGGATAGAGATCGGACACCCGTGCCCGACGACGGCGAAAATGACCATGACCACGATCACCACCAACAAGAGGATCAGCGAATACTCGACCATCCCCTAACTGGGGCAACCGTACGCGAGAGGCATCGCGGGCCCCGATCCCGCCTAGAATCGGGCGGGGGATGAGGTGAGCCAGCAGGAACAGCCACCCCAGGGAGACTCCGCCATGAGCCAGACATGATCGCCAGGCCCATCTCGACCGGATCCCGACGCCTTCCCTCGTGGGAGAGGCTGGCAGCCGGTTTCATCGATTGGCTGGTACTCCTCGTTCCCGAGATCATCCTGGCCGTGGTCTTTGCCGGCCACGCCTACTCCCGCCTCTTCAGTTACATCAAGGCTCACAAGAGCGAGACCAACCTCAGCAAGGATCCCCGTTTCGTCCACCTGGCCCATCTGCTGAGCACGCCCCTGCTGCACTTCCTGATCGCGTCCGAGGCACTGACTGCGATCTATTTGATAGGAATGTACCTGGGCACCGGTGCCACTCTGGGCAAGCTGGCCCTGGGGCTCCGCATCACCCGAGTTGATGGGCATCCCCTGAGAGTCTGGGACGCGGTGCTGAGGTCGCTGGTTTTCTGGGTGCCGCTGTTGATCCCGATTATCGGAGTCTGGCTCTTGTTGCTCCAGTACGTCGGCGGCACCCTGGTCATGCTCATCCGCCCCGACCATCGCGGGCCTGAGGACCTGATTGCGGGCTCCTTCGTGGTTCCCAAGGATGCCCGGGGCCTGTCGCTGGCGGAGATGACCGGCCACCAACCCCCCAGCGCGCCCCCTCTACAGCCGCCCGATGCACCGGTTCGCGGTGGCCATCTTCCCGGCTGGGGACCGGTCAATGAACAGCAGCCGCCAGCGCCCGATCCTGGCTCCAAGGAGACGCCTAGTTGACCCTCATCGAGACGGTCCAACTGCCGTCCTCGGCGGCCCAGGCATGGGGTCTCCTGGCCGAGCAAGCCGGGGCGCTGCGCCTGACCCCCGGACTGGCGGTGGGCGAGGACGGCAAGGGAACGCTGCGGGTGGTCATCGGCGGCCACTCGGTCACCTATCGCGGGTACGCCCGCCAGCACATAGAGGAGGCCGGCCGACACCTCACCTGGACGTTGAGCGGCAAGGAGGTACGCGGCACCGGCCGAGCCCATGCCGAGGTACGGGCCCGCTTCCGAGACGATCCCGATGGAGGCTGCGATCTCCGTCTGACCGTCCTGGTCGAGGGCCGCGGCCGCCTTGGCGAGATCAACGAGACAGAGCTGAATCGGGCCATCTCCTCAGTGATCACCCGATTCAAGCGGGCCGTGGCCAAGGACCTGGGAGAGGCTGCCCCGAGCCAAAGGCCCGCGCCAGCAAGGGCGGCCGGCGGCACCGCCACAACCCCCCCGCCCGCCTCGACGCCAAGCTCTCCCCGACCAGCACCGGTCCGGATCGAAGTCGTGCCCCCGACGCCACCAGCGGCGTCGTCCTGGCATGGGGTGGGGACCGGAGCGGCGGCCGTTCTTGCCCTGGCCGTCGGGGTGGCTGCTCTGGTCGTCTGGCGCTCACGCCGACGCTGAGGTAGTCCGGGGCCGATCAGAGCCAGGGCCAGCAGGTTCCGAAGAGCGCCCTCTTCGCACCTGGCGATGTCGGAAGGGGCGGCATAGACTCTGCTGGTGTCCGAGCCGCCGACTCGGGATCGGAGTTGGTACCGCCGCCGGATTTGGCACTGGCCGCGGTCTTGGCCGCGGCGGATCCGAGGCTGTTGCAGCTGCTGCTCGGGATGCCTGGTTGTCTTCTTGGTGTTCTGCCTGGCCCTGATCCTCTTCGCGCTCAGCCCCAACTTCTATCCCGCCTATCCGAATTCGGCCCGGCAGCTGGCGAGCACGGCCAGCACGGCATCCGGCCAGGGACTCCCCTGGCTGCACAGCAACGGCAGCGTCATCCTGGACAGCCAGGGTCGTCAGGTACTGCTGCGGGGCATGAACGTGACCGGGTTGGAGGAGGCCAAGGACATGCGCCCCGGTCCGGTGCCCACCAGTCAGGACTTCTCGGAGATGCAGGCGGACGGGTTTGACGTGATCCGTCTGCCCATCAACTGGTCGCGGCTGGAACCCCGTCCCGGGCAGATGTCGCGGTCCTACCTGGACCTGATCCGCTCGGTGGTCAACGATGCCGCGGCTCACGGCATTTACACCATCTTGGACATGCACAACATCGACTGGAGCATCTACTACGGCGGCGATGGCGCCCCCAGCTGGGCCACCGCCGGCGGGTTGCCCCGAAGCTTTCCCCTGGGCTCGCCCTGGAACCGCCACCTGGCTCCCGGAGTCCTGGCGAGCTATGGCATCTTCTGGGCCGACCTGGGCGGCTGGCAGCAGGACGTTACCCAGGTCTGGAGCTACGTCGCCCGCGCCTTCAAGGACGACTCGGCGGTCGCCGCCTACGACCTCTGGAACGAGCCCCACCCCTTCCCAATCCCCTCGGGGCTCTTCGAGAAGAAGTACCTCCTCCCCTTCGAGGCCAACGTGATCACCCACCTGGCGGCCATCGCGCCGCACCAGATGTGGATCACCGAGCAGACCCTCGACTTTGGCCTGCCCACCTACGTGGGCGCGCTGCCCTATCCCAACCAGGTCTACTCCAGCCACGTGTTCGCCACTCTGCTCGAGCCTCCCTGGCAGAAGCCCACTCCCCAGTACGCCATCCCGCTCACCCTGCTCCAGGACCAGGCCCGGGAGGCGGGAGCGGCGCCCTGGGTGGGCGAGATCGGGGCCGGCGGTGGTACCGCCAACCAGGCCTGGGTGGCCAAGGAGATGAACGAGCTCGACAAGTACCGACTGGGCTGGGCCTACTGGGACTGGGACGAGGGCGGCAGCTGGGCCTTCAAGCGCAACCCCTCCCGGCTGCGGATCGTGGCCCGCGCCTACCCGCGGGCCACGCCCGGCACATTGGAGAAGCTCAGCTACGACTACCAAGACGGTCAGCTGGTGGTGGACTTCAGCGGTAACGCTTCCGCCCACGCTCTGCTCATCGCCGTGCCGTCCTTCTACCGGAGCTTCACCTGGACCTCATCTGACCCGACCCAGGACATCTCCGCCAAGCTGAATCGAAAGGACCACGTCCTCTCGGTGCGCATCGCTGACAGTCAGACGCACCATGAGCTGCGGATTCAGCTAACCGCGTAAGCAGCTCAGGTTGCCGCCGCGGCGATCTCCTGGGGAGTGCGCACACCCCAGACGAGCCAACCGCCCAGGATGAGCGCAACCGAGAAAAAGCCGAAAATCATGGGGAATCCGGCATTGTGGTGGAGACCGTTGCCGAAGTCCAAGAGCGGTCCCGCGATCAGCGTCGCCAAGATTCCCGAACCCGCGGTGGCCAGGTTGGAGATGCCCATATAACGTCCGGCGGACTCGCTGGGCACGAGGTCGACGACAAAGGCCCAGTCCACCGAGAGGAGCATGCCGAAGGCACCGCCGATGAATATGCCGACCAGGTAGACAAACGTCAGGGAGTGGGCAAAGATGAGCAGAAATGTGCCGACTGCGCCCAGCCAACAGGCCGCCCTGATGATGGTCTTGCGCCCCAGTCGCTGCGAGATTCGCGCCGCCGGCAGGGTCACCACGATGGCCAAAAGCACGACCACTGCCAAGAGAACCGAGGTGGAACCCGATGCCTTGTTGGCGAGGGCGCTGCCGCCGCCGGGGTAGAAGGTGGCCTTGATGAAGAGGAGGGCGAAATCGGTGAGCCCGGTGATCCCCATCAAGGCCAGCAATCGGGAGATCAAAAGCCTGGTGAAATCGGGGTTTTCACGGGGCCGAAAGCTGAACACTCCCAAGTAGGCTTGGCGGCGGCTCGGCAAGGGCGGTTGAGCCGGCGAGTCGGGCACGAAGATGACCGTGGCCAGCACCGCTAGCACCAGCACCACACCGACAGTAAGCAGCGCCAGTCGGATGTGTCCGATCGCGATCAACCGCCCGGTGAGCAGAAAGCCGATGGCGGTGCCGATGAACACCGCCAAGCCGTAGTACCCCGATGCCCGGCCGCGGTCCTTGGCGGGCACCTGGTCAGGCAGAAGGCCCTGGTAGGCCCCCTCCGCCGTGTTGGAGCAGATCTGCAGGGCGCAGTAGGGAATGATCAGCGCCGCATAGCTGCCCGCCAGAGCCAGCCCGAGCAAACAGACGAGGTCGCCGAGCGTCCCCGCCACCATGAATGGCTTGCGCCTTCCCCAACGGATCTGGCAACGGTCCGAGAGAGCGCCCGCGGCCGGCTGGACCAGGATCGCCACCGCCGCGCCGAGAGCGGAAAGGCCCCCCAGAGCCACCCCCCGGTGCCCCTCGGGGACGGCGCTCAGGATGAGCCGGGGCAGGATCAGGGCCCCCATCCCCTGCCAGAGATAGTTGATCGCCAGCCAGTACACGGACAGACCGATCAAGCGGGGCGCGGAAAAGCGCAAGGACACCTGCTGGCGGGCGGTAGCGGAAACGCTCATGACGGCAAGCTCGTCCTCACCGCAACCCCGTGCGGGGCCCCTCGAGGCGGCCCCTCGGCTCCGAACCCGGTGAGTCTACGCCCGAGCCGAGGCTTGAATCGCAGAAACTCCGCGGGACTGAGTCAGCGGAAAACCATCCCGGACGGAGAGTAAATGCAACGATCGGGGACGGCGGGAGTGGCGATCCGGATGGTGGCCGTCATCGCGGTCGGCGTCGGGGTGGGGATAGCCACCTCCCTCCTCCAGCCCGAACTGGGGGCCCCCTGGCTGAGCCTGGCCAACGCGGCCAGTCCTTGGCTGACCCCGATGTTCTTTCTCGGGGCACTCTGGCGGCGGCCCTGGGGAGCAGCCCTGGCCGGGGTGACTACGGGCCTGCTCGAACTCCTCGGCTACTTCGCCACCGCCGCCGCTCGTGGATATTCGGCGAATCATGGTCTGGTGCTTTTCTGGGCTGCCTGCGCTCTGCTCGGAGGCCCCATATTCGGGGTGGGGGGTTGGCTTTGGTGGCGCCGGCCACGCCGCCTGGGGGCGCTCGGCGGGGCCCTCCTCCCGGCGGCCTTCTTGGCCGAGGCCGCAGTTATCTACGGCTGGGAGCTCCGCTACATCTCCAGTGCCGTGCTCTTCGCCGCGGTTGGGGTCGGCGCGCTTCTGCTCCTCGGCCTGCGGGGCTGGCAGCATGGTCGGATGGCGCTCTGGCTCCTAATCGCCTTCCCTGCTGGGGTGGTCGCTGAGCTGGTCCTGGGGATGGTCTACAGCCAGGCCCTCTGAGGCGGGAGGGGCGACCCGGGGAAGGCTAGCTGCTGCCCGGGCCGGGCGGGCGTGAGCGCCGCCGCTTGCCGCCTCCTCCCCCTTCCCCTCGGGGCCTCGGCTCCTGCAGGAGTCCTGCCGCCGGCACGGCCACCACCGTGCCCGACTCGGTCATGGTGACCAACACCTGCTCGCGTACCACGCTGATCTCGCTGACGCGGGCCGGCTGACCCTCGACTTCAAGTGACGTGCCGGGCAGGGGTAGGCGGCGTTTCAGGTCGACGTACTGCTCGTTCTCGTACTGCAGGCAGCACTTGAGCTTGCCGCACATGCCGTTGAGCCGGGTGGGGTTGAGAGGCAAGCCCTGCTCTTTGGCCATCTTGATGGTGACCGGCACGAACTCCTTGAGCCAGGAGGAGCAGCAGAGGCGGCGACCGCAGGGCCCGTAGCCGTCCTTTTCCTTGGCCTCGTCGCGGGCTCCCACCTGGCGCAGTTCGACCCGGCAGCGCAGCCGCGAGGCGAGCTCCTTGGCCATGTCCTGATAGTCGGTCTGACGCTCGGCGGTGAAGTCGAAGAGGATGCGTGCCTCATCGAAGCTGATCTCCGCCCGCGACACCTTGATGGGTAGGTCGCGCTCCTGGACCAGGTCGCGGGCCTGGCGCACGACGTCGGGAATCCGTCCATCGATCTCGGCCCTCTTTTGCAGGTCGGCGGCGCTCGCCCGCCGGGTCACCGGGGGAAGCGGATTGGGGACCATCCGCTGGTCCATCTCGGTGGCCTCCATGACCACCTCCCCGATCTCCGGTCCGCGGGCTGTCTCCGCCACGACCTGGGTGCCCGGCACCAACTCCTCGTCCACCGGGGCGTAGTAGTTCAAGGGTCCGTGGCGGCGGAACTTAACCCCCACCGCTAAGGGCATTGCTTTACCTCTGGTTGCTTGCGCCGAGGATAGGTTGCCGATCGCCACCTGCAGGGCCGGTCAGCTCCTTTCCGAAGGCGAGGAGCAGGAACCGGTCCAGGACGAGCCGCGGGGTCGCCATCTCATCGAGGCGCGCCAGCGCGTCCAGGGCCAGATCGTACCGCCTCGAGCACCCCTCAGGTCCGAGCCGACCGGCCCACTCCTGGGCCTGCTCGGCCTGATCCGGCCAGCGACTCAGTTGGGAAACTCCCGCCGCCTCCAAACAGCAGTCGCGCAGGAAGCTGGCCCAGACCCTGAGGGCGCCCCGGGTCACCTCCCGATCAGTCCCCCGCTCAGCCAGCTTGCGACTGAGCTCGAGCAGTGCCGAGGAGCTTTGACCAGGACAATCGAGCAGTTGCTCCAGCTGTTCGGCCGCCCGCCGGGCCAGGTGGCGATCGGCGGCTAGGCCGAGTGCTACCCCAGGTCGACCCAGGCAGATGGCCGCGGCCACCCGAGCCGCCTCGCGGCGGATGCCCAGCTGGCTGACCAGCCACTCCGCGATGGCGTCTGCCTCGACCGGTCCCAGGAGCAGCTGCTGACAGCGGCTGCGGAGGGTGCTGGGCAGATGCTCAGAGTCTGGCCGGGCGGTGCAGAGCCAAATCATCGTGTTCGGCCGGGGCTCCTCGAGGAGGCGCAAGAGACTGTTGGCGGCAGGCAGACTGAGTCGCTCGGCATTGCCGATCACGGCCACCTTGGCGCTGCCGGCGAAGGCCGACAGGCTGAGGAAATGCTGTAGGGTCGGACCCTCCTCAGCCTCGGGGTCGGAATCGCTGAGGCGGATCCGTTCGATCTTCAGCGTGCCCTCTCCGTCATCGAGCCAGAGGTCTGGGTGGGAGAGCAGGCCCCCCGGCCAGTTAGCCGCTCCCAGTAATTCCCAGGCCATGGCGAGGGCCAGGGTGGTCTTGCCCACCTGGGGCGGACCCGAGACCCAGTAGGCGTGGGAAAGCGTTCCGCTGGACATCTGCTGCCGCAGCGAGGCAACAGCTGGGAGGTGGCCGATCACGTCGGTCAGGCCGGCGTAGGGCTGAACTGCAACCCGAGGGCTCCTCTCGCCACTGTCCCGCTGAGGCTTGCGTCCGGCGACGGCCATTTACCCTCCGGAACCGGACTGGAATCCCCTGAACCTTAGCGACCAGGACGCTTCTTTCGACACTGCTCGGATTGCCGACCCGCCCGCCCGAGGTAGCCGATCAGCCCAGCGTGTACAGGAGGGGCGTGCCGCTGGAGCCGCCCGCGAGGATGCAGACGGTGCGATCCGGGCTGCAGGCCAGGGCATTGATCGCCCCGCTGTGCTCGAAGAGCTTGGTCCAGTGCGCTCCGTTGTCAGTGCTCGAGTAGAGCTGGGAGGAGTGGAAAGCCTGGGTGACCAGTAAGCAACTGGCCGCCTGGCAGGCGACCTGCCACCCGAAATCCAGGTGCAGAGAGGCCATGGAAATCGTCCAGGTTGCGCCGCCGTCAACGGTATGGAACGCTACCCCGGAACAGGTGGTGGCGCCCTGGCCCCCGCACTGATCGCCGCCCACCGTCCACCCGTCGCTGGCGGACTGAAACTCAACATCAGTCAAAAAGCTGTAGTAAAGGTTGCCGATACCGAAGCCTGGGGTAGTGGGCAGGGGGGGCTGGGGCGGTGGCTCAGCCTGCCAGCTCTGCCCCAGGTCACTACTGAAGAAAACCCCCGGGCCGGCCAGCCAGCAGTCGGCAGTGGCTACGCAGCGAACGGCGGAGAGGTCGTTCCCCGGGGACGTTTCGGGTGACCAGGTGCTCCCGGCATCGGTTGTTGCCAGAACGGTGCTAGCCATCGTCGACCCCATCGGAATAGCCACGGCAAGGCAGTCCGCTGTCGACGGACAGGCGATCGAAGTGACCGCACTCACCGGAGGCGCCGAATCGGCCTTCCAGGACCTGGCGCCGTCGTCGGTGGCGAAGATCTCCCCCCCGGAGGCACCCTTCGGAGCAGAACCGCCCACGACGCAGTCCTGGGCGCTGGCGCAGCCAATGGCGTCAAGGCCGCCGCTGCCGGGCACGTCGTGAGTAGACCACGTCCGCCCCCCATTGGTGGAGGCGGTGACGACCCCGGTGCTGCCACTCCAACCGACGGCGTAGCAGTCCTGGGCACTAGGACAGGTGGCGTCGTTGTACACGGCCTTGCCGCTAGCCAGCGCCGACTTGGGAACGGGCGACGGCTGCTTGCCGAAGAGCAACGAGAGCGGATCCCCGCCGGCAAGAGGGGCGGTGTAGGTGATCGAAAGAAGTCCGCTGGTGCAGGTGGCGGTGAAGGTCGTCTGGCCAGTGTTGAAGGTGCACTGCCACTGTCCAGACGCTGTCGCGCCTAGGGGACCACCGGCAGCCATCAACTGCTGGGCAGCCCCACAGGTCATGTTGGTCACGTTGACGTCGGTGTCCTTGCCGTATTCACCCTGGATCGTGCCACAGGATGCCCCCACCCAGATCACGAACAATCGCTTGGCCGATTCCTGTCCTGACTTGACCTGCAGCACGAAGGTGGCGCTGTGGCTGCCGTTCGCGGGTGTCCCCGAAATGGCCCCGGATGGCTGCAGCCTCAACCCCGAGGGCAGGCCGCCCAGTGCCAACGACCACCCGTACGTGCCCGTCCCTCCCGCGGCTTGGAACTGGTAGCTGAAAGGGGTTCCCGGGATGGCGTCCTGGGGAACGACGATGGTGGTGGGGCTGGTGATCTGGAGCGCGCCGGCCGGGCTTCGAGGAGACGCAGTCGAAGTAGCTGGGAGCGCCCAGATGGTGAAGCTCTGCTCCGCCACCTGCCCCACCGCAGTCACCTTGACGATGAAGGGACCTCCCTGGCTGACCGCCGTCGGGGTACCGGCGATGGTGCCGTTGGACGAGAGGGAGAGACCCGGTGGCAGGTTGCCCTGGGCTATCGACCAGTAATACAGCTGGCGGCCAGCCTTCTCATACAGGCCGGGGTAGCTGCCCGGGCCGGCCGCTTCCAAGTCGAAGCCGTAGGGCTGGCCCACGGTGGCATTGGGGGGAGACGACTGGTTACTGGGGGTCGTGATGGTCAGGGGATTGTCAGTAGCCGAGGTGGGCTGGGCGGGCTGCGCGGCGGTCGGTCCGGGCAGCACCAGCCAGCGGAAGGGGGTAGGCGAGGATGGCAGTCCGACCATCAGGGCATGGCCGGGAGTGGTGTTGGTGTTTATCTCCTGCTCGCCGACAGTGGTGCCGAAGCCTTCGCTCGCACTGCCAAAGTCTTGGCTGAGGATCCAGAAATAGCCTGCCGGAGTGTGGCTTTGGGGAGGATCGGCGATCACCACGGCGGTGTGTCCGGCGATAGGCTCCGTAAAGCCCCAGGCGCCGGAAGCTCCGAAGCTAACGATGTCCCCCGGGGATGGCACCTTGTTGTTGTCGCCGCTTGAAGTGGTGGTCTCAGAGATTGGTTTGCCGTCGATCTTGAAGTGCTGGGGGTTGGTGGCCACCGACGAGACGAACTCGTAGCCGTAGGTGAAGTCGCCGAGCGCGTCATTGGGCGCTGGCAGACCGTAGACCGCAGAGAGGTACCGCGCCGACAGCTCGACACACTGAAAGCCGTCCGTGTCGTAGGGCGTCGCCGGCGAGAAACCGGCGGAAGCAGGCCCGCAGGCCCAGACGTTGTTCGGTCCCTCGATCGCCACACTGGCGCCATGGGCGGTGCAGAAGGCCTTGCCGAAGGGAGACACCGGTGCCGGGTTAGCCCAGACAGAGAAGGCTTTGGTTGCGGTCTCCCCGGCGCTAGTCACCTGGGCCTCGAAGCTGCCGCTCTGGGTCACCGATGTAGGTGTCCCCGAAATCACCCCCGCGGCTGAGAGCCTGAGGCCGTTAGGTAGGGAGCCCCCGGCCAGCGCCCAGGTGTAACTGCCGTTACCACCGCTCGCTTGGAGGGTGAACGAATACGCCTTTCTGACGGTGGCGTTGGGAGGCGAGGTGGGCGAGGAGGGGGTGGTGATAGCGAGGGCGGAGGACGCTACCGCGTTCCCCGGGAACAACGACAGGGCTCCCAGGGTGAACAGGCCGGTCGCCATCGCGCATGCGATCAGCGAGCGTCGAGTGGCTTGGAGGCGCAGTGGCGCCGCAGTGCGAGCGAGCATTCGGCGGGCATGTTGGCAGGGCCAACCGCCCTCGTCAATGCCTCCTCCCCCTGGGTAGTGCGTCGGCTCCACCCCGTGCAGTCCGTCGGCCGACACCCTACTATTTGCGGGCTTGCCGAGAGATCTGCCGACTATTCGCGCGGGAGGAGCTTCGCATGAGCGAGTCCGTACTTCTGATCGGGACCGCCAAGGGTGTCGTGATAGCCCGCAGCGACCGCGCTCGCAAGCGCTGGGAGCTCGAGCCGCTGCAGCTGATGATGAGTTCTGTCTACGGGCTCGGCATCGACCGCCGCCGCTCGACGCCGCGGCTCTTCGCGGGCGCCACCAGCGAGCACTGGGGACCGTCGCTCTTCCACTCTGACGATCTCGGCCGTAGCTGGTCGGAGCCAGAGGCGGCTCCGGTCGCCTTCCCCGCCGTCACTGGCGGGGCCCTGATCCGGATCTGGCAGGTGGAACCGGGGTTGGAGTCCCAGCCGGGGGTGGTCTACGCCGGCGCCGAGCCCCATGCCCTCTTCCGTTCCCAGGATGGCGGTATCACCTTCGAGCTTGTCGAGGGCCTCTACAACCATCCCCACCGGACCCAGTGGCAGCCGGGAGGAGGGGGCGCCTGCCTCCATACGATCGTGCCTCATCCGGTCGACCCGGACCGGCTCCTGGTGGCCATCTCGTCGGGTGGGGTGTACCGGACCGCCGATGGTGGCGCCAGCTGGGAGCCGGCCAACCGCGGCATCCAGTCGCACTGGCTGCCCGAGGGGCAGCGCTTCCCGGAGTTCGGCCAGTGCGTGCACAAGGTGAGCACCCACCCTGCTAACCCGGAACGTCTGTTGGCCCAAAACCACTTCGGTGTGTACCGTTCGGACGACTACGGCACCAACTGGGAGGCGATTGAGCAGGGGCTGCCATCCAACTTCGGCTTCACCATGTTGGTCCATCCCCACCAGCCCGACACCGCCTACGTCTTCCCCCTCACAGCTGACGTGGAACGGCTCCCCCCTGAAAGGCGCTGCCGCGTCTATCGCACCCGGGACTCGGGCCAGAACTGGGAGCCCCTCACCGAGGGATTGCCGCAGGCCAACTACCACTCGATCGTGCTCCGAGACGCGTTCACCACGGACCGAGCGGATCCGGCCGGCTTCTACTTCGGGACCCGGGATGGCGAGGTGTACGCGAGTCACGACGACGGTGACTCCTGGCAACTGGTGGCCAGTCACCTCCCGGATGTGCTGGCGGTTCGGGCCACGGTGGTCGGGTGACCGCCAACCTCCATCTGCCCGCAGTGCTGCGTGCCTCCGCCGACGGTCGCCGGGTAGTCCCCGTCGGCGCCAACACCGTCGGCCGGGCGCTCAACGAACTGGCCCGGAGCTGTCCCCAACTGGAGCGGCGGATCCGGAACGAGCAGGGAGTGGTCCGGCGCCACATCCGCATCTACCTGGAGGACAGGGACATCGATGATCTCCAGGGGATGGCGACGCCACTCTCGGAGGGAGCTCGGGTCCACATCATCCCCATGGTCTCTGGGGGGTAGCCCTCTCCAGTTTGGTGGCATTGGTCCCACCAGAACGAGTAGGTCCTCGCAGATAAGCTATTTCGGGGCGCTTCTCAGCGCCAAAAGGAGTCGGGCTCCCAGGAAACCGGAAGCCGGACGCCGAGCGCTTGGGCCGCCGCCCTGACCTGGGCCGTCACCTGGTGCCGGTCCTCCCCGGAGATGTTGAGGTGGCCCAGCTTGCGCCGCGGCCGCGGCTCTTTGCCGTAGAGGTGGATGTGGGCGCCGGGGATGGTCAGCAACTCACTCGGGGCAGGATCCTCGCCGAGCAGGTTGAGCATCGCCGTGTAGCCCCTGGCCTCGGTCCCGCCCAAAGGCCAGCCGAGACCGGCCCGGAGGTGGTTCTCGAACTGACTGCAGACAGCCCCGTCCATGGTCCAGTGGCCGGAGTTGTGGACCCGGGGGGCGATCTCGTTGGCCAGCAAGCGGCCCTCCACCTGGAACAGCTCGACCGCCAGCACGCCCACATAATCCAGTTCCTCGGTGATCGAACTGGCGATGGTGGAGGCCTTCTCCTGCAGTTCCGGAGTCAGCCCGGGGGCTGGCGCCAGAGTGAGCCGGAGAATCCCCTCTTGGTGATGGTTCTCGACGACAGGATAGGCGGCCGCCTCGCCGCTCGCTCCCCGGACGCAGAGAATCGAGAGCTCCCGCTCGAAGGGCACCAGACGCTCCAGGATGGAAGGCACTTGGTCCAGCTCCCGCCAGGCGTCCCCCAGCTCGGCGCCCTCCCGCACCAGACGCTGGCCGTGGCCGTCGTAGCCCAGCCGTCGCGTCTTGAGGAGAGCGGGCAGACCCAGCTCAGCCGCCCGCTTCAGCTCCGCTTCCGAGGCCACCTCGGCATAGGCTGCCGTCTCAATCCCAAGACTCTCGAAGAGCTGCTTCTCCAAGAGGCGGTCCTGACCCACCGCGAGGGCCCGAGGCGGAGGGAAGACCGCTCCCGAAGTTGCCAGCAGGGCGGCCGAGCTCTCGGGCACCGACTCGAACTCAAACGTGACCAGGTCTGACTCGGCCCCCAGTTGACGCAGCAACTCGGGATCGTCATAGGCACCTCGGAGCTGGCGGCCGACGGCAGCGGCCGACGCCTCGGCCTGGGGCTCGAGAAAGGTGAAGCGCAAGCCCAGAGGCAGCCCGGCCAGGCCTAGCATCCGGCCCAGCTGGCCGCCACCCAGACAGCCCACCCGCTGGCCCACTAGGGCGAGGAGTCGGGCTGAGGGTCGGGCCGGCTGAGAACGGCGTCGGTCTGCCGGGACCGGTAGCTGAGCAGCGCCGCCCGGATCAAGGGGTCGCTGAGGCCGAGGATGGAAGCCGCGAGCAAGGCTGCGTTGACCGCGCCGGCTCTGCCGATCGCCAGGGTCCCCACCGGCACTCCGGCCGGCATCTGGGCGATCGAGAGCAGGGAGTCGACCCCGTGCAGCGCCTTGCTCTCCACCGGCACCCCCAACACCGGCAGGTGGGTCTTGGC
>JBAQYY010000010.1:0-8097 GCA_049790415.1 Candidatus Dormiibacterota bacterium | reverse complement strand
CTGGGAGGCGCTTGGGGCCGAAGACCACCAAAGCTAGCAGGATCAGCAGCACAAGAAAAACGATATGGGTCGGAGATAGCATCGCCGAACCTCCCTGGTAAGCGTGCCCGAGTATAGCACCGAGTTCCAGCAGCCCCGGCACCCTTCCAGACCCGTTCCCCTCCGGACCCGCCAATCAGAAGGTGCCCCCCGAGGGGCACTGATTCTCCGGACTCCTCCCACGGGCAGCGTCGCTTTGCCAGCTGCCAACCAGACGATCCGCTACCCTCATCCGCGGTCGTACGCCAACCGGCCAAAGGCGTCCCCGGACCGAACACGACCGTAAACACCCGACCGCGCACCCAGGAGCCACCAACCAATGAGCACCACCCGCGGCCTCGTGATCGGGGCCGAAGAAGTCGAAGCTCAGGACGGCTCGACATTCCCAGACCGGGACCCGTTCACCGGAGATCTGGTGGCAACGGTCGCCTCCGCCAAGCCGGCCGATGTCGTCGTCGCGGTCGCCACGGCCGAAGAGGCGTTCGCCGCTTGGTCGCAAAGCTCTCCCGCCGACCGGCGCAAGGTCTTCCTCAAGGCCGCCGAAATTGTCGACAACAAAGCCCAGGAATTGGCCGCAGCCATGACCTCCGAAACCGGCGGCACATTCGGTTGGGGAATGTTCAATGCCGGCCTGGCAGCCAACATCCTGCGCGAGGCGGCCGCAGCCGTCACTTACCCAGTTGGCCAGGTGCTGGCGACCGATACCCACGGAGCCCTCTCGCTGGCGATCCGCCAGCCGAGTGGGGTGGTAGCCGCCTTTGCCCCCTGGAACGCTCCCCTCATCCTGGGGATGCGCTCCATGGCGATCGCCATAGCCATGGGAAATACCGTGGTGCTCAAGCCTAGCGAGCAGGCACCTCTGACATCAGGACTCCTGCTGGCGGATGTGTTCCGGGAGGCAGGGCTGCCACCCGGGGTCTGCAACGTCATCACCAACGACCCCGCCGACGCAGCGGCCATAGCCGAGGCGCTGATCTCGGATCCGCGTGTCACCCGGGTCAGCTTCACCGGATCGACCCGGGTCGGCCGGATCATCGGCGAGCTCGCCGCTCGGCATCTCAAACCAGCGGTTCTCGAACTGGGCGGAAAGAACTCCCTGATCGTTCTGAACGATGCCAACTTGGACTACGCCAGCCAAGCGGTCGCCTTCGCCGTCTATATGAATTCGGGACAGATCTGCATGTCGGCCGACCGGGTCATGGTTCAGCGGGGAGTGGCTCGGGAGTTCATCAAGCAGCTGTCGGATCGAGCAACCGGCATTCCCACCGGGGATCCTCGAGACCGGCACACGGTAGTCGGCCCACTGATCAACGAGGAAGCCGCCCAGCGAGTAGCCTCGGTCGTCGGAGAAGCGGTCTCGGCCGGTTCGAGGCTGGAGGCTGGGGGTAGCCCCCCCCAGGGAGCGGTTCTGGCCCCGACCGTCCTGAGCCAGGTTCGGGACGACCTGCGAGTTGCCCGCGAGGAGATCTTTGGCCCTGTCTGCACGGTCGCGGTGTTTGACAGTGAGGACGACGCCGTCGCCGCCGCCAACAAGACTAGCTATGGGCTGACCGCGGGAATTCTGACAGAGGATATACGGCGGGGCTACGCAATCGCCCGAAGACTCCGGACTGGGATCGTCCACGTCAACGACCAGTCGGTGGATGACGAGCCGCAGGCACCGTTTGGCGGGGTGGGCGACTCCGGCTATGGACGGTTCGGCGGCCAATCCGGAATCGATGCATTCACCACCATGCGCTGGATTACTCTCCAGATGGGACACAGCTCTTTCCCGTTCTGAACCGTCACCGAGCCGACTTGAGTCGATGGCGCGTGGAGAATCAGCTGCTGCGCTTGAGCGCGGTTTGCGAAGTCACGAAAGCCGAATCAAGAGCACACCAAGATCGACGTATCGGGTCATGGTCCGTCAGCAGCTCACCGTCTTGCCACACGGAACGCCCTAACTGCTAGGGCCATGAAGGTGCTGACTGCCAACCGCACGGACACTGCACGCTTCCGTCGACTTTGTCCGGCAGCGGGTAGACTCCGACCTGCGCGGGGCGTGGTGCAGGGGTAGCACGCCACTTTTGGGAAGTGGAGGTCGGCGGTTCAAATCCGCCCGCCCCGACCAGTTCGTCCAGGGCCTACGGAAGCTTGGCTAACAGCTGCCTCGCCGCCATAGCCCGATGGCTGATCTCGTCCTTATGAGCCTGGCTCATCTCCGCCATGGTCCGCTGCTCGCCGGTGGGAATGAAGATCGGGTCGTAGCCAAACCCACTCCGACCGCGAGGCTCCGTTACCAACGTTCCGTCGAGCCGGGACTCGGTCACGATCAGGGCAGACTCTGAACCCGCGGGTACAACAAGGGCCAGCGCGCAAACGAAGGTGGCCCGACGCTGATCGTCGGAGAGAGTCGCGACTCGGGCGATCAGACCGTTCAGGAGATCAGTTGCGGTAGCGTCCTCCCCCATCCACCTCGCCGTATGGAGTCCCGGCCACCCATCAAGGGCCGCCACCTCGATGCCACTGTCGTCCGCCAGCGCCGGGAGGCCTGTGCGCCTCGACACGGCCTTAGCCTTGATCGTCGCGTTCTCAAGATAGGTAGCGCCGTCCTCGACCCACTCGATCTCATGACCGCCAGGGGCCTGGTCCATCTCCAGGAGTCGCCACGATACCCCCCGCAGTAGACGGCGCAACTCGGCTGCCTTACCCGCATTCCGACTAGCCACCACGACGTGCAATGGCTGGTCCCCCAGCGGCGCACCAGATTTCCGAGATCCCCCGGCCGTCATGGCGGAGGCGCCAGCGCTGCCGACTGGGCCAGCAGGATCTCCTTGATGCCTGCTCTGGCCAGGGCAATCAGATCCCCCAGATCCCCCTCGCTGAAGGGCTCTCGCTCGGCGGTGCCCTGAACTTCGATGATGCCGTCGTCGGCCCCCATGACCACGTTGATGTCAGTACTCACCTGGGAATCTTCCCGGTAGTCCAAGTCGAGTACGGGGGTTCCTCCCAGCAGTCCCACGCTCACCGCCGCGACCTGGCGCACCAGGGGTGATGCGGTGACCATGGAAGCCTCCTGGAGCCGCCGGCAGGCCAGAGCCAGAGCGACATACCCACCGCTGATGGCGGCCGTCCTGGTGCCCCCGTCGGCATGGAGCACGTCGCAGTCGACGATCACGGTGCGCTCGCCGAGCCGGCCCAGGTCAACGGCAGCCCTGAGACTGCGGGCGATCAGCCGCTGGATCTCCTGGGAGCGGCCTTCGATCCGATTGCCCCGCTCTCGGGGGCTGCGCTCGTGCGTCGACCTGGGTAGCATCCCGTACTCGGCCGTAACCCACCCCGCCCGCGAGCCGCGCCGGTGGGCGGGCACCCGGCCTTCCACAGTTGCTGAGCAGAGCACCGTGGTCGCGCCCATGGTGATCAGGGCCGCCCCCTCCGCCCAGCTGCGCACCGAGGTATCGATCACGATCGGGCGAAGTTGGTCGACCGCCCTTCCGCCCAACCGCTCCATCAGCGGTGCAAGCCATGGGCGATGGCTTGAATGCTCAGTTCGTAAAGCAGGATCAAGGCGATGGAGAGAAACGTCGGCGTGAAGGGGTCGGCCCCCGGGGTGACGATCAGCGCGACCCCGACGATGACGAAGTACGCCGGCTTGCGCCAGCGCCGCAGCTTGGCACTGCTGAGAATCCCGACCGCCCCCAAGGTGCAGAGAACGACCGGCATCTCGAAGGTGACCCCAAAGATCAGCACCACCAGCGCCAGGAAGGTCAGGTAGGCGTTGAGGTCGGGCAGATAGACAGCATTGCCATTCAGGAAGGTGGCCAGGAAGGTGAGTCCGACGGGAAGGACGAAGTAGGCGAACAGCCCGCCCAGAGCAAAGAAGAAGAGCGTGCCGAAGATGAAGGGAAAGGCCAGGTTGCGCTCGGTGTGGCGCAGTCCTGGCCGAACGAAGGTCCAAACCTGCCAGACGGTGATCGGAAGCGAGAGCACGATGCCGGCGGCGGCGGAGACCTTGAAGGGAATGGAAAGTCCCTCGATGGGGCTGGTCACCACCACCCGCTGGCCGAACGGGGAATGAGTGTGAGTGAGGGCTAGGTGCAGGGGTCGCTCGAGGATCCAGATCAGCTCATGATTGAAGACGAAGGCGACGCCGGTCGCCAGCAGCCAGGCGACCATGCTGATGAGGAGGACTCGACGGAGTTCCTCTAAGTGCTCGACCAGGGTGAGCTGGCGCTCGTCGGCAAGGGGCTCGCTGGCGCGCGGCGAGGCGGAGCGGCCAGCGCCCGCAATCTGTCCGGTGGCCAAGTGGCTAGCCTTCGCCCAAAATCTGGTCAGCAGACGAGCCGACCGATCGCTTGACGGGTGGGATCAACCGCGCCGAGCCCTGGTCGAAACCGATCACTGGGGATGCCTCCGGGGACGCCGGCGAGGGTGCCCGGAGTATATCAGCGGCTCGAATTCGCCTTTGCCGTAGGGCGACTTCGAAATCTACGCGCTCCAGACCCTGCTCAGCCAGTCTCCAGAGCTGCCATACCGGCGTCGAAAGCGGTCACCACGAGGTCGATATCGGGCGGGGCGTGACGGAGTGACAGAAACACCGACTCGAAGGCTGAGGGCGGCCAGAAGACGCCCCGCTGGAGGAGCTCCCAGTGGACTCGAGCGAAAGCCTCCCGGTCGGCCTTTAGGGCGGTCTCATAGTCGGTCACGGGCTGGTCCGAGAAATAGGCGGTCAGCATCGATCCCAGCCGATTGACCTGGAGGGCACGCCCTTGGCGTTCAGCGGCGCCGAGAAGTCCTGCCTCAAGTTGAGCTCCCAGGGCCTCCAACCTCGGATAGGTGTCCGACCTATTCAGCTCTTCGAGGACCGCCAGTCCAGCCGCCACCGCCAGGGGGTTCCCGCTCAGCGTCCCTGCCTGGTAGACGTTGCCCTCGGGCGCCAACTGGGACATCAGGTCTCGCCGACCCCCGAAGGCCCCCACCGGAAGTCCTCCACCGATCACCTTGCCCAGACAGGTCAGGTCGGGCTTGATCGAGAAGAGGCCTTGGGCCCCCCCCGGGCCCACTCGAAATCCGCTGATGACCTCGTCGAAGATGAGCAGGCTACCGTGGCGACTGGTCAGCTCGCGTAAGAGGCTGAGGAAGCCATCCTGAGGGAGGACCACTCCCATGTTCCCGGGCACCGGCTCGACGATCACCGCCGCGATCGTCGAGCCAGTGCGGTCGAAGAGGTCGGATATGGCCTCGCCGTCGTTGAAGGCGAGCACCGCCGTGTCGGCGACCGTGCCCCTCGGTACTCCGGGAGAGCCCGGCAGGGAGAACGTTGCCACCCCCGAACCGGCCGCCGCCAAGAGGGAGTCGCTGTGGCCGTGATAGCAGCCGGCGAATTTGACCAGGAGGTCTCTTCCGGTCGCCGCTCGGGCGAGCCGGATGGCGCTCATGGCAGCTTCGGTGCCGCTGCTCACTAGGCGCACCATCTCCATGCCGGGCATGCGTCTGCCGATCTCCTCGGCGAGCTCGACCTCGGGCTCGGTGGGGCCGCCGAAGGCTTCACCCAGCTCCAGCTGCAGGCTGATCGCAGCCACGACCGCAGGATGGAGGTGGCCCAGGATCAGAGGGCCGTAGGCGAGCACCAAGTCGAGGTAGCGATTGCCGTCGATGTCGTAAAGGAACTGGTCCCGGGCCCGGTCGAAGAAGGGCGGTGTGCCCCCGACTCCGCGGAAGGAGCGCACCGGGCTGTTCACCCCGCCCGGAAGAGAGCGCCTGGCGCGGGCCATGGCGGATTCGGAGCGAGCCAGAGAAAATCCCTGGCCTTCGGTCAGGGGAGCTGCTCCCGAACGGTGATGTGCATCTCGTCGCCCTTCTTCACCTTGGCGGCGATGTTGAGGCCGGAGACCACCTCGCCAAACAGGTTGTAACTGGCAGGCAGGCTGAAGGAGGACAGGGTGATGAAGAACTGGCTGCCGTTGGTGTTCGGCCCGGCGTTGGCCATAGCCACCGCGCCGGCCTGGTAGGCGCTGCCGGAGTAGAGGGGACTGACCACCTTCTCATCGTCGAATTTGTAACCCGGGCCTCCGGTCAGGTCGTTGTTGGGGCTGCCCCCCTGGATCACCGGACCGCCCGGCGCGGTGGATGGGTCTCGTCCCCAGCGCAAACCGTCGAAGAAGTGATTCCGGACCAGGGTCACGAAGTTGTTCACCGTGTGCGGCGCCCACCCCGGCACCAGGCAGATGACGATGTCGCCGTGGGCGGTGGCGATAGTGGCCTGGTAGAGGCGCTCGGAGTCGATGGTGAAGGCGGGAGCCTTGGCGTAGTGGTGCACTGTAGCCGGCTCGTCCAAGGGACCGAGCGGCTCACTGAAATTGGCGGTCGAGCAGTCTGCACTGGTCACAGGGGGAACCCTCCTAGTGGCGGCGACGTTGATGAAGTAGGCACCCACTCCCACCACGGCGGCGATGAGCAGCCCGGCCAGGACCGCACTCGCCATCCGACCCCTTCGGGACAGGTTCAAGCCAGCTCTCCCAGCCAATGGCAGATCTCGCGGGCGAAGTAGGTGAGGATGAAGTCGGCTCCGGCGCGGCGCATGGCCAGATGGGTCTCGAGAACGGTGTCCTTGAGCTCCAAGCCGCCAGCGGCCGCAGCCGCCCGCAGCATGGCGTACTCGCCGCTCACGCTGAAAACCCCGACCGGCTGATCGAAGTGCTGGCGGGCGTCGAGGACCACATCCAGATATGAAAGTCCGGGCTTGATCATGACCAGGTCAGCCCCTTCGAGGACATCCATCTCGATCTCCCTCATGGCCTCGCGGCGGTTGGCAGGGTCCATCTGGTAGGTGCGCCGATCGCCGAACTGAGGCCGGCACTCGGCGGCGTCGCGGAATGGTCCGTAGAACGACGAGGCGTACTTGGCCGCGTAGGCGAGGATGGCCGTCTGCTCGAACCCAGACTCATCCAAAGCCGAGCGGATGGCCGCCACCTGGCCGTCCATCATTCCCGAGGGAGCCACGATGTCGGCGCCGGCGGAGGCCTGGCTGACGGCAGTCCTGGCGTAGAGCGCGATGGTGGCATCGTTGTCGACCTCTCCCTTCGCGGTGAGGATCCCGCAGTGCCCGTGATCCGTGAACTCATCAAGACAGTCGTCGGCAATCAGGAGCAAGTTCTCCCCCACCGCGGTGCGCAAACGCCGGAGCGCCCTCTGTATCACCCCCTGGTCATCCCAGGCGGAGGAACCCTCCGCGTCCTTGCGGGCAGGAATACCGAACAGGATCAGCCCGGGAATCCCCAGAGCCACAGCCTCCTCAGCCACCGCGACCAAGGACTCGATCGTTTCCTGGAAAACCCCGGGCATGGTCGGGACCTCGCGGCGAGCCTGGATAGCCTCGTTCACGAAGACGGGGAGGATCAGGTCCCGGACGCTGAGGGCCGACTCGCTTACCAAGGCCCGCAGCAAGGGGTTGCGGCGCAGTCGCCGGGACCGCTCCTCAGGGAAGCTCATGCTGGGCGTCATTCTCCCGTAAAGGACCGAGGCGCATCTCCAGCGCCCCCACCAGCCCCTCCAGCGAGTACTCCTCGGCGACCACGTCCGGAGCCAGTCCCGAGGCCGTAGCCGCTGCCGCGGTGACGGGCCCGATGCAGGCGATCAGAACGGAACCGGGGATGGTGCCCGGACCCCACAAGGCGCGGAAGCATTCGACCGAACTGCCGCTAGCGAACAAGATGCAGTCCAGGCTCGGATCTGCCATGGCACGGTCCAAGGCGGATCGCGATCCGGCATCGGGAATCATCCGGTACAGAGACACGACTTCTAGCTCGGAACCGGCCGCCCGCAGTGCCTCCGGCAGAACCTCCCGGGCGCCAGCGGCGCGGGGCAGGAGCACCCGGCGCCCTCTCATCCCCTGAGCCACCAGGTGGGCTGCTAGGGACTCCGCGACGTAGCTGCCGGGCAAAGGCTCCACCGGCCACCCTAACTCGCGCACGGCCGCCGCCGTACCGGGGCCGATGGCGAAGATCCGCACTGCTGGGCGGGAAGCGGACGTACGTGGTAGGAGCAGGCGCACCGCATTGGCGCTGGTAAAGACGACAT
>JBAQYY010000009.1:0-3200 GCA_049790415.1 Candidatus Dormiibacterota bacterium | reverse complement strand
GACGAGATCCACGCCGATGAGTTGCTCTCCCGGGTTGCTGGGGGCGGCATCAGCGAGGTGATCCTGGCCACCGATTCCGACATCGAGGGCGAGGCCACCTCCAGCTACCTGCACCGCCGGCTGGAGGCGAGCGGGGTCAAGGTGACCAGGCTCGCCCACGGTCTGCCGGTCGGGGGTGAGCTGGCCTACGCCGACGAGAGGACGGTGGCGCGGGCATTCTCGGGGCGACAGCAGCTGTAGGGATGCTTTCGCCGGTAGCGGATGCTGGCGGTGGTTTTGGCCAACTTCGCCACTGTCGGGCCCCTGCTAAAGAACTCCGACAGCTATGTCGTCGACTCGCTGCTTGCCCCTGGCCGAACCACGTGACCTCTCTCCCTGCCGCGCTGACCCGGCCTCCTGCAGTTCTCCCCAACCAAGCGAGCTGTCCGGGTGACAACAACGATCGGAACCGCTGGGAGCCCGACGGTTGCTGCGCTCGCTCGAAGGGGGTTGACTTTGGTGGTGACCAAGCCACCTGCTAGGATTCCGCCGGGCAGGCAGACGTTTCCTCAGCTCAATCCTCAGGGGGAGGATCTCTAAAGATTCGCGGTCGCTCAAGACCCGGTCGGCTACTGGGCATCCTCGCCGTGGCGGCTCTCGCCGCCTCTGCATGCATGTCGCTTGGCGCTGCGCTTGCGACTCCGGTCGCGGCCGCTGGCGGCTACCAGGTGTTCATCGCCGGAGCTGACAGCGGCAACAGCGTGGCTGCGATCAAGGTGCTGACCATGCCCGGCGACACTCCGAACACGATCGACCTGGGTGCCGGCACCATCGATGCCTACGGAGTTGCCGTCAACGCGAGCGGAACCGAGGCCTTTGCCACCGTCGGATATAACTGCGACGCCACGTGCTGGGAAGTGATCCCCGTTGCGGGGCCCTTCACCTTCACCGGCGGCGTCTTCAACGGCACGGTCGGGACCCCGATTCTGACCGATGCCACGACGGGACACAGCCTCTTCGACATTGATGCCGGGATTGCCACGAGCGGGGATATAGTCGAAGTGCTGCAAGATGACACTGCCGACGCCAGCACCGGTTATGGCGTCTTCACCTTCAACGACACGCTGACTACCGGGCAGGACTCAGCTGCCGATCCGTACTTCCTAACGCTTCCTTACCAGCCACAGGCGATCACCGCCAACGGAGCAGGTCTGGTGGCAGTCGCCGGGACCGGTGGGGGCGAATTTGAGTGCGGCGTTGCCTTGGAAACAGAAGGCGCCGACTGTGGCGATCCCCCACCCTCTTATGTGGAGCCCGACGATGGCGCCACCTTGCTCGAGTGTCAGACCACCGACACCGAGCCGCATTTTGATCCGAGTCCGGGGTGCGTTTGGACCTTCACCGCGTCAGCCCACAGTGACAGCGTGGTGACCACCGCGATGCTGGACGATGGATCGGCGCTCGGGTCCGACAGCGTCGACTGCCAGGCTGGCTTAGAAGACGGCATCCCAGTCCCCGAGTATTGCGGCAGCCCGGTCATCGGGTTGCAGGGCCTTGTCATCTCCCCTGCGAATGGCAACATCTACGTTAGCGACAGGGACAACAAGGGCGTCTGGCAAGTCAACCCCGGCAGCGGCAGTCCCACCTACGGGACTGCCAACGTCGTCGGGTTTCAATCTCTCGAGGGCCCCGATCAGTTACAGGCCATCACCATCAATGGAGCGGGAAACACCCTCTACCTGAGCGATGAGCAGGACCCACATGCGTATCAGGTTGCGATCACTGACAGCGATACGGTGCCTGGTCCCGAAACAACTTCTTCGGAGGATCTAACCGGCTCTGACTCCGAGGGCGAGGCCTACCAGATTGGGATCGGACTCAGTCCGGACGGCTCTGACGTCCTGGTCCTAGATGGGGACGATTACGTCGAGACCTCGGGAACATCCTACTTGGATCAGATCGCCAGCGGTTCTTCATTCGCTTCAGCAACGCCCACACAGTACGACCCTTTGACAACTGCCGGAGGGATGTACATAACCAGCGCGACGGTCAGTGTCCTCGCGGTTGGCTCCACCATCCCCACGACCGGCGCCGGGTTGCCACTTGGCTTGGGCCTGATCTTCATCCTCTCGGGAGCTGCACTCCTGATCGTGTCCAGGCTGCCTCGGCGTCGACTTCTGGCCTAAGCGGCGACCCGGGGCTCGGCGATGTCCCCACTGGGTGCGCGCCTTCTCGGGACGACAGCAGCCCTAGCTGACGACCAGTGGGCAATCTGGACCCCCTTCTGCTACGATCCGCCCGAAGATCAAAACGGAACCAGCGGCACCTGCGGCTGGGGGGAGGCAGACAACCGATGGGATCCTTCAGGGTTCGACGGCCTTTGGCCGTCTTCGCCGCGGTCAGCCTGAGCGCTTCCGCCTTAGTTGCCTTGAGCGCGATGCTCGCCGCCCCGGCGTCGGCGGCTAGCAGCTACCAGGTTCTGGTTGCCGGACAGGACCACTCAAGCGATCCCAGCCAGGCTGCTGTGAAGGTGCTCGATCTGCCCGCGGGATCGTCGAACACCATCGACCTGGGCAGTGACACCGAGCAAGCCTATGGCGTCGCCGTCAACGCCGCAGGGACAGAAGCGTTTGCCACCGTCGAAACGACGGATAGCACCTGGGAGGTGATTCCCATCACCGGGCCCTTCACCTTCACCACCGAGGGAGCCTTCAACGGCGCCGTGGGTGCGCCCGTCCTAACCGTCGGGGGTGCCTTCGATATTGATGAGGGGATCGTGGTGAGCGGCGATGTGGTTTCCGTTCTCAACGACGACTCCGATGATTACGGCGTTTATCTCTTCAACTACACCCTTTCCGGCGATGGCCCCGGCTCGGCGTCGGCGCCCGATTTCGCCGCCCTGCCCTTCGAGCCAATCGCCATCACGTCCAACTCAGCTGGACTGGTCGCGGTCTCCGGACAGGGTGCCGAGGGCGAAACTGAGTCCGCATCCGCCCCCGCCGACGGAGCGGACGCCGAGCTCTGCACCACCAGCGACGGCGACACTCCCGGCTGCGTCTGGACCTTCAGCGTGTCCCCGCTGACCGACGAGCCAGCGGTGAGCACGGCGATGCTCGACCCCGGCGGGGACAACGTCAACTGTGAGGACGACTGCTACGAGGAGGTATATCCCGGAATTCAGGGTATCGTGATCTCGCCCCTGAACGGTGACATATACATCA
>JBAQYY010000008.1:0-11397 GCA_049790415.1 Candidatus Dormiibacterota bacterium | reverse complement strand
CAGGCGCCCGCTCCGCCATTTCCGTTCAACTTCTG
The DNA here is from genome assembly GCA_049790415.1 of Candidatus Dormiibacterota bacterium. Classification (GTDB taxonomy): domain Bacteria; phylum Chloroflexota; class Dormibacteria; order Aeolococcales; family Bog-877; genus Bog-877. The sequence continues at coordinate 11,362 of JBAQYY010000008.1, read as the reverse complement.
CCCGTCGCTGACTGCCCGGGCGTCGACGACACTCATAACCGGCTCCGTCAGTGAGCCGATCGATCGGCTCGTACCAGTTGCGCGGTCGGCATTCGGGCGAAGCCTTCTGAGTCCCCGGCCAAAAATCGATCCTCGGTCTCCGCCACGAGCTCAGCCGGGGTCCTTAGGTTCGCGTTCAGCTCCAACTCGGACAGCAGGAACTCCTGGAGGCTCATCCCGGCGGCAGACGCGCGGGTTTGGTAGATGCGGTGGACCGGTTCTGGGACGTTCCGGATCTGGATCGTTGCCATGACGCCAGTTTAGCGCTTTGAGCGCTAAAGTGCATGCCTGGTGCCCGCGGGCGGCCCAACGAGCGGGAACAGCCGAAGGACTTAGGGCCAGCCCTTCGCCGGATCCGAGATTGACACCCTACCCGGCGACCCTCGGCGCACCCTGGCGAACAGCCGACCCTTCGCTTCAGGCTCCGTCGAACACGAAGTGACACCCACGGACGTCAGCGGACGCCCTGCCCGATCACTCCCCCCTTTGGTGGCCGCCCGCCGGCAATCGCGGTAGAGGAGCTGCCAGCCAGAGAAGCGTGCTGGCACTGCCAGTGCCGCTGCCGACCTCCCGCCAGCTCGGTATTCGGCCCAACTCAATCACAGCGGAGATCAAGTTTCTCTCGCCGTTCCCAAGCGCCCGACTTGGTCGTGAAGGGCGGGTTAGGCAAACCGTCGACTGCCGTCCCGGGCGGGCCAGGCTGATCGCCACGGCACGCGGGTAGTCGCCCTTCTTGACAGGCGCCGACGGACGGATTAGGCAACCTGGTGATGGCGCAGGCGACCGGGCGCCTTCGTCGCACCGGAGACCTGGCCCCGGGGTATCACGTATGACCCCATTTGTAATACAATGAGACTATGCGAAGCCTTCGGCTTGCTAAAGAGCTTGACGAGACGGTCCGACGGGCAGCCGCAGTCCAAGGCGAGTCGGTCTCCGAGTTCCTCCGCCAAGCCGCCGCAGAAAGGGCCGCGGAGACGCTGCTGGCGCTTCCGGGCGAGCGTTTCGGCGATGTCGCCGGAGTGATCCACGGGGGCGGGGGGCGGGCTCGGCGGACCGGCGACGCCTTCACTGAATCACTGGCGAATGACCCCCCGGGGCAGTGACACTCACGGACGCCGGTCCGCTCATCGCGATCATCGACGCCGACGAGCTCGACCACGTCGCGTGTGTTGAGGCACTCAACCAAATCTCCGTCCCACTGGTGACCACGTGGCCGGCATTCACCGAGGCGATGTACCTGCTCGCTCGTGCCGGCGGCATTTCGGCCCAACGCGCCCTCTGGCGACTGCTGCAGACCAACCGACTCGTCGTCGCCGATCTCTCGCCGGCCGCTGTCGACCGCAGTGCTCGACTGATGGATCAGTACTCGGATCGACCGATGGACCTGGCCGACGCCACTCTCGTGGCCCTTGCCGAGGACCGTGGCCAGCGCAGGATATTCACCCTCGACACCGACTTTCAGATCTACCGATTCCGGGGACGGCAACGCTTCGAGACGATCCCAGCCCGATGATCCGGTCGGGTTAGCCGCGGTGCGATCCTGTCCCCGGTAACGGGATGCTGGGCACCCGACGGGCTATCGGGCTGGGCATGGAGTACTACCAGGACTGAACCGTCAGCGCGTTCCCGCCTGCCGACGGCTGCTGTAGGAAGGCGGGGACGCGCTGGATCCAGACCGGCACATCGCCAGTGGCGCGCTAGGACTCTTCTCAGCCTGACGCCACGACGTCACCGGGCGTCTCCACATTGAGACCAACAGCTCGGGCCGCGTCCGCCATGCGTCGGTCATACGTAACAAGCGCAGACAGATCACTTCCCACCAACTGCGCCGCGGCGAGATGGATCGCATCGAGGCTCCGCAGCTGACCGGCAGGAGTGAGCGTGGCAGCGCTATCGAGCAGATCATTGCTAAGCACTACTTGGTCGAGCCGGGAGAGCTGGCGACGGGCTTGCTCAATCGCAGCTGGCCCACCGGCTAGGACCGCGCGGACTACCTCCACCCGGGCGAGCGCGCTCGTCACCAGCTGGTCAGACCGGTGTCGACGCAGGAACGCTCGCAGCCTGTCCGACTCGGCTTCACGCTGGACCAGCTTCACCAACGCCGACGAATCGAGGTAGATCCTCACCGCTCAGCCGCACGCATCTCCGCCAGCCGAGCCGAGGCCTCGATGCCGTAGTCGTGCGGCGGGTCGTCGGCCAGGTCGCCCTCACCCGACGCAGCGAGTACCTGACCACGCGCGATCAGATCTTGCCACGAGTCCCGATGAGTGGGCACCAGGAGCGCAACCGGACGGCCCCGGTCCGCCACCTCGATCGTCTCCCCGGTTGCCACTCGGGCCAGGTACCTGCTGGCGTGTTGACGAAGCTCTCTGACCCCTATCCGTTCCATCGTGCTACATAGTAGCACTTGGCGAGAACGAACGCCGCCCAGTGTCAGTCACCAGAGACAGACTCACTGACCGACTGCCGAGCGAGACGGCGTGCGCTTGGCCACTAAGATGATCTCCGCCCCAGAAGGAACTCGATGACGAGCCGATCGTCCAAGCCGACCGCGACCGGATCCCGGATGTGGACGGCCCCGCACGACTGCTTCACCGACAGGTCCGTCGCGTCGGACACCACACACTCGTCCGGGCCATCACCGCCTGCTCGATATCGACCTCAGATAGGGAGGGTGTCGTCGACATCGTCGAGGTCTGAGCTCGATTGGCGTAGGGTCGATGTCAACAGCGCGTCGGATAGGCAAGCGGCAATGCAGGTACCGGTGATTTGGGGGGAGGACCGATGAAGGCTTCAGTCAAGACGGAGACGGTCAAGGCCAAGGATGGTCGGGTGCTCTGCGTCGAATTGGGGGGTGACCCGGAGGGCACCCCGGTCCTGGTTCACGGCGGGACGCCCAATTCGCGCCATCTGTTCACCGGCTGGCTGAACGACGCCGACCGCCGGGGTCTGCGCCTGATCAGCTACGACCGCCCTGGATATGGTGGGTCAACCCCATGCGCAGGGCACACCGTGGCCGACGGAGCCGAGGATGTCCGGAGCATTGCCGATGCCTTGGGAATCGATCGACTCCTGGTTTGGGGCTACTCCGGCGGAGGCCCCTACACGCTGGCCTGTGCCGCGCTACTGCCGGACCTAGTGGCCGCCGCCGCCACCGTGGGTTCGGTCGCCCCTTATGGAGCGCCGGACCTGGACTACTTCGCGGGGATGGGCGAGAGCAACGTTGAAGGTATGCAGCTCTACTTCTCCGACCCGGTGGCCTGCCGGAAGCAAGGCTTGGCGGAGCGCGAAGCGATGTTGCAGGCGACTCCGGAGCAGACCGCTGAGATTCTTAAAACGCTACTGACGCCGACCGACGCTGCGGTTCTTACCGGTGATTTCGCTGCCTTTCTCACCACCTGTACCCATGACGGCTTGGCCCCCGGCGATGAGGGCTGGTGGGACGACGGGGTAGCCCACCTGGGGCCCTGGGGATTCGATTTCGACTCGATCAGGGTTCCGGTCAAGGTATGGCACGGGCGTCAGGATCGCTTCGTCCCCTTCCAACACGGTCAGTGGCTCGCCCAGCACGTGCCCGGCGCTCAAGCGGCGCTCAGCGAAGAGGACGGCCACCTAACCCTGCTCGTCGAGAAGATCGGCGACGTGCATGAGTGGCTGCTGGGCCAGCTCTAGGTCGGCGGCTCTGAACGGGCACCGTCGAGCGCTGGCCCGCGGGCGGCGGAGCAGGGTCTCGGGGACCGCGTTCCTGAGGCCCGTGCGAGCGCGATCGGCTTGATACCGTGGGCGAGGTGCGCGGCTGTCCAAATCGTCGCCGCTCGGGAGGCTTCTTCCGCCCCCAGCCCTGGCTCCAGAGCGCTCGCGACCTGCCCCACCCCACCGTCGGGGTGCTAACCGCCGTGGTGGTCGCGGTAGTCGGGATCTGGACCGCAGTCTCTCTGTTTCTGGCCTCCGGACAACCCACCCTGCCCAGTTCACATGCTGTCTTGGTCTCCTTCTCGCCCTCTTCCGGGCGAGTGGCACGGGGAAGTGGACACCTGATCTGGTATCGCTCCGGCGGACTGCTGGTGGTGGCGGTCGGACTTGAGGATCTGGCGCCCAGGGCCAAGATCACCGCCTGGCTGGTGCATCGGTCCAGTTGCACCGGGACGCGCCCGAGTGGAGCCACCCTGGTGGGGTCGGCGCGAGCCAGCGCCAGCGGGCTGGCTCACTTGAACCAGGAAGTTCTCGGAGTCTCAAACCTCACCTTCGCGGCATGGTCGATCTGGGTCGAAAGCGGTAAGCCAGGGCGAACACCAGCCGCGTGCACGGTGATCAGCTTGGCCGGTGGCGGTTTGAACAGCTCTTGAGCATGGCGCTGCGGCGACACCCAGTTGCTCTAGCCGGGATAACCACCTGCCTTCTGGTCGGACTGTCCGGCTGCGCAACTTCGAACACGGCGCCCACGTTCGCGCGGGCGATTGCCGCGTGTACCGCGAGCCGTGCGGTGAGCCAGGTAACGGTGGACGCCACCAACAGCCTGCGCTTCGTCCCGGCTGCTGTCTGCATCAAAGCGGGGGGAACAGTGACCTGGCGGAACACCTCTTCCGGCAACGACCACACCAGCACCGACGAGCCCAGCGAGGCGGCCAGTGCCGGGGACGCGTCGGTGCCACCCGGAGGACATGGTTGGAGCCTGCGCCTGCCCACCGGCAGGTCAGCCCACCTGACCTTCACCAAGACTGGCGTCTACCGCTATTTCTGCATCCCCCACGAGACCTTTGGCATGGTCGGGGTGGTCATCGTCAGGGCCACCTGAAGAGCCCGGTATCCCCTCTGCGAAGGTCCCGGCTGGCCGTGGCCTGATCGACTGGTGATGGCCGGGCTGCCCGAGTGGGCAGGCGCAAGTGCCACTTCTCCGGCAGCGGGCCCTGCGACGCTCAGACTTCGCCTCGGTGGCGAACCTTCAAGATGGAGCTGTGGAGGGAGAACTGCCGTTGGAGCCGGGCGCGGAGCCAGTCCCAGAAACGCGGTCCGGGTCCCCCACTCGGCCACCGGAACGGGCCAGCTCGGCGCCTCTGGCAGCCCGTTTGCGGCCTCAGCGATGGCAGGAAATCCTGGGCCAGGACGCCCTGGTGGGCAGCCACGGCGCGCTCCAAGCCACCCTCGAGGGCGGTGCCCTTCCTTCAGTTGTCCTGGTCGGTCCCCCTGGCAGTGGCAAAACCACAATCGCCCAGCTTCTGGCGAGCTCGCAGTCGGCCTACCTGATCGCCCTCTCGGCGGTCAGCGCCGGGGTGGGCGAGATTCGAGCCGCCGTGGCCGAGGCGCGCGCCCGGCAGCGCGTCGGGCAGCGGACGGTCCTCTTCCTGGACGAGATCCATCACTTCAGTCGCACTCAGCAGGACGCCCTTCTGCCCCACGTCGAGAGTGGTCTGCTCACCTTGATCGGAGCGACCACCGAGAACCCCAGCTTCCAGCTATCGGGAGCCCTCCTCTCCCGGGTCCAGGTCTTCGAGTTGGAGCCGCTGACCAGAGAGGCCCTCTCAGAACTGCTGGACCGCGCCCTGACCGACCGCGGGCTGGGCCTGGGGGAGCGCCAGCTCCGGCTCGCCGAGGCAGCCCGGCAAGTTCTAGTCGCTCGCTCGGGGGGCGACGCCCGGACCATGCTCAACGCCCTGGAGCAGGCGGCCGGAAGCGCTCCCGATGGCAGCGAGATCAGCGAGACAGCGGCAGCACGCGCCCTGAGCAGCCCGGTGCTGCGCCACGACCGCGCTGGTGACTTCCACTACCAGCTTCTGAGCGCCTTCATCAAGTCTCTGCGCGGTAGTGACCCTGACGCCGCCATCTACTGGCTCGCCCGGCTCCTGGAGGCAGGCGAGGATGCCACCGTCCCAGCCCGGCGGATGGTCATCCTGGCGGCGGAAGACGTCGGCCTGGCCGAGCCCCGGGCCCTGGAGATGGCGGTGGCAGCCCATGCCGCGGTCAGGGTGGTGGGGATGCCCGAGTGCCGGCTACCGCTGGCGGAGGCGGCGATCTTCCTGGCCCTGGCGCCCAAGAGCAACAGCGTCTATGCCGCCTACGGGTCAGCCGCTGAGGACGTGCGCTCCCAGCTGCACCTTCCCGTCCCCCTTCACCTGCGCAACGCCGTCACCGGACGGGACCGGCAGAAGGGATACGGCGATGGCTATCAGTACGCCCACGACGATCCCAGCGGGCTAGTCAGCCATGAGCATCTGCCCCAGGAGTTGCTCGGGCACCAGTACTACCGTCCCTCGCCGCACGGTGAGGAAGAGGCGTTGGGACGAAGGCTGGAGGAGATTCGCCAGCGCCGGAAGAAGTGACCGCGCCGGGATCGCTGCGGCTCTAGGAGTCCTCGGGGCTGGGCTCGCCTTCCGCGGACGGCTCACCTTCGGCCCCGGGCTCGGCGCCCTCCTCCGGCTCGGCGGCTACCTCCTCCTCCTCCTCCTGCACTCGAGGCGCAGCGATCTTGGCGATCACCTCCTCAGGGTCGAGGGTTCCGGTCAGCTCCACCCCTTCCGGAAGCTGGATCTCGGACAACCGCACCGCGTCGTCGATCTCGGCGAGGCCGGAGATGTCGATGTCGATCTCTCCCGGGATGGCGTTAGGCAGGCAGCTCACCTCCAGCTGGTGAACCAGGTGAAGCAGCTCGCCGGCGTTGAACCTGGTCGCCGGGGCCTCGCCGACCAGTACGACCGGCACCTGGACGTTGAGCTTCTCCAAGAGGTTGACCTGAAAGAAGTCGACATGGACCGCTTCTGATGTCCGCGGATTGATCTGCAATTCCCGAATCAGCACCGGGCGGACTGCTCGCTCACCCTCGACCTTGAGCTGCAGCAGGTGGCTGCGCCCTGCGCGGTGGAACATCTTGGCGAAGTCCTTGCCACCGATCTCCACGGTGAGCGGCTTCACCGAGTGACCGTAGACAATCCCGGGCACCAGCCCCTGGCGGCGCAACTGAGAGACGTGCCGGCCGACGGTCGTGCGCGGCGTCGCCTCAAGCGTGAAATCCATGGGCCTCCACCAGCGCTGGCTGGCTCTGGGGCCGACCTCTCGGGAGATCGGCTAAAGCCGCCGGATCGTACCAAATCCCGGGATCAGCGGGCCCCGGCGCCTACCTTCTCCAGCCCGAAGCGGCGCTCCACGTATTCCACGATCGCCCGGATGCTGGTCCCCGGGGTGAAGACCTCGTCCACGCCCAGTTCCTTGAGCTTGAGCGCGTCGTCGGGAGGCACGATCCCGCCGCCGAAGACCACGATGTCCGCACCGCCGCGCTCGCGGAGCAGGCGCAGTACCTCGGGAAAGAGGGTCATGTGGGCGCCAGATAGGAGCGAGATGCCCACTCCGTCGACGTCTTCCTGAACGGCCGCTTCGACAACCTGGGCCGGGGTCTGGTGCAACCCGGTGTAGATGACCTCCACCCCGGCATCGCGCAGGGCCCGGGAGATCACCTTGATGCCCCGGTCGTGACCGTCAAGACCCACCTTGGCGGTCAAGATCCGCACCGGTCGAGCGCTCATGGGGCCCAGTCTAGCCCGCCTACCTCCAACTTCCGGGCTGCCGGCAACTCTCTCCCCTTTGGGTAGGCTGGTCTCGCTCCTCCGTCAACACGGTTCTCAAGAAGATGACTCGCTCTGCGGCGTTGAACAAGCCGACCGTCCAGGTAGCCCCCAATACTTGCCTGATGGAGCTGCCCACCATCCCTGCCGCCGAGCTGCACGAGCGCGCCCGGGGGCTGCTACTCGGCATAGCGTGCGGGGAAGCGCTGACCGGAGCACTGCCCCTCACTAATCTCGCCCTTGAGTTGGGCGAATCGCTCTTGGCCAGAGGCGAGATCGAACCGGAACTCCTGCTCGAACGCTGGACCCGGCTCGATCCTTCATCCCGCCCCCCTGGAGGTTCGATCACAGGACAGGCCCTGCGCCTTTACTTGGATGGCTTCCCCGCCCAGGGACTGGCTGAAGCTACCGCCCGCGTCGTTCCTGATCGCAGCGGCGACGGCCCCTTGGTCCGAGCCCTACCCATCGCCATTGCGGCGCGCCAAGATGGAGCCCTGCTCAAGCGCTGGGCCAACCAGAGTGCGTCGGTGACGCACAGCGATCTGACCTCGCGCATGGCTGCCGTGGCCAGCTGCCTCCTGGCCCGCGACCTGTTCACCCGAGGACTGGCGGATAGCCTGGCTCGGGTGGGTCAGGCGCTTCGCGAGGAGGCGCCACTTCGGCTGGCGCGAGTCCTCCGTTATCCCCACCGCGGCGATCCGCCGGAGCCTGGGGACGACGCGGTAGCCGTGCTCAGCCAGGCAGTGGCAGCCCTCTCTAGCGCCGTCGATCTCGACACGGCTTTGGAGGAGGTTGAGAACCAGGACCAGACCAACCGCGGTGCTTTGGCCCTGGCCGGCGGCTTGGCCGGAGCCTGCTTCGGCATCAAGCCCTCCTCCCGGCGCCTGGCCGGCCTGGACAGCCCATTGCGGCAGCGTCTGGAGAACCTGGCCGATCGCCTGATCGACTTCGAAGCCCAGCCGCGCTCGCCGTCTGCAGACTCCGAGGGCGCACCCTCCGGGTCGGCCGGGCCGGGTTGAGGCCGAAGAGATGGCCAGCAACGAGCTCGTCGTGGATGGGACCAACGTCCTCTGGGCCTGGCCCCGGACGCGCCACCTGCTCCTAAAGAAGGATCACGGCGCCGCTCAGCGCCTGCTCGTCAGCACAGCAACTCAATCCACCTTGCGATCCAGCTATCAGCAGCTCACATTCGTCTTCGACGGGCCACCACCAGCCACCGGCCCCTCCAGCTCAGCTGGGGTCAGGGTCCTCTACCCGGACCACGGACAGAGTGCCGATGAGAGGATCGTGGAACTGGTCGCCCAGGCGGTCCATGGCGGGATTAGCGCCATGGTGGCCAGCAGCGATCGGGGCCTTCGCGATCTGGTCCGCCAGGAGGGAGGGACCACCATGGGAGGCCAAGCCCTGCTCCAGAAGATGGATCCTCGGGGGAGTCTGGATGTGCCCCGCGGGGATGGCGGTGAAGGGGGAGTGGACCCCGAAAAGCCCCGGCCATCGACTCGGGACACCGAATCCTGGTTGGCCCGCTTCTCAAGTAAGAGGCGCCCCCCAAAGTAGCCGGCCGCTAGAAGACCGCGGGCTCCCGATAAGCGCCGAAGACCTCGGTCAGTGCGGCAGTGATCTCGCCCTCGGTGCAGAGGGCCTTGACCGCGGCGATGATCGGCGGCATCAGGTTGTCGGTGCCTCGGGCCGCCTGGCGCAAGTCCTCCAGCCGCAGCTGGGCAGCCTCGCCGTCGCGACTGGCTCGGACCTGGGCCAAGCGGGCTATCTGCTCGCCTTCGACAGCCTGATTGAGGTGCAGCAAAGGCGGCGCTAAGTCGTCATCGGAGGTGAAGGCGTTGACGCCCACCACGATCCGCTCCCCGCGGTCGAGCTGCTGCTGGTAACGGAAGGCGGCGTCGGCGATCTCGCTCTGGAAATAGCCGGACTCGATGCAGGCCAGTACCCCACCGCGGGCGTCGATTTCGGTGAAGTAGGCCTCTGCTTCCAACTCCATCCGATTGGTGAGGTCTTCAACGAAGAAAGAGCCGCCCAGGGGGTCGATGGTGGCGGCGACGCCGGTCTCGAAGGCGATGATCTGTTGGGTCCGGAGGGCGATCTGGGCCGCCTTGGCGGTGGGCAGGGCGAGCACCTCGTCCATGGCATTGGTGTGGAGCGACTGAGTCCCTCCGAGCACGGCGGCCAACGCCTCCAGGGCGGTTCGGGCAACGTTGTTCTCCACCTGTTGGGCGGTGAGCGAGCAGCCCGCGGTCTGGGTGTGGAAGCGGAGCAGCCAGGAACGCTCGTCCCGGGCCCCGTAGGTGTCCCTCATCCGCTTGGCCCAGATCCGGCGCGCGGCTCGGTACTTGGCCACCTCCTCGAAGAAGTCCACGTGGCTATTGAAGAAGAAGCTGAGCTGGGGGGCGAAGTCGTCGACCTCCAGCCCCGACTTGATCGCCGCCTCTACGTAGGCGAAGCCATCGGCCAGGGTGAAGGCGAGCTCCTGAACCGCCGTCGAGCCAGCCTCCCGGATGTGGTAGCCGGAGATGGAGACAGGGTGCCAGCGGGGGACGTGGCGGGCGCAGAAGCTGATCACGTCGGTGACCAGGCGAAGGCTGGGTTGGGGCGGAAAGATGTACTCCTTCTGGGCGATGTACTCCTTGAGGATGTCGTTCTGCAGGGTCCCGCCCAGCTGCGTCAGGGGCACCTCCCGGCGCTCGGCCACTGCCACGTACATGGCCAGCATCACCGCCGCCGGGGAGTTGATGGTCATCGAGGTGGTGACCTTGGCCAGGTCGATCCCCTCTAGGAGCTGGTCCATGTCCTCCAGGGAATCGATGGCCACCCCACAGCGCCCCACCTCGCCCTGGCCCTCGGGATCGTCGGAGTCGCGGCCCATCAGAGTGGGCAGGTCAAAAGCCACCGAGAGTCCGGTCTGGCCCTCGGCCAGCAGGAATCGGTAACGCTGATTGGTCTCGGCGGCGCTGCCGAAGCCAGCGAACTGACGCATGGTGAAGAGCTTGTCCCGGTACATGGACGGGTAGACCCCCCTGGTGTAGGGGAACTCGCCGGGATAGCCAATGGTGCGAGCGTAGTCCTGACCGCGCAGGGACTGAGGGGTGTAGAGGGGATCGACCGGGAGGCCTGAGAGGGTCTCCGGGATAGGTCGAGACGCCACCGCCGCGCCATTCACCCGGGACGCCCGGTAGCGCTGGGCCCAGCGCTCCAGCGCTACCTCGTCATCGACCATCGCCGCCGACTGCTGATCAAGCATCAAGGGGTCCTCCGGTCTTCGCGGTCGGTCCCGCGTCGGCGTCCATCATCTTGCTCCCCTCGGCGGACATCCGGCGCCAGACGCTCTCGGCAACTCGTTCGGGGTTGGCACTAGCGACGTCCTCGGGCAGGACGTCAGGTCCGTCGAGAAAGCGACGGGCAAAGTCGGTGGCATAGCTGGCCACCAGCTCGACCACCTCCTCACGAAGGCGGCGAGCTGCCCTATTTTCCTGGGCTCCGCTGGCGACCAGGTGGGCGTGGTGCTGGTCCAGCGCCGCCGCCAAGTCGGCGACCCCCTCGGCACCAGTGGCCGCGATGGTGGGAATGACCGGTACTTGCCAGACGCCCTCGTCGCGGTGGGTTCTCACCAGATCGCGGAGCTCCCGCACCACCCGGTCGGTGCCAGCCAAGTCCGCCTTATTGACCGTGAAGAGGTCGGCGATCTCGGTGATCCCGGCCTTGATCACCTGAACCCCATCGCCAGCGCCCGGGGTGGTCACCACCACGACCGAGTCGGC
>JBAQYY010000007.1:0-26973 GCA_049790415.1 Candidatus Dormiibacterota bacterium | reverse complement strand
CCCGGCAGCGCAGCCGGCCCCGTCGCGACTAGCCGCGGCCCTGGCAGCGTCCCGACCCCCGGCTCCTCCCACTAGCGCCGCCAAGTCGCCAGGTTGGCGCGAGCGGTCACAGAACAGTCGGGAGAATCCGTCAGCGACCCCGGAGCCCCGGGCGGCGCACCACCCCCAGTACATGCCGATCAAGAGTCGGGTGACCCAGGCGCTGCTCGAGGAGTACACCGATGTCTCCCAGGCGCCCCGCGAAAAACTGGTGGCCAAGATTGGCGAGCTCTGCAACTCCGTTCTCGAAGATCTCAGTATTTCGATAACACGAACTGACCGGCAGCGCATGGTCGAGCAGCTGATCAGTGACGTCCTGGGCTTGGGACCGCTAGAGATGATGCTCAAAGATCCTGAGATCAGTGAGATCATGATCAATGGTCCCGAGGACATCTACGTGGAGCGACAGGGGCGCATTCACCGCTACCCCGCCAAATTCGACAACACCGACCATCTGATGCAGATAATCGATCGGATCGTCAGCTCGATCGGGCGCCGTGTCGATGAGAGCTCCCCGATGGTCGATGCTCGCCTCAAAGACGGCTCGCGCGTGAACGTGATCATTCCACCGCTCGCGCTTCAGGGGCCGACGCTGACCATCCGGCGTTTCTCCAAGGATCCCTACACCGTTGAGGACCTCATCAATTTTGGCACCCTGACCGCCGAGATGGCCGCGTTTATTCGCGCCTGCGTGCGAGCCCGGCTCAATGTCCTGATATCGGGTGGGACAGGTTCCGGTAAAACCACGACTCTCAACGTGCTCTCCGGCTGGATTCCTGACGATGAGCGGATCATCACTATTGAGGATGCCGCCGAGCTTCAGCTTCGCCAGGACCATGTAGTGACTCTGGAGTCACGTCCTGCGAATATTGAGGGTCGGGGCCGAGTCAGCATTCGAGATCTGGTGATTAACAGTCTGCGCATGCGGCCGGACAGGATTGTGGTGGGAGAGTGCCGCGGCGGTGAAGCTCTCGACATGCTCCAGGCGATGAACACGGGTCACGATGGTTCGCTCACCACCGTCCACGCCAACACCCCAGCCGATGCACTGACTCGTCTCGAGACCATGACCCTAATGGCGGGCACCGACCTTCCGTCACGGGCCATCCGGGAACAAATCGCTTCGGCGATCCACCTGGTGGTTCAGCAGGCTCGACTGCGTGATGGGACTCGCCGAGTCGTTGCCATCTCCGAGGTCCGGGGATTCGACGGAGAGCGGGTCGAACTGGCGGATATTTTCCACTATCGCCAGAAGGGTCTCGACGACGAGGGCACGGTGATCGGACAGTTCGAGGCGGTCCAGGTCCCCCATCGCCTTGACGATCTGGCCGCCGCCGGAGAGGGGTTGGATCGGTCGATATTTTCGCCGCCAGCCAAGACCAAAGCGCTTACGGGGGAGACTGCCGCATGAATGTTCTTGTACTGATCCTGGACGGGATCGGTGCCTTGGCGTTGGGCGCAGCCGTCGCTTATGGGCTCGCCACCTTGCGCTCTCCATCCGGGTCGGCCACGCTCGACGACAGAGTGCGTCGGTTCGCCGAGGCAGGAGCGGGCCTGACGATCTCCGTTCCCTCGGACGGAGACGCAGGTAGACGGGTCAGTCTGGAAGATCGCCTTCGCCGTCTGCTGGACCGCTTCCGCCGCCAGGTGGAGAGCGGCGCTCAGGCGACCGGCGGGGGCCAGCGACCCCGAGAGGTACTGGTGGCTGAAAAGTTGGCCCGAGCCGACGTCAAGCTACGGCCGGCAGAGTGGTACCTGATCCGAATTGGAGCCGTCGTAGTGCTTGCACTGATCGGCCTGGCGCTTTATCGCAGCCTGATTTTTGCTGCCATTCTTGCGCTGGTGGGATTCATCATCCCGCCGATCGTCCTCCGATTCCGAGCCAGCCGACGTCTCAATCGTTTCAATGATCAGCTCGGCGACACTCTGATCCTGCTCAGCAACGCGCTCAAGGCGGGCTATAGCTTCCCTCAGGCGATGGCCAGCATCGCCAGGTCGGCCCCACCGCCGACTTCCGAGGAATTTGCGCGAGCCACTCGCGAAGTCCAGTTGGGAGTCACCACCGATACCGCGCTGTCACACATGGTGGCTCGGATTCATTCCGAGGATCTCGACCTGGTGGTTACCGCGGTCCAGATCCAACGCGTGGTGGGAGGCAATTTGGCGGAAATCTTCGACAACATCGCCTTCACCATTCGAGAGCGGATCAGGATCAAGGGTGAGATCAAGACGTTGACCGCCCAGGCGCGGACCTCGAGCTACATCATCACCGGCCTGCCCGTTGGGCTGGGACTTGTGTTGGAGGCAATCAACCCCACCTACATCTCGCCCTTGCTCTCCTTCAAGGGACCGGGCCCCTACATACTGATGGCCTGTTTCGTCTCCATAGCGTTCGCCTTTTACATCATGCAGCGTATTGCGAACATCGAGGTCTGACCGATGTCACTTCCAGCGCTGATCGTCGGAATAATCGCCGCGGTCGCCGTCTTCCTGATTTTCGCCGGCTTCGTCAAGAGGCGGCCTCAGGTGGACCTGCTCGATGCTCGCATGGCTGTCTACGACGAACCTACCGGAGATCGCACATTAGACGAGATCGAAATGAGCCAGCCCTTCAGTGAGCGCTTCCTGCGTCCATTCGTCGATCGCATAGGCCGCCGGGTGGCGGCCTTGCAGCCTGGGGATCGCGCCCGAAAACTGCAGGCGATGATCGATCTGGCAGGACGCCCGATGGGTATGAATGCGGGCAGCTTTGTGGCCGCTCAGATAGTCCTGGCAGCGGTCTTCGCCATGGCGGGCCTCGGCCTCGCTCTGCTGCTCGCTCTGCCTTGGGTTTTGGGCGTCATCTTCGGAGCTGTCTGCGGCTACATCGGTCCTCAGTACCAGCTCAAGCGGATAGTGACGGCGCGTCAGAAAGAGATCGCGCTGGCATTGCCCAACGCCCTCGACTTGCTCTGCATCAGTGTCGAGGCTGGGCTGGGATTCGATGCGGCCCTGGCCCGGGTGACGGAGAAATTCGACAATGCCCTGTCCCGGGAATTCGCCTTCGTGCTCAACGAAATTCGCCTCGGGCGTCCACGCCACGAGGCGCTCGACGATCTGGGCAAGCGCTGTGGAGTTCAGGATCTCGCTTCGTTCATCCAGGCCCTGGTACAGTCCGATCAATTAGGCGTTGGCATCGCTCGCGTGCTGCGAATCCAAGCCGATGAGATGCGTCGCCGCCGCCGCCAGAAGGCGGAGGCAAAAGCCCAACAGGCGAGTCTCAAGATGCTCTTCCCGATGGTGGGCTGCATTTTTCCAGTACTGTTCGTGATTCTGCTTGGACCCCCGGCAGTTAAGTTGATCTTTCATGCCTGACCAGAGAGTCACAGGGAGCGCTGGCCCAGTCGTCGTACGGACCGCGGATGGGTCGCTCGTGGCTGGGGAGGTCGCCGTGGCTGACCGCTTCGGTACCCGGCTTATGGGCCTCATGGGTCGCACCTCCTTGCAGTCAGGCGAGGGCCTCTGGCTACTACCTTGTAAAAATGTTCATATGTTCTTTATGCGCATGCGTTTGGACATCGTCTATCTGGACCGCCAACTTCGCGTGGTGCTTTGTGTTCCAGAGATGCGTGAGTGGCGGGTAAGGTGGTTACCGGTGCGGCAAGCCCACAGCGTCCTCGAACTGGCCCCGGGGTCGATTCGCCGGTGCGGGATCAGAGAGGGTGATGTTCTCGAGATTAAAGCTGAACTCGGATTACTGGCCGAGGCCGCTCCGCGGCAATCCGGTCCTGTCGCCAGCGGCGTTCAGCTCCAGCATCAGGGAGTGATCAATGAGTCCAGTGCTTACTGAGGAAGAGCGGCTGCAAGGAATGGAGGGCTACCTCCAGGCTCTCGGTCCGTTGCGGGTCTTGGTGGAGGATGACACCCTCACCGAGATCATGGTGGTAGGTCCGGACATGGTCTACGTGGAAGCGCAGGGAAAGATCGTACTTACGGATGTTCGCTTCCGAGACAACGAGCACTTGCTCAAGGTGATCGATCTCATCGTGGCAGCGGTGGGCCGTCGCGTTGACGTGCGTCAGCCACTCTGCGATGCGCGACTGCTTGACGGTTCCCGAGTCAATGCGGTAGTACCGCCGGTGGCTATCGACGGACCGATACTCACCATCCGGAAATTCGCCAAAGAGCGGCTCCGGATCACTGACCTCATTCATTTCGGCACCATCGACGAGGCCGGTGCCTCATTCATGCAAGCCTGCGTCTTGGCGCGAGCCAACATTCTCATCTCGGGTGGCACCGGAGCCGGCAAGACAACGCTCCTCAACATCTGCTCCGGCTTCATTCCCCCGGATGAGCGGATCGTCACTATCGAGGACGCTGCTGAGCTCCAGATGCACCAGGAACATGTCTGCCGGCTGGAGTCTCGTCCCCCGGATGTTCGGGGAGAGGGACGGATCAACATCCGAGACCTGGTGATCAACGCCTTGCGCATGCGGCCCGACCGGATTGTGGTTGGTGAGGTCCGCGGCGGGGAGGCGCTGGACATGCTGCAAGCGATGAACACCGGACACGACGGGTCTATGACTACCGTCCATGCCAAC
This sequence comes from Candidatus Dormiibacterota bacterium, assembly GCA_049790415.1. GTDB lineage: Bacteria > Chloroflexota > Dormibacteria > Aeolococcales > Bog-877 > Bog-877. Next base: position 22,354 of record JBAQYY010000007.1, on the reverse strand, counting down.
ACCCCGCGAGACAGCCTTTCCCGCCTGGAGACGCAGGTACTGATGGGTGGCGTCGATCTGCCAGCCAAGGCGATCCGCCAACAGATTGCCAGTGCCATCAATATCGTTGTCCAACTCAACCGTCTCCGCGATGGCAGCCGCCGGATCACCGCGATCAGCGAAGTCGTGGGGATGGAAGGGGACACGATTACCATGCAGGACATCTTCCTGATGAAATCGGAAGGCGCCGATCAGCAGGGCAACCTCAAGAACGAGATGGAGCTGACTGGGGTCCGGCCGCAAATCCTTGATCGGCTCTTCGATATGGGACTTTCTGTGCCCCCGGAAATTTCGCGGCTCTTCCCAGACCGGCGGACCGACCAGGTCGCGGCGATCAAGCTGCCCACCCCTCCCTCCGGACCGCTTCAGAGGCGTCTTGGCTGAAGGGGTGACGGGGAGTCGTCGAGTCAGACAGGTCGCCCGGCACGCAGGTGGTGTGGCCCTCGGAATCTGCTTGACCCTGGGCCTGGCTGGACTCTGGGCCAGCCCGGTGCTGGCCCAGCCGGCAGGAAGCAGTACACCATACGATGGTGAACTGTTCAGCTTGACCAACCAGGACCGGACGAGTAACGGCTTGGCAGCTCTGGCCGACAACGGAACCCTGGCCGGGATCGCTCAGTCCAGCCCGTACTACGGCTGTAATCCATCGCCGATCTATGGCCGAGCCGCTGACATGATCACCCGTCAGTATTTTTCCCACCAAATTCCGGGATGCTCAGCTGACGACGGATATGTCTGGCCGATCATGAGTGCGGACGGGGTCCACTACAGTTCGGCGGGCGAGAACGTGGGCTGGAACAGTGGCTATGCGGACCCAGCGGCGGGTGTCAACGAACAGTTCATGGATTCGCCACCTCACCGCGCCAACATTCTTGGAGCGTACGACGAACTTGGCGTCGGCTCCTGGTACACGTCCGGTTCTTGGAACTATCCCGGTAGCGGTGGTGGGCCCTGGACCGACGTGTACATGTTCGCCCAGGAATTTGCTCAGGTGGGGAGCTCAGCTCCCCCTCCACCCTCGGGCGGTGGTGGAGGGGGTGGCGGTGGTGGCGGTGGTGGCGGGGGCGGCAGCGCACCGACCCCGACTCCCGCTCCGACTCCCGTGCCAACTCCCACACCAAAACCCAAACCACCGCCCCCCGGGGTCAGTTCGCGAACCCCGAAACCCGGAAATGGATTGCTTGCGACCACAATCGACCAAGTGATCAGTAGCTACCTGGATGAGTGAGGCTCCGGCTCAGATCGCCCTGGAAGCAGGCCAGAGTGGGGTGGTCCTGGAGGCGAGCGATCTCAGTAAGAGCTTCGCCATCAGTAAGACTCCCCGCGCAGTAGTGCGAGGCGTCTCGTTCACGGTCAAACGAGGCGAGTTCTTCGCGGTGATGGGACCTAGTGGCTGCGGGAAGTCCACCCTGCTGAACATGCTGGGGGGCCTGGAGACCCCAGACCAGGGTCAGGTGAAGGTTAGCGGGACCGATCCCTACCAGCTCGGCGAAGGGGACAGAGCGGCCTTCCGTCGTCGTCAGATCGGCTTTATCTTCCAATTCTTCAACCTCTTGCCTAGCCTGACCGCGGCGGAAAACGTCATGCTGCCCTACCGTCTTGAGCGCAACCGGGCCTGGCCACTGCGCGGGCTAGGAGCTGATCGCGATGCTCGGGCCCGGGCGCACGACCTCATGGCGATTCTCGGACTCAAGGGAATGCAAGGCCATCGACCCGATGAGATATCTGGAGGCGAGCAGCAGCGGGTTGCCATTGCTCGAGCCTTGGTTTCCGATCCCGCGATCCTGCTGGCCGACGAGCCGACAGGCACTCTCGATTACCACGCCGGACGGGGTGTCCTAGAGCTACTGCTGCGCCTGAGCCGTCAAGAGAATCGCACCATCGTCCTGGTTACCCATGACGTCCGTACGGCTGCCTATGCCGAGCGGGTTGCGATCATGCTGGACGGCGAGTTCAAAGAGGTGGTCGAGCTCGGGCACCGAACCGTCCACGACACGGGACCCTTGCTGGAGCGGCTCGGGACGCATGGTCTCTGAGGCGGGCGCCGGGACTTGATCCCCCTTCTATGGCGCCGCGCAGCGCTGGCTCGTCTGGCCCTGGGGGTGGCGGCCCTGGCATTAGCAGGCGGAGCGGTACTGGGAACCCAGCTGACCGCCGGAGCTCTCCAACGCCAGGCCTCGGCGGCCGTTCAGGAGCGCGCCGGGTCGGCCGAATATGACATCCAGCCCTTCGCGCGAACGGGGTTCACTACCGCCCAGGTGAAGGCGATCGCCAAGCTCAAGGTGGTCAGTTCGGAGGCCGCCCTAGAGGAGAAGGCCGACTTGGCTCGCCTCCCCTCAGGCGCCTTCCGCCAGGTAGTGCTGGTCGCTGTTGGAGCCAAGGGAGTCGCCCTCCGACCCCTACCCGTCCTCCGCGGTCACCAACCCAGCGCTCTCGACCAGATCGACGTCAGCCAGAACCTAAGTCCGGGCATCTCGCTCAGCACCGGAGCGGTGACTCCTGGTCGCGTCAGGATCGGCCAGTCCCTTCATCTGATCGAATCCAAAGCCGCCCGCAAGTTCAGGGTCGTCGGGGTGGTCGCAGACTCGTCCCTGGGAGCGCCGTTCACGGCAGACGCCGTCTACATCACCCAGGCAACCGCGAGCAAGCTCTTCGCGACCGGGCTTCAGGTCAGCGACGTCGCCGTCAGGCTCCGTGCCGGGGCAACTGTCCCTCAGTTGCTCAGCGAGCTCTCCCACTCGGTCCACACGCAGTACACAGTCAGTAACCCACGTTCAGTTCCGGAAGGCGACCCCGTCGGGGAACTCACACCGATCTTGGACGGCATTACTGCTCTCAGCCTCGTTCTGGCTTTCGCGGTGATCGCGACGACCTTCAGTTCTTTGGTCCTCGATCAGCGCCGCGAGATCGGCCTGCTCCGATTGGCGGGAGCAAGCCGGGACCTGATCTTCCGAAGCTTCTTGCGCGAAGCAATCGCGGCTTCAGCCTTGGGAGCGGCCCTGGGCGTGGGTGTCGGCTACCTGCTGGCAGTGATCCTGATTGCACTCTCGACCCCTGCCGGGGTAAGCCCCGCACCCAAGGTCCAAGGCGACCCCGGATGGAGCGTGGTTGCATTCCTGATCGTTTTGCTGCTGGGGGTGTGTGCAGCAGCCTATCCGGCGCTCGTGGCGGCTCGGATACCGCCGCTCTTGGCGGTCCGTCCACCCGCACTGCACCGGAGCCGTCGCAGTCTCTGGTTGCCAGCGCCATTTCTGCTCGTTGGCATTGTCGGTGCCTACCTTTTCTTTAGTACCGGGGGTTCTTTGGGCGTTGGTCTTGGCGCCGCCTCTGCCTACATCGCCATCTGCGCCTGCCTGGGCTGGGTGGGTCCGCAGTTGGTACGGGCGCTAAGCATTGTCACCGGCCCGCTCTTCGCTACTCCGGTCGCCGCCGTCACGGTGCGGGGACGTACCCGACCGGGGCGCACCGCCCTGGCCTTGGCGGCACTCTTTGTCACCGTCTCCACCGCCATTGGACTAGTCGGCCTTTCCGGGGCGGCACTAAGCGCTGGCCAAGTCTGGGTGGACCACCTTTTCGTCGGCCAATATCTCCTCGTGAGCCCGGTGGTGCAGAGCCAGAAGGTCGAGAAACAAGTGTTGACTGCGATTACCACCAAGACGGGGACCACGACCGTGGTGGCCTCCGCCCCTGTCCGATTCATCACTGGGCGGGTCGGCCACCAAGCCATAGCGGTGGCGGCCACAAGCAGTGTCGCCTATGGCATCAGTGGTGCTCTCGAGTTCGTGAGTGGAGATCGTCAGACCGCTCTGAACCAGGTTGCCTCCGGTAAAGGCCTTCTGTTACCTCTGGAATTGGCCGCGTCGCTCCATGACCATGTCGGATCGAAGGTCAGAGTCATAACCACCACCGGTACCGCAACATTTCGAGTGGTGGGACTAGTCGCCCATACCTTGCCGGGCCCGTCGGGCGAAGAGTCGGCGGTGGTCGACAGCATTGCCGCCAAGAAGGACTTTGGTGTGGCAGCACAAGGCTTCAACCTGATCCAGCTGGAGCTGCGCGGGGGCACTGACCTGCAACACCGAGTGGCACTGGCCGCTTTCCAATATGGTTTGGAGGCGGAGACGGTGTCCTCAGTTCGTCAGGGAGTGGATTTGGGGGTGCAACACGACATCGCCGCTCTCACCGCCCTGGCTCTGGTCGGGGTGATCATCGCCATCCTGGCGGCGGTCGATACCGTAGTGCTGGGGGCTCGCGAGGGTACGCGAGACATGGCCCTCTTGAGGGTGGTTGGCCTGGGCCGGGCGGCGACTCGGCGGGCGGTACTGGGCGATGCGCTGGCGACAGCTCTCACTGGCTGCGCTGTTGGGGTTGCGGTCGGCATTGGACTGATCGCCCCTGAGGTTCATGTCGCCACCACGGCTGATCTGCCTCTCACTTTCAACGTGCCCTGGCTGGTTGTGGTCGCGGTTGCTGGTGCCGTGGTGGTGGCGATCATGCTGGCGGCGGTGATGCCCGCCCGCCAGCTCGGCAAGCTCGATCCGGTGGCGGCCCTGAGCGTCGAGTGACACCCCGGTGACCTCTGCGCCCGAGGGGGTGAGCCTGGAGGATCTGCTGGGCAACCGCGGCCGCCGCCTCCGCCGGGTCGTGCTCCTGGCAGCTCTGGGGTGTGCGCTGGGCCTGGCGATCTTTGCTATCAGCCACGAATTCCCCGCTCGACCGGACGGAGTAGCCACCGACTACCGGGTCTTCTACGCCGCCGGGGAGCTCATTGGCCGAGGGGCCAATCCGTACCACTTGGGTCCCCTCCAAGCGGCTGAGCAGGCGGTCTTCGCCTACCCCCCTAGGAGCGCGGCCCTGAACTCCTTCGTCGACCCGCCGATCACTGCCTGGTTCCTAGTGCCCCTGTCCCACCTGCCTTATTGGTTCAGCTACGCGCTGCTGACCGTCGTGGGGGTCGTTCTGTTGGTGCTCACCTTGACCCTACTGGCGCGGGATCTAGGTTGGCGCCATACCGGTGTCTTGGCGGGAGCGACCCTGGTCTCTTGGATCGGCCTTTTGGGACTGCTCGACGGTCAATTCGACGCCATCCTCTTCGCCGCTCTGGCTGGTTCGATGCTTCTCGCCTGGCACGAGCGCAGCCTAGCGGCCGGCCTGGTACTAGGGGTGACCTTGCTCAAGCCGACCCTGCTCTGGCCGGTCCCGATCTTCATGGTCCTCGCTCTCTGGCCGGAACGTCGGCGAGCCCTGCAGTTCGCTGTCGGATATCTAGCCGTGGCAGCGCTCTTCTTGCTTGCCAGCTGGTCCTTGCTGCCATCTTGGTGGCACGCCCTACGGCATTTCGCTGGCGGCGTCGGCAGCCTGCAACCAGATCTGGCCGGTCTGCCGGGCCTGCTTGGAGCAGCACCGCATTGGTGGCGGCTGGGTGCCGGGCTGACGTCCCCAGCAACCCTCGCCACCGTCGCCATCGGTCTCGGCTGTATGACTGTCTTCGGCATCTGGATGATGGCGTCTCCAGAATGGCGCCGGGTCAGTCCCGTCGGTCGGGTGACTTGGGCCGTGGCTTTGCCAGTCGGTATCTGGCTGTTGGCGACTCCCTATGCCCATCCCAATGACGATCTCCTGTTGCTGCCACTCTTCATGTTGACCGTCGGCCGCGACGCTCGGCGGGTGCATGGACTCGGCCTGGGCGTGTCCCTAGCAGCTATGGCCATGCTGGTACTGATCTGGCCCCTGGGGGTGATCCCCTGGCCCCTAGGCCTGCTGCTGCTGGCGCTGCTGGCGGCGGCGGCGTGGCATTGGCGAACCGATATCCGGCTGACTGGCTTCGGAGCGGGTCTCTGCGTCTTGGTACTGGTGGTGCTGCCTCCAGTCGCGACCTTCCATGTGCTTGCGGTCGGGCTGACGCCGATTGCCGTGCTGATCTTGGTGGTTGAGGGCGCCCGCACCTGCTGGATCGAGGTTGGCGGAGCTGGCACCGGCCCCGCCTACTTTGAGGCGGCCATCGGGCCGGGGATTACCTCCTTGGCCAGCGGGGCATAATCGGTTGTCGTCATGAGTGTCTTTAACCGGATCTACGATCCCACCCGACGTGAGGTCCGCCGCCACACCCAGGAAGTGGAGGAGATCGGCGCTCTCGGCGAGGAGATCAAGTCTCTCTCGGATGCTGAACTGCGCGCCAAGACCGAAGAGTTCAAAGACCGGCTCGGTCAGGGCGAGCTCCTCGACGATCTACTGGTCGAAGCCTTCGCGGTCGCTCGCGAGGCCGCCCAGCGTCAGCTGGGGATGCGGCCATTCGACGTGCAGTGTCTGGGAGGCATCGTCTTGCACCAGGGCAAGATCGCCGAGATGAAGACCGGTGAAGGCAAGACCCTGGTTGCCGCCCTACCGCTGTACCTCAACGCCTTGACCGGGCGGGGCTGTTTTCTGGTCACGGTGAACGACTTCCTGGCTCGCCGTGACGCTGGCTGGAACGCACCTTTGTTCCACTCGCTGGGGATGAATGTCGGCGTGATCATCCCCGACCAATCGCTGCTCTACGATCCCGAGTACACCGACGAGCAGCACGTTGACCCCCGACTGCGCCACCTCCGGCCGGTATCTCGCGGCGAGGCCTATCAGGCTGACGTGGTCTACGCCACTAACAACGAGATGGGATTCGACTACCTGCGCGACAACCTGGCCCGCTCCCAGGACCAGAAGGTGCAGCGAGACCGTTACTACGCCATCATCGATGAGGTCGACTCGATCCTGATCGACGAAGCGCGGACGCCGCTGATCATCAGCGGCCTCGGTGAAGAATCTCCAGAAAAATACTACCAATATGCTCGTCTGATCCCGCGCCTCACCGCCGAGGTCGACTTCACCATCGACGAGAAGAGCAAGTCGGGCAGTCTTACCGATGAAGGCGTTGAAAAGATCGAGCGGATGACGGGAATTGCCAATATCTACGACATTGAGCACGTCCAAGAAGCGCATCACATCAACCAGGCCTTACGGGCCCATGCGCTCTACCTCAAGGATCGCGAGTACATCGTCCGCGACGGCGAGGTCATCATCGTCGATGAGTTCACCGGACGTACCATGCCGGGTCGGCGCTGGTCGGACGGACTGCATCAGGCGATTGAGGCCAAGGAGGGCGTCAAGGTGCAGCAGGAGCAACGGACTCTGGCCACAGTCACCTTCCAAAACTACTTCCGCACCTTCGAGGTGCTGGCCGGAATGACCGGCACGGCCATCACTGAGGCCGAAGAATTTCACAAGATCTATCAGCTCGAGGTGATTCCCATCCCTACCAATCGGCCGATGGTGCGCATCGACGAGCCCGACCTCATCTTCCGCTCTGAGGAAGTCAAGTTCAACGCCATCGCCGACGAGATCGAAGACCGAAACCAGAAAGGACAACCGGTGCTGGTTGGTACGGTCAGCATTGACAAGAGTGAGCGTCTTTCCCGGCTCCTGGAAAAGCGCGGCGTGGTCCACGAGGTCCTCAATGCCAAGCAGCACGAGCGCGAGGCCGAGGTGGTCGCCGCGGCCGGCCAGCGCTCGGCGGTCACCATCGCTACCAACATGGCCGGGCGCGGGACCGACATCGTGCTCGGGGAGGGCGTCCAGGACCTCGGCGGTCTCTACATCATGGGCACCGAGCGGCACGAGTCCCGTCGTATCGACAATCAGCTACGGGGTCGCTCCGGCCGCCAGGGCGACCCCGGTGAGAGCCGCTTCTTCCTCTCCTTCGAGGACGACTTGATGCGAGTTTTCGGCGGGGAGCGGATGCGCGGCTTGATGTCAACCTTCGGCATGGACGAGGACGTGCCGATCGAGTCGCGCCTGGTTAGCCGGCAAATCGAATCGGCGCAGTCTCGTGTCGAGGGCGCCAACTTTGACAGCCGCCGCTACGTGGTCGAGTTCGACGACGTCGTCAATATGCAGCGCGAGATTATCTACGAGGAGCGCGACCGCATTCTCGAAGGTGTCGACACGCGCCAGAATCTCGACGAGTGGACCGAAGAGGTGGTCCATGATCTGATCGCTCTCTATTGCCCGGGGCGTCACCAGGCCCAATGGGATCTGGACGGACTATGGGATCGCGTGCGCTATGTGTTCCCCTTCCCGCCCGCTGAGGAAATCGAGCTTGAGCAACTGGGCGAGAGTCCCGAGGCGATCACCGAGACCCTGATCAAGGAAGCCGAACGCCTCTACTCCGAGAAGGAGGCTAATTACACCCCCGAAGTGGTCCGGATCGCCGAGACCCAGCTCATGCTCCAGCTAATCGACCAACGTTGGGCGGACTACCTGACCACCTTGGAGCACCTCAAGGACGACATTCGCTGGCAGTCGATGGGCCAACGTGATCCCTTGGTCGAGTTCAGGGCCGAGGCCTTTTCGGCCTTTCAGTCCTTTCAGGAGTCGCTCAAGCAGGAGATCGTTCGTTACCTCTTCCACGCGGAGATCCAGGTGACTCCAGCCGAGGCTCAGCCACTGGAGGGGGTGGCGGTGCATCCCGAGGCAAGCTCCCCTCGAGAGTTGACCCCAGAACCTCAAGTCGATCGCCAGGCGGCCTTGGCGGGATCGCCGGCGCCAGTTCCCATGCCCGCCGCTGCGAGGACGGCGCCCCAGGCGCTGCCCGCGCAAGCACGGTCATCGGCCCCTCCGGGGGGCCCGGCTTCGGTCAGTCGCAATGCCCTTTGTCCCTGTGGGTCGGGGCGCAAGTACAAGCGATGTCACGGCGCAGCTGCTTGAGCTGCCGTCGCAGCACAAGCTGAGCGAACAACTCGGCTGCCAGCGTCTGCAGCCAGGCTAAAGCGGACTAGCGTGCGGTGCTGCCGTATCGCGCTCGAGGCGCCAGAGCCCGATCGCGGTAGCACAGGCAAGAAGTGGTAACTGGCTCAGATACCCGGCCAATCCACGCGAGTCGAGCCAAAACAGAGCGATGGCCAGAAGCGGCGCGGCAGGGAGCATGCGGCGCCAGTACCTAGCGGCGGCGAGATTGGCGATTTCTGCCACCAGGAACGCTCCGCTGAGCAGGGTTGAAGGAGCAATCAGGCCGATGCCCAGCAAGAAGCCGGCCAGGCCGATCCCTCCGGCAAACTCCGGTTGAGTTAGCAGACGCCAGATGCCCCCCGCCGCATCGTGATAGATGAATAACCAGGGGACAATCGCGACGATACCGGTGGCAGCCAGCCAGACGAGGCGCTCCCGGAGTGCTGGCAGCCGCGCGCTGAACAGCAGATAAGCCGGGGTGATTACCCAGGCGAGAGGATTGGTGGCGATCGCCAGTCCTAAGGCGATCGCAGAGCGCCGTGGCGAGGATATCGACATCAGCGATAGGGCAATGAGCGCGCAGGCAAAGAACTCCACGCTTCCCTGGGTCGCATCGCTAAGCACGCTACCGGTTCCCCACTGCAAGCAAAGAATGCAGACCGTAGCCCACCACCACCTACCCGAGAGGAGGCCGGCGAGAAACAGAAATAAGAGTGCGGCCAACATTGTCCAAGCCGCCCACCAGGCCCGCCCGAGTAAGGCTACGGGGAGCATCCACACAAACGCCATGGGCGGGTAGCCGAACTTGGCGATGGCCGCGCTGTGGTAATGGTTTTTGGCGGCCTGTCTCGCCAGGTGAGTCATTTGAGTCGGGTCGGGCGCCACTTTGAGGTCGGTAAAAACCCCCGCCCGGAGAGGTGTTGCGGCGTAATAGGAAAGGTGGAGTTGGTGCAGGCACAGCAGCTCTGGCTCAACGTAGGGATCGTGGTCACGGAGAACGGTGCGGGCGGCACAGACGGCGGATGGGGTGACGTCATTGAGCACCGGGGCTTTGGCCTGCAGGTAACTCGGCGCCTGCGCTAGAAGGCCCAAGAAGACGATGACAAGTAGAGGGCGAACGACGGTGAGACAACGCCTGGGACGAAGGCGAGTGATGAACTGAGTCATGGGTTGGCTGAGGGTTAGAGCAGCCACGGTTGCAAGGGCGGGATATGAGGTCACAGTGAGAATCAAGGGAAACCAGCCCTTACCGATGCTCCCGTTGCCGTCGAAGGAGAGCACGACGTCCCAGAGAACGGCGATGACCAAAATGGCTCCCAGCCGCTCTGCTGTTACGCCCTCAACTCGCCACGGCTTGAGCCATCCCAGGAGGTGTTCCGAAGCGTGGTGGCGGTCAGCCATCTCGGGCACGGTATCAGTCCCGACAGGGAGCCGAGCCTGGGGTCACCAGATGTTCACCAGTGCAGGCGAGGGACCAGCCGCGCCGGGCAGAGCTCAAGGCTTGACGCCTGCCGGTCGCGGCTGGCCCCGGCTTCCATCGGCAGGCCCGGTAGACTCCGACGGATGAGCGACTTGGGCGACCGGGCCAACGACTTACACCACCGGGCGGTGCAGCTCAAGGAGCATCTTTGACTTCGTCGGCAAGAGGGCGCGGGCGGACCTCCTAGAGCAGGAGTTGGGGCGGCCCGGGGCTTGGGACGATCCGACGCGGGCCCAGCAGGCGTCACAGGAGTTGAGTCGCCTCGTTGGTGAGCTTGATGAATTGGCGGCGCTCGAAGTTCGAGCCCGTGAAACGGTTGAGCTAGCCGCCCTGCTGGAGGAGGATGCGGCTGGCACCGAGGAGGTGGAGGCCGAGGTCGCGGCCCTGGCCGCGGAGCTTGACCGCCGGGAATTGGAGCTCCTCTACCAAGACCCCTATAGCGACTACCCGGCTCTGGTCTCATTGCACGCCGGCGCAGGTGGCACCGACGCCCAGGACTGGAGCGAGATGCTGCTCCGGATGTACCTCAAGTGGGCCGAGCTACACAGGTTAGAGGCGGCCTTGCTCGATCAGTCGGAGGGGGAGGAGGCCGGAATCAAGAGCGCCACAGTCAGGTTCAAGGGGAGGCATGCCTACGGCCAGCTGCGAGCCGAGAAGGGTGTGCATCGATTGGTGCGCATCAGTCCATTCGATGCCGCCCATCGGCGACACACGGCCTTTGCTTTGGTCGAGGTCTATCCCGAGATTCCGGATGAGGTTGAGGTGGAGATAGACGAGAAAGATGTGCGAGTGGACGTGTATCGCAGCTCGGGCGCCGGTGGCCAACACGTGAACAAGACCTCATCCGCTGTACGAATCACCCACATTCCCACGGGAATCGTCGTCACCTGTCAGAACGAGCGGTCCCAGCAGCAGAACCGCGAGACCGCCTGGCGCGTGCTCCGTTCACGGCTACTCGACTTTCAGCGAGCCCAGCGTCTGGAGCACTTGGCCGATCTCAAAGGAGACATCACATCTCCTGAGTGGGGCAACCAGATTCGCTCCTACGTACTTCAGCCGTACACCTTGGTCAAAGACAACCGCACCGGCGTCGAGGTGGGCAATGTGGAAGCGGTCCTGGATGGTGACATCGATCCCTTCATAGAGGCCTTTCTGCGGCAGGAGGCGACGGCACGCGAGAAGGGTGACGCCGACGCCTAGTTGCAACTGGAAACGGCCATTCCCCCGTGAACGCGCGCTCGCCGAGTGACGAAGGTGAGGAGATCTGAGCTAGGGCAGCGATCTCCTGCCGCATCGAAGGTTATACTCGGGTCTGAGACGAAAACGGCCAAGGGCCTAGCCACTCTCCCTTTTGGGGGTCTGCCCGTCGGCTGCCAGCCAGCCTGGCACGAGGACTAAGCCTCCCTGATGTCGATTTCCACCAGCCCGCCACCACCGGTCGTCAAGGCAGCGAATGCCGCCAGCAGCACGCTCGCCCGGAGCGAACCGCCGATCATCGTCTTCGAGAAGGTCACCAAGGTCTACGCCAACGGTCAGGCGGCGATCAAGGATGCCTCGTTCACCGTGCGGCCCCGGGATTTTGTCTTCGTGGTCGGTGCCAGCGGGGCGGGTAAGTCGACGGTGATCCGACTACTGATTCGTGAGGAACGGGCGACCCAGGGCCACGTTCTGGTGGAGGGCCAGGACTTGGCCCGGCTGAAGCACCGCCACCTACCCCGGCTACGCCGCAAGATGGGAATTGTCTTTCAGGACTTCAAACTCTTGCCCGCTCTCACCGTGGAGCAGAACGTGGCGTTCGCCATCCAGGTGACTGATCCGGGGCGACCTCACCTCAAAGAGAAGGTGGGCGAGGCCTTGTACATCGTCGGCCTGGAGGACAAGCTGAACGCGTTTCCGACCGAGCTTTCGGGAGGAGAGCAGCAGCGGGTGGCGATCGCCAGAGCTCTGGTCCACAGACCCCGAATCTTCCTCGCGGACGAGCCCACCGGCAACCTCGACCCGGACGCCGGTTGGGGCATCGTCCAGTTGCTCCAGCAGATCAATCATCGGGGAGCCACAGTGGTGATGGCCACGCACAATCGCGAGGTCGTCGATCTCTGCCGAAGGCGGGTGCTGGCGATCGAGGACGGCAGGATTGTCCGCGATGAGTCAGAGGGCGCCTACCTGCGCGACGGCGACGCGATCCTGTGAATCCGATCCCCGCTCTCAAGTTCGTAGCCCGAGTTGCCGTGCAGAACATTCTCCGCAATCGGGGCATCGCCGTCGCCAGCATTTTGACCATCACCCTGACCCTGCTCGGGGCAGGCGTGGCGGTGGTGGTGGTCCATGCCCTTGATGGGGTCCTGCACACCGAGGAGTCAGAGGCATCAGTGCTCAAGGTGTTCATGGCTGACCACGTGGGGTTCGCCAGTGAGGTGAATCTGGAGCAGAACTTGGGCAGCCCGGCCACCGTGGCCAGTGCCTCTTTCGAGAACAAAGATCAAGCTGCAGAGCAGGCTGGCAGCAGCCTCGGCTTGACCCAGGCTATCAACTTGCTAGAAAGGTCCGGAGCGGGCAATCCCCTACCGGCGTCGCTCAACTTCCATCTCAAGAACATCAAGGCGGTCTCGGAACTGAACCGGCAGGTCCGGACCTCGGCCCTGCTCGACAGCGGGCCGCACCCAACCGACTACAACGCGGATGTGATCCCCCGCTTAGAGCGCTATATCTTCGTCGCCCAACTAGGCGGGGGCCTGGTTGTCGGGGTGGTCGGGGCAGTTGCCCTGGTGATCATCACCATTTCTGTCCGCACCGCCGCCTATGTGCGCCGACGCGAGATCGAGATTATGAAGCTGGTGGGGGCGACCGACTGGTTTGTCCGCTGGCCTTTCGTGCTCGAGGGCGTGATCGTCGGAGTGATTTCCGCGCTGGTGGCCTCGGTGATCCTGCTTGGGGTGGGATTAGGATTTGGAGGCGGTCACAGCTTGGCGCTGGGGATAGGTGCGCCCTTCGCCGGCCTCACCGTGCTAGCACTGATCGTGGCGGGAGGCGCGCTCGGCTCGGTGGGCAGCTTTGTCGGCGTGCGGCGCTCCCTAACGACCTGACAGGGCGCTGCTCGTGACTTCGGTGGGCCATCGCTATCCGCCGCGGTAGGATGACCCGGGTTCACGCAAGTTGACGGAGGCAGGCAAGAGGTGGCACTGACCGAGTCGGCTCCCGTGGAAGTGGCTGGGCTCACACGCGAGCGCCTGCGTTCGATGTACCAGGACATGCTCTTGGGTCGGCTACTGGATCAGCGGGTACTGGTGCTCAATCGGCAGGGCCGGGCACCGTTCGCGATCTCCGGCCAGGGCCACGAGGGAGCCCAAGTGGGTGTCGGGTACGCTCTCCGACGCGACTACGACTGGATCGTTCCCTATTACCGCGACATCACCTTGGTCCTGGTGATGGGCATGACGCCGCGCGATCAGCTTCTGGCGGCGCTGGCCAAGGCGGGCGATCCCAACAGCGGCGCGCGCCAGATGCCCGCCCACTACTCGTCCCGTGAGCACAACATCGTCACCGGAGGCAGCCCGGTGGCGACCCAAATCCTTCACGCCGTGGGTGTGGCCCAGGCCTTCAAGTACCGGGGCGAGGACAAGGTGGTGGTGGCTTCAGTGGGCGAGGGAGGTAGCAGCGAAGGCGACTGGCACGAAGGACTCAACTGGGCCGCAATCCACCGCTTGCCAGTCATCTTTCTGGTCGAGAACAACGCCTTTGCCATCAGCGTTCCGCAATCACTCCAGATGGCGGTAGCGCATGTCGCCGAAAGGGCGGCTGGATATGGAATGCCCGGGCACTCGGTTGATGGTGGCGATGTTCTGGCTGTTTATCGAGCGGCCAGCGAGGCGGTGGCGCGGGCCCGCAGCGGGGGCGGCCCGACCCTGCTCGAGGCCAACTGTGTCCGGCTCCAATCGCACAGCAGCGACGACGACCAGCGACGCTATCGCAGCGTTGAGGATCTCGATGGCATGCTCGCGCAGGATCCCTTGGAGCGGTTTCGAGTCGACCTCGAGTCGAGCTCAATCCTCGGCGACGGCGAAGCCGATCAGATGCGGCAGGAGTGCCAGAAGGTGATCGACACCGCCCAGGAAGAAGCCGACCAAGCCCCCGTCCCGTCGCCCGGATCAGCGCTCGACTTCGTCTACGGCGAGAGCTGAGGGTGCCAGAAATCACATACGTGGAGGCCGTCCGTGACGCGCTCCGCGATGAGATGCGACGGGACGACCGGGTCATCGTCATGGGGGAGGACGTCGGCGTAAAGGGCGGGGTCTTCGGTGCCACCCAGGGACTCTTCCAAGAGTTCGGTGGGGAACGTGTCATCGACAGCCCCCTGGCCGAGGCATCGATCGTGGGGGTCGCGATCGGCTGCGCGCTGGCCGGGTTGCGACCGGTTGCCGAGATCCAGTTCCTGGACTTTATCCCGCCGGCAATGGATCAGCTGATCAGTGAGGCCGCCAAAATCCGCTACCGCTCCAACAACGACTGGAGCTGTCCGATGGTGGTCCGGGCTCCCTGTGGAGGGGGAGTCCACGTCCACGGAGCGCTCTACCACTCCCAGATGCTGGAGGCGCTGTTTGCCCACGTGCCGGGGCTGAAGGTGGTCTTGCCATCCAGTCCCTACGATGCCAAGGGACTGTTGCTGGCCGCCCTCCGCGACCCCGATCCAGTCTGTTTCTTCGAGCACAAGGGCCTGTATCGATCGATGCGGCAGGAGGTTCCCGACGAGGAGTATCTGGTGCCCATCGGTCGGGCCAAGATCGTGCGGTCCGGCCGTGACATAACCTGCTTCACCTACGGAGCCACGGTCCACGAGGCACTTCAGGCTGCCGAGCGCCTCAGTCAAGATGAGATCGAGGTCGAGGTGGTGGACTTGCGCACGGTTCGACCGCTCGACCGGGAGCTGATCATTGAGAGCGCTACTCGGACCGGCAAGGTCCTGGTCGCCCAGGAGGCCAACTTGGCGGTGGGAGTGGGTGCCGAGGTGGTCGCAATTGTAGCGGAGGAGTGCTTCCAAGCCTTGGACGGCCCGGTGATGCGGATCGGAGGTCCGGAGATTCCGGCAATCCCCTTCGCCGAATCCTTGGCCGAGGTCTACTGTCTCGGACCGCTGAAGATCGAGACCAAGCTGAGGGAACTGGCCGCCTACTGAGGGGCGGATGAGGTAAATAAGAGTCCATGGCGATCACCGTCAAGATGCCCCAACTGGGCGAATCGGTCACTGAGGGCACGATCGGCACCTGGTTGGTCGAACCCGGGCAGCAGGTGGAGCGCTTCGATTCCCTGGTCGAGGTGATCACCGACAAGGTCACCGCCGAGGTTCCCTCCCCGGCAGCTGGGACGGTGGGAGAGATTCTGGCCACCGCGGGGGAGCGCCTCGTCGTGGGCGCTCCGCTGTGCACCCTGGAAGGCGCCGGGCTCGAGGAGCAGAGCGAGGAGCCGCCGGCTGGGCCGCTGAGCGGGGAGCTCGCGCCAGGGGCCGAGGAGCTCGAGCAGTCTGGCGATCCTTCGCCAGAGGAGACGGCTGTTCCCGCCATGGCCCCACCTGCGCCAGCTGAAACAGAGGTTGTCGCCGCTGCAGAGGAGGCAGGTGCTGTGCCGGCTAACCTGTCAGCTGGGGATGGCTCCAAGGGGTTTGTCAGTCCCGCGGTGCGCGCGCTCGCCGACGAGCATGGTCTCGACATCTCTCGGGTCACCGGCACCGGCTTCCAAGGAAGGATCACGAAGCGTGACGTGCTGCTCTTTCTAGAAGCTGGCAAGAGCACGTCCCCGACGCCTGCGCCGGTGCCGCCGCCGGGATCGGGGCCAGTCCCTCCAAGCCTACCCGGCTCGAAAATCCCGCTGACTCCGATGCGACGGTCGATTGCCGAGCACATGGTCCGGAGCCGGCGGGTCTCGCCCCACGCCTGGACCATGGTCGAGGTAGATATGAGCGGGGTCGCCGCTGCTCGGGTGGCCGGCCGCGCCGAGTTCCGGGCGGCGACGGGAGTCGATCTGACCTTTCTGCACTTCGCCATGAAGTCGACCTGCCTGGCCTTGCGGGCAGTGCCGACGATGAATGCGACCTTCGAGGAGGACGCGATCCAGCTTCGGACCGAAATCAACTTGGGGCTGGCGGTCGCGGTCGGGGATGGGCTCATCGTGCCCGTAGTCCGGGGCGCCGATCGCTACAGCGTGGCGGGCCTGGCCCAGGCTTCGGCGGCTCTGATCGAGCGTGCTCGGGTGGGCAAGGCCCGGTTGGAAGACGTCGAGGGCGGTAGCTTCACCCTCAACAACGCTGGCGCTCTGGGCACGGTCATGTCCCAAGCCATCATCAACCAGCCGCAGGCGGGAATCTTGGTGATGGATGCTGTGATCCGTCGGCCCGTGGTGGTCGGCGATGGCATCGCCATCCGTCCCATCATGAACCTCTGCCTCAGCTTCGATCACCGCATAAATGACGGTGCTGCCGCGGCACAATTCCTGCGCGCAGTGAAGAGCTCGTTGGAGGCGGTCACACCGGAGAGTGCCCTCTTCTGAGGAGACGGGTGGCCGGCGAGGCGCTCGAGCCGGCGACGATTTCCTGTCCGAGGGGGAGCTGAGGCCGTCCCCGAATTTCTCGGTAGGTCGCCCGCCCTAGCGGTCCGAGTCGGCTCTCCTCTCCAACTCACAGGTGGGATTAGGATTGCGGGGTGGACAGTGCCTCCGCGCCCAGACCCAAGGTCAACCTGCCGGTGATCCCGGATCGGCGGCCCGACCTAATTCCTGGGCGGGGCCCGGTGGGGGACGGTCGCCCCATGTGGCAGCAACTGTTGCCCTCGGGGGTGGGCCGGCGCCCCGATTGGCTCACCGTCAAGATGCCGGCGGGGGGGCGCTACCAGGAGTTGAGCCAGATCATGCGGGGCAAGCGCCTGCACACGGTCTGCGAGGAGGCCCGGTGTCCCAATATCGGGGAGTGCTGGAGCTACGGCACGGCCACATTCATGATCCTGGGCGAGGTCTGCACGCGGGCCTGCGCCTTCTGCGCTGTGACTTCTGGGAGGCCCAGCGGGCTTGATCTAGACGAGCCCGAGCGAGTAGCCGACGCCGTCGCCGAGATGGGCCTGCAGCACGCCGTGATCACCTCAGTCGATCGCGACGATCTTGCCGACGGCGGTGCCGCCATCTTTGCTCGGACCATAGAGGCCGTCCACCGTCGCGTGCCGGGTTGCCGGGTGGAGGTGCTCACCCCTGACTTCCGGGGCTCCGAGGCGAGCATCGCCACCGTGATGGCGGCCGAGCCGGAGGTTTTCAACCACAACATCGAAACCGTCAGCCGGCTCTTTCCCCGGGTCCGTCCCAAGTCCCTCTACCTCAGGTCCTTGACCGTGCTTCGTAGGGCCGGCGAGATGCGACCCATGACCCAGACCAAGTCCGGGCTGATGGTAGGCCTAGGGGAGACGATGGAAGAGGTGAAGCAGGTCCTGGTCGATCTGCGAGAGCACGGAGTCCGGCTGGTGACCATCGGGCAGTACCTGAGGCCGTCGCTGAGGCACATCCGCTGCGATCGTTTCTGGCGCCCGGAGGAGTTTGCCGAGCTGCGCGAGTACGGCATCGGGCTGGGCTTCGCGCATGTGGAGTCCGGTCCACTAGTGCGCAGCTCCTACCATGCCCACCAGCAGGCCCTGGCCGGCGCATCCGTTGTAGCCGGGTCGGGCTAGCCGTGGCCGGGGTTTGGAGACCCCCCTTGAAGGTCGTTTGGTGTGGCGTCGTGCCATACCAGACCGCCTGGGACTGGCAGCGACAGCTGGCCGCCGCCCGGGCAGGGGGATCTCAGCCGGAGGACGTCCTCCTGCTGATGGAGCACCCCCCCGTGTACACCATGGGGCGGGGCGGCAAGCCTGAGCACCTACTCCGGGGGGAGGCCGGAATCCGGGAGAGCGGAGCCGAGTATTTCGATGTCGACCGCGGTGGATCGATCACCTACCACGGCCCCGGCCAACTGGTCGGATATCCCATCGTCAACCTGGAACAGCTGGGGATCGACGTGATGGCCTATATCCGAGCCCTGGAGGAGGCATTGATCGATGCCTGCCAGCTCCGCGGGGTCGAAGCCTATCGCGAGCCGCCCTACACCGGGGTTTGGACCCGCCAGGGCAAGCTGGCCGCTCTGGGGGTGAAGTTGAGCGGGCGCCAGGTCACCTACCACGGCTTCTCCCTGAACGGAACCACCAACCTCGCTGCCTTTGATCTCATCGTTCCCTGCGGCATCGCGGACCGCCGGGCCACCTCACTGGAGGCCGCCGGGGCATCCGGCGATATCCAGCCCGAGGCCCTTGGTGAGCTGGTCAGCCCCTTTGTGGCACACGCCTTGGGCTTGCGCTGGGAACGCGGGGAGGCCGCCGACTTGGGACTCCGAATGGTTGTCACCGGGCCACCCTCGATCAGGTGAACTGTCCATCCAGCTTGATCCAAAACTGCCTCTTTACGTCGGCTCTCGGGTGCGCCATATTTCTCCCCAGCGATTGGTGGACACAGTCAAAGAGCGGGGGCGGACGAGGCGAAGCCGGGCGGTACCGGCTTTGAGCTGGGAGGGCGAGAGCGGTCCCCAGCGGGCGGACCGGCGCTCTCACTTGGGCCAGCTAGATCGCGTTCTCGAGGTTTTGGAAGAGCTCAATCTGGAGGGCGAATTCATCGTTCCTCTTGAGGTGCGCCGCCAGTTGGAGCTGTGCGGGATCGCGACCCTGGCGGAGGAGAGCCCATCCGCGGTGCTGGAGCGGGTCCTGAACGGTCAGGAGTTGTACCTGCTCCATCCGGTGACGACGCCGCCGTCCAAAGTCGAAGGACGACGAGCCCGTCCTCCTCGCGAGGAGGTGCGAACCCCCGAAGACTGAGGCCGGAGGTGCGTCCGGCTCAGAAATCGAGCCCGTGACTGAGTCGCTGGGCCGCGGTCTCTGAGCACGGGCTACTCTCGGCGGATGCTGCGACAGGCTTGGTCCGCCACTAGAACCGGGCCGGGCCTGGGTCGTCTGGCAGGTCTACGACCCGGAGGAACCGGCAACAACACGAAGAGACGTCAAGCGCAGCCGCTAACGCCATGGCCGCGGTGGTCCTGGGCCGCGAAGATCCCCACCCCGACTCGTCCTCCCTGAGGTCGGAGGACTCCCGTGGATCCGGGTCAGGGTCCCGCGGCTGCGGCGCTAACCTAACCGGAAGGGGGCGAATAGCTCAGTGGTAGAGCGCCTCGCTTACACCGAGGATGTCGCAGGTTCGAATCCTGCTTCGCCCACGCCCGGCGATGCGGGGCAGAGAGGTGTCGCCCGAAGCGGCTAGTCTGGGCCGAGAGTTCCAGTTGCGGACTCTTGCAGACGAGGTGACGGTCCACGATGAGTTTGCCGGTCGCGGAGCGAGCGGCGCTGGTGCCAAGACCCAAACGGTTGGTCGGGATCTTGATCCTGGCGTTGCTAATGGCGGTGGCGGTGTCCGCTCGAGCCGAGTACCCATTGGGCCCGAGCGCGACCTCTCAGGGCGCCGCCGTGTCGGCGCTTGGCTCGGTGGTTCAGGTGCTGCTCCTTCTCAGCGTGGCCGCCTTTGAACTGATCCTGGCGACGGCCCTGATCTTCGCCCCCTGGCGCCGCCTGGCTGACGCCGGCAAGGGCGACTCGGCTCGGCCGGTCCTGAGCAGATGGCTGACCTTGCGGATGGCGGCGGTGCCCGTGGCGGTCCTGCTCGTGGAGGCGCTGCTGTTCGCACTTCTGTTGCGCCACCGCCGCCACCCGGGAAGTGCTCTGGCCGGTGCCGGCTCGGTGCCGCCTTCCCACCTCGCCCAGGGATTCCTGCCGGTGGTGGGACCGGTCTCCTTGGTCGGTGCAACCGAGGCGGGCGCGGCTTTGGCCGCCTTGCTGGTGGCAGTCGCGGTTGCCGTCCGTCTGCGCCGGAGGCGAAGCGGGGGCAGCGTTGAAGAGCTCTCGCAGTTACCTCAACGTCTGGCCGATGCCCTCGACGTGAGCCTGGCTGAGCTCGCTTCGGGCGGCGACCCGCGCCAGGGAGTGATCGCTGCCTACGAGCGAATTCGCCATGTACTGGCTCGGGTCGGACTGCCGGAATTGGCCTCTGAGACTCCGCGGGAGTACCTCGAGCGGGCGATCGGCCGCCTCCAGAGCAACCACGCGGCGCTAGTTGCCCTCACCGATCTCTTCGAAGTGGCACGCTTCTCCACCCACGTGGTGGGCACTGCGATGCGGACTCAGGCAGAGACTGCCCTGCAGGGACTGAGGACGGAGTTGGGGGTTTGATCGACTTAGAAGAGTCCACAGCCATCGCTCCGGATAGCCCGTTCTCGCGGATGTGTCGCCCGCACTCACCTACTGACGGCCAGGCACGCTAACCTCGGTACGCCGATCTCAGGGCAGCACCGTCCATCGGTAGTCCAGGAGGCACAGATGGCTGACCGTTCTCGAGGCGGGCTCCTGGCGCGGTATGGCCCAGTGCTTGCCCTGCTGCTCCTGCTCACCTTGGGCGTGGCGGTGGTCCTGCTCGGAGGACACGTCGATGTCAGCCAGATCGGCAGGGCCTATGCGCTGGGCGTGGGAGCTGTCGTGATCCTGGTCCTGGTCCTGGAGCTCTGCCGGGTCGGGGGTGGTCGGAGTAGCTGGAGTGATCCCCAGACCGAGGCCACTCCCCGTAAGCCGGCGGAGCTGGTACGACTGGAAGATTCATTGCGCGCCAGCCGAGTCAGTCCCGGCCAGTACGAGCTCCAGGTACTGCCCGCGCTCCGGGAGATAGCCAGAGACCGATTGCTGTTGCTGGGCATTTCCCTGGAAGGTGACCCGGAGCGGGCTGACCAGGCGCTCGGGCCGGTGCTCCGATCTGCTCTTGGGGAAGATCCGCCCTGGCTGGCTGCGTCACGCCCCGGTCCATCGCAGCGGGAGTTGGCTACGTTGGTCGCGGAGTTGGAGGCACTGGGCGGGTGATCACCCTGGCCGAGCTGCAGGAGTCCGCCAGTCGGCTGCTCGACGAACTGGAACGGGCGATCGTCGGCAAGCGAGAGGCGCTCGAACTTGTCCTGCTGGCCATCCTGGCCGACGGCCATGTCCTCATCGAGGACTACCCAGGCCTGGCCAAGACCCTCATCGCGCGCTCCTTCGCCAGTTGTTGCGGCCTCAAGTTCAACCGCATCCAGTTCACCCCCGATCTGATGCCCTCAGATATCACCGGGTCCTCGGTGTTCAACCAGGCCAGTGGTGAGTTTGAGATGCGCCCGGGTCCAATCTTTGCCAATCTGCTGCTCGCCGACGAGATCAATCGGTCCCCAGCCAAGACCCAGGCCGCACTGCTGGAGGGGATGCAGGAGCGTCAGGTAACCGTGGAGGGGCTGACCCAACCGCTGCCCCGGCCCTTCTTGGTTCTGGCCACCCAGAACCCCATCGAGTACGAAGGCACCTACCCGTTGCCAGAGGCCCAACTGGACCGCTTTCTGATCCGGCTCGGAGTCGGCTATCCCACCCGGGAGGAGGAGCAGCAATTGCTGGAGCGGCGCCAGATCCGGGGCTCTGATGAACCGGACTTGGAGCAGGTGGTTGATCAGGACTTATTGCTGGCGATGCAGGCGTCGCTGGAGGGAATCCACGTCGACACCGATGTCCAGTTGTACATGGTCGACTTGGTGGTAGCCACCCGGAGCCACCCGGGTATCGAGGTCGGCGCGAGCCCCCGAGGTTCACTGGCTCTGCTCAAGCTCTCCCGAGCTCGGGCAGCTCTGGAGGGCCGAGACTTCGTGACTCCGGAGGATGTGAAATCGGTGGCTGTTCCGGCGCTTTCGCACCGCCTCTCTCTCCGCCCTGAGCTCTGGGTCCAGCGCATCGACGCCCAAGACTTGGTCAGGGAGTGCCTGGCCTCCGTCCCGACGCCCCCGACCAGATCCTCTGCCGGTGGCGAGCCGACCGCTCAGAGTTGAGGCGTCGACCAACCGCCCGGCTGGCAGGCTACGGAACCATAGTCGCCCTCGGCGCCTTCGCGGCAGTCGCGCTTGACCGGGTGGCTGTCCTGGCTCTGGTCGTGCCCTTTGCTATCTGGCTAACGATTGGCCTGGTGGCCGCC
>JBAQYY010000006.1:0-27780 GCA_049790415.1 Candidatus Dormiibacterota bacterium | reverse complement strand
GAGTACATCAACATGATCACCGTCTGCTCGATCGCCACGGTGATGTTCCTGGGCGGCTGGATGGCGCCCTTGTGGTTCCTGCCCAACTGGCTCGGCCCACTCTGGTTCGGGGCCAAGGTCTCCATGCTCATCTTTTTGATGATGTGGATCCGCTGGACCTTCCCCCGGCTGCGCTACGACCGCCTCATGCAGTTCGGCTGGAAGGTTCTCCTGCCCCTCGGGCTGGTCAACCTGCTGATCACCTCGGTCTTCGTGGCGGTGCGATGAGGGAATCCGTCGGCGGGCGGGAACCAAGCCTGGGAGGGCACCGGAATGTTCCGTGAGATGGTCAACGGTCTGCGCACGACCATGAAGGCGATGACCAGTCGGCCCATCACCATTCAGTACCCCGAGGAGCAGCGTCCGGTGCCGCCTCGACACCGCGGCCGGCACATCCTGCACCGCTATGACAACGGTCTGGAGAAGTGCATCGGTTGTGAGCTCTGCGCCGGGGCCTGCCCGGTGGGCTGCATCTATGTGCAGGCCGCCGAGAACGATCCTCTGCACCCGGTCTCACCCGGGGAGCGCTACGCAGTCCGCTACGAAATCAACCTGATGCGCTGTATCTACTGCAACTACTGTGCCGAGGCCTGCCCTACCGAGGCCATCACCCTCGGTCCTCGACTCGACCTGACTGACTACAAGCGGGAGCGCTTGGTGGCGACCAAGGACGACCTTCTCGAGGCCTGGTCGGGGGCCACCCAGTTGGAAGAGGGGGCGGGAGAGGGTACAGGTGCGCCGGCGTCCCAGCCGACCCCTCTGGGGCCGGGGTCCTCACACCAGGGTCCGGCTGGGGTGGCCCCGGGACTCAACCCGAGGATTCCTCTGTCACCCGGACACGGGAGGGGCACGCCGCCGGTATGACAGTGATCTTCGGGATCGCGGCGGTGCTGGCCTTCGTGGGGGCGGTGGGGGTGGTGGTCAGTCGCCGCACCCTCTACTCGGCCCTCAGCCTAGTCGGCAACATGATCGCTCTGGCGGTCCTCTTCCTCCTCCTCGACGCCCAGTTCCTGGCCGCCGTGCAGATCATCGTCTACGCCGGAGCCGTGATGGTGCTTTTCGTTTTCATCATCGCTTTGCTGGCGCCTGGGGCGGAGGAGAGGCTGCGGCCAGTGGAACTCCGGGTGCTGGTCGGCGGGATCGCTGCCGTCGCCTTCACGGTGGTAGTTGGCCGACTGGCCTTGAACGGGATCACGGTCACCGCCAGCGGTCAATTTCACGGTGGGCTTGGTCCCTTCAGCCCCCAGGCCGTCAACTCCCACGGCCAGGTGCAGACCCTGGGCGAGCAGCTCTTCACCACATTCCTGCTGCCCTTCGAGGTGACATCGCTTCTGCTCCTGGTGGCGGCGGTGGGAGCGGTGTACCTGTCCCGTCATCGGCGGACTCTTCGGTGAACGGACTGTTCCCCGGCTTCCTCACCCTCTCCGCGGCCATGTTTGCCCTGGGCGCGCTGGGTGTGATGGTGCGACGCAATCCCCTGGTTGTCTTCATGTCGATTGAGCTGATGCTCAACGCCGGCAATCTGGCTCTGGTCACCTACGCCCGCTACACCCACACCATGGCCGGCCAGGTCTTCGCGCTGATCGTGATCGCCGTCGCTGCCAGTGAGGTGGTTGTCGGCCTGGCCCTGATCACCGGGGTCTACCGCTCCGGAAGGCGCCTGGACATCGACGACCTCAGCGAGATGCGCGAGTGAGGCGGCCATGAACCCGAGCTTCACCATGGTGCTTTGCGCGATCGCTTTGGGCTTGCCCACGGCGGGTTTCCTGGTCAATGCCCTGAGTGCTGGCAAACTGCCCCGCCGAGTCGTCAGCTTCCTCGGTCCGGGGGTGGTCCTGGGCGCCTTCGTGGCCACCTTGATCCTGCTCGCCGAACTCCTCGCCCAGCCGCCGGCCAGCCGCGGCATCACCATCGTTTTCTGGCACTGGCTCAACTTGAGCGTTGGTTCTGGGGGAGGAGCCGTGGCCCGGAGCGGGTTCAACGCCAACTTCAGCGTTCGCATCGACTCCCTCTCAGTACTGATGATGCTGGTCATCACCGGGATCGGCGGTCTGATCCACGTCTACAGCGTCGGCTACATGGCGGAGGACCCCGGTTACAACCGGTTCTTCGCCTATATGAACCTCTTCATCACCAGCATGCTCCTGCTGGTGATGAGTGAAAGCCTCATCTTTCTCATCATCGGATGGAGCATGGTGGCCTTCGCCTCCTACGCTCTCATCGCCTTCTGGTACCAGCGCCCGGCGGCGGTCACAGCGGGGCGCAAGGCCTTCATCACCCAGGTGATTGGCGACGTGGGACTGGTGCTGGGCGCGTTCCTCATTTTCCTCAACCTGCGCGGGAGCGGCGGCCACCTGCTCCACTCGGTCGACCTGCAAACCATCTTCGCCAACGTGGGGCCCGCTGCCCACAACCACAACGGACTCGGTCCGATGGGGGGCGGCTTGGTCACCGCCATCGGCTTGCTGCTCTTCCTGGGGGCCGCCGCCAAGTCGGCGCAGTGGCCCCTGCATACGTGGCTTCCCGACGCCATGGAGGGCCCCACTCCAGTCTCGGCCCTGATCCACGCCGCGACCATGGTCACTGCCGGTGTCTACCTGGTGGCTCGCTTCCATCCCATCTATCAGCAGGCCCCGGTGGCCGCCGGGGTAGTTGCGGCAGTCGGTATTGGCACGGCGCTGATGGCCGCGATCATCGGCTGCACCCAGTTCGACATCAAGCGGGTGATCGCCTATTCGACGATGAGCCAGATCGGGCTGATGATCTTTGCCGTGGGCACCGGGGCCTACGCCGCGGGCATGTTCCAGTTCTTCACCCACGCCTGCTTCAAAGCCCTCTTGTTCCTGGCCGCCGGCAATGTCATCCACGCCCTCGGTGACGAGCAGGACATCCGCTCCATGGGAGGACTCTCGGTCCGGATGAAACTGACCTTCGGAGCCTTTGTGGTGGGATCGCTGGCCCTGGCAGGGATCCCTCTTTTCGCCGGCTGGTTCAGCAAAGAGGAACTGCTCAGTTCGGGTCTCGCGCTGGGTCCCGCCGTGCCCTGGCTCTGGGTTCTGGGCGTCTCGGTCAACGTCTTGACCAGCTTCTACATCTTCCGCGTCGTCTGGATGGCCTTCCGGGGTCAACCGGCGACGAGCCGGGCCAGCACCGCCCATGAGGCCCGGCCGGTGATGCTGATCCCGGTACTGGTGCTGGCATTTCTGGCGACGGTGGTGGGCTTCCTCAACATCGACTTCTTCGGCTTCCATCCGGTCACCCTCTTCAGCGAGTTCCTGCAGCCGGTGCTGGGCACTCCGGCCGCTCATGCCAGCGCCGGCATACAGGCGCTGGCCCTGGTGATCGGAACTTTGCTCAGCCTGGGCGGGTTGACGCTGGCCTGGGTGGTCTACGGGCGGCGCCTGATCTCTGCCGACCTGATCAGTCGCCACCTACCCTGGCTCTACCAACTGTCACTGCAGAAGTTCTACTGGGACGAGATCTACGACGTGACCCTGGTACGTCCGACGGTAGCCCTGGCGGCGACGGTGAGCCAGGTGCTGGAGGCGCACCTCTTCGACGAGCTGGTCAACGGAGTGAAGCAGGGCGTGTCCACGCTTGCTGACGACCTCCGCACCATGCAGACCGGCTTCTTTCGTGACTACGCGCTGGTCTTCTTTGTCTGTGCCGTGATCGGCCTGGTTGTCCTCGGGCTCCGTCTCGCATGAGCTGGCCCATCCTCAGCGTCATCCTCGGCATCCCCTTGGTGGGGGTGCTGGCAGTGGTCGCCGTCCCTACCAACCGACCGCGTCTGGCGCGGCTGGTCCTGATCGGGACGACCGCCGCGACGCTCGGCCTCGCCTGCGTCCTGCTGGTCGCCTTTCTAGCCGTCCCGCCCAGTTCTGACGCGCAGCTCCACGGTACCGCCGACGGTTCGTCGCTGAAATCGATCAGCGGGCCGGTCAGCTTCCAGTTCCAAGAGCAGGTCGCCTGGCTGCACACTGGCGCCTCGTTGTCAGCAACCCACGCTGCCTTTAACGAGGGCAACAACGCGCTCGATCAGGCCGGGCCACCGCCGATCAACTTCTCTTATCACGTGGGCGTCGACGGACTCTCGGTCTGGCTGATCGCCCTGGCCACGCTGCTCTTCTTCCTAGCGGCGATCACGCTCAGCCGGTGCCAGGAACGGATCCGGGGCTTCGCTGTCTTGATGCTGCTCTCCGAGATCGGAGTGATGGGCGTGCTGATGTCGCTCGACCTGATCCTCTTCTACTTCTTCTGGGAGGCGGCGCTGATTCCTCTCTACTTCATCATGATCGGCTGGGGCGACGAAAATCGGGGCCGGGCGGCGCTCAAATTCATCATCTACACGGTCGCCGGCAGCCTCTTCATGTTGCTGGCGATCATCGGCGTGTACTTCATCAGCGGGGCCAGCACGGGCGTTTACACGTTCGACGTGCCGACTTTGATCGCTGCCGAGTCATTCGTCAACAGCAGCTCAGGCTCCGTGCTTACCTTGTTCGGCCACAGTTTCAGCTTGCTCAACGCCCAGGATTGGATGTTCCTGGCCTTTGCCCTGGCCTTCGCCATCAAGGTCCCGCTGGTGCCCTTCCACTCCTGGCTGCCCGACGCCTACAGCTCAGGGACGACATCCTTCCTGGTCTTCTTCGCGGGCATCGTGAGCAAGCTGGGCGCCTTTGGATTCATCCGCTACGACCTCACCCTCTTCCCGCAGGCGAGCCACACCTTCCAGCCGCTGATGATGAGCTTGGGAATCATCAGCATTCTCTACGGCGCCCTGTCCGCCTTGGCTCAGCGTGACATCAAGAGGATCGTGGCCTTCGCTTCCATCAGCCACCTGGGCTTCATCGTGCTGGGGATCTTTACCCTCAACATCGATGGCATCAATGGGGCCATCATCCAGATGGTCAACCACGGCCTGATCATTGCCGCGCTGTTCATCTGTGTCGGCGCCTACGAAGCGCGTTTCGCCACCCGGGATATTCGCGAGCTGGGTGGTCTGGCCAAACCAATGCCGATCCTGGCCGGTCTGTTCCTCGTTGCCGCCCTGGCCGGGCTGGGCATGCCGCTCCTCAATTCCTTTGTCGGAGAGTTCCTCATCCTCTTGGGAGCCTTCACGGTTTCGCCGGCCTGGGCAGTGGTGGCCAGCCTGGGCGTCATCCTCGCCTGCTGGTACAGCCTGCGCCTCTACCAAGGAGTAACCCAGGGACGACTGCGCCTGCCTGATGGCCAGGTGGAGCAGTCCGCCGACCGGGCCGTCATGCGCCTGGGACGGCTCGACGTGGGTGCGGTTGAGCTGGCCGTACTGGCACCCCTGGTGGCCTTGATCATCGTGATCGGCGTCTATCCCGGGCCGGTGATTCGCTTCACCCGTTTCAGCGCCGGCCAATACGTCTCGGCGGTCAACCGGGGATCTGCCGCGACCGCGGCCACCGCCGCCAGGCTGGCAGACAGCAGCCCGAGGACGGGGCCGTGATGGGGGCAGGACTGCAGTTGGCCTCGGCGGCGCCTGCCTGGTACCCGCTCCACTTCATCCCGGCTTCCGACCTGGTCGGGATTCTGCCCATCCTGGTGGTCGGCGTCGGCTCGGTTGTCGTCCTCATGGCCGACCTCTTCGTGCCCCGCCGGGGAAACCCCGTGC
Organism: Candidatus Dormiibacterota bacterium; assembly: GCA_049790415.1. Taxonomy (GTDB): domain Bacteria; phylum Chloroflexota; class Dormibacteria; order Aeolococcales; family Bog-877; genus Bog-877. The sequence continues at coordinate 22,100 of JBAQYY010000006.1, read as the reverse complement.
TACCGGCCATCAGCCTGGTTGTTTTGCTGGCCGGACTGGGAGCGGTGATTGGCCAGTGGGTGGTCAATCCGGCCCATTCGCTGATCTTCGATGGGGCCTTCGCCAACGACCGTTTTGCCTTGTTTTCGGATTTGGTGGTGCTGGTCACCGCGCTGGCGGTGGTGGCTCTCAGTCCCGGCTACCTGCGCCGCCGGGGGATGGAGGAGGGGGAGTACTACATCCTTCTCCTGGCCTCGGTGACCGGCATGTTGGTGCTCGACGGCGCTACCAATCTGATCGTCATCTTCCTGGGCATCGAGCTGCTCTCGATTCCCCTCTACGTGCTGGCTGGGTTCGCTCGGGGCGAGCGTTTGCCTCAGGAGGCCGCTCTCAAGTACCTGCTCCTGGGCGGCTTCGCCTCGGGTTTCCTGGTCTACGGGATGGCCCTCATCTACGGGGAGACCGGCAACACCATGCTCACCGGGATTCATCAGGCGGTGACCCACTCGGCGGTGCGGGGACCGATCGATCCCATGCTCCTGGCAGGTTTGGCGCTGTTGGCGGTGGGCCTCCTGTTCAAGGCGTCGGCCGCTCCCTTCCATTGGTGGACGCCCGACGTCTACCAGGGTTCGCCAGTATTGGTCACCACATTCATGTCCGTGGCGACCAAGGTCGCCGCCTTCACCGTGCTGCTGCGCTTGTTCTCGGCGACTTTCGCCCCTTACCGCGCCGAATGGGAGATACCCATCGCCCTGGTCGCCATCGTTTCCATGGTCTATGGCAACGTGGTCGCCCTGGCCCAGAGTTCGATCAAGCGACTTCTCGCCTATTCAGGTATAGCCCAAGCCGGCTACATCCTGATCGGGGTGGCGGTGGGCCGACCGGATGGGACGCAGGCCTCGCTCTACTATCTCGCCGTCTACGCCTTCATGAACACCGGGGCCTTTGCGGTGATCACACTCCTGAGCCGCCGCGGCGAGGACTGCGATCGCTACTCAGAACTGGCCGGCTTGGCTAAACGCCAGCCCCTCCTGGCGGGACTGATGTCCATCTTCATGCTCTCTCTGGCCGGCTTCCCGCTCACGGCGGGTTTCTTTGGCAAGTTCTTCCTCTTCGCCGCCGCCATCCACGACGGCCAGTTGCCACTTGCGATCTGGGGCATTCTCACCTCAGCGGTGTCGCTCTTCTATTACTTGCGGGTGATCTTGATCATGTACGCCGGCGATCCGGTTCCCGGTCGGGCGACCGACAGCGCCGGCGTGATCCTCTCCGGGGAGAAGGAGCTGCCCACGGGCTGGTCGGTTCTCTCCCCCGCCGGTCTTGGGGTGATCACGGTGGCGGCCGCCGGGACCCTGGTTCTGGGGGTCTTCCCGGCCCTCATCTACACCCTTCTCCAGAGCATTAGCGTCGTCCGTGGCTGACGACTCCCAGAGCAGTCCAGCACATCTCGAGGGCAAGGTCAGTCTGGTAATTCCGGTATATAACGAATCGGCCAACATGGCCGCCGTCATTCCCGCTGCTCGAGAGACCCTAACCCGACTGGCCGACGACTACGAGATCGTCTTGGTGGACGACGGCAGCACCGATGACACGGTAGAGGTGGCCCAAGCGGAGATGGGGGAGTCGTCGGCCAAACTCAAGGTCGTGTCGCATGTCCGGAAGTCCGGCTACGGGATCACCGTCGCCGACGGTCTGAGAGCCGCCTCAGGGGACTGGGTCGCCTTCGTGGACGGGGACGGGCAGTTCGACCCCCGCGACCTGGGACGGCTGGCGGAGCTGTCCCTGGGGGCCGACCTGATCGCCGGCTGGCGCCTGCATCGGGCCGATCCCTGGCACCGCTCGGTCGTCAGCGGAACCTTCAATGTCATGGTTCGGCTCCTCTATGGAATCTCCTATCGGGACGTGGACTGCGGCTTCAAGCTGATGCGCCAGGAGCTACTGCAGGCGGCCCGACCGGTTCGGGCCCGTTCTGCATTGCTGAACACTGAGCTCTATTTCAAAGCTCAACGCTGTGGACTCGTGGTCAGGCAGGTGGGAATTCAACATCACCCTCGGTTGGCGGGCGTTCGCTCCGGAGGCAGACTCATCCCGATCCTTAGAGCGATACGGGAGCTGGTGCGCCTGCGTCTCGAGCTGGCGCGCACTTGGCAGCCTCCGGAAGGGGGAGTCAAGGGCCAGGTCTAGCCCTCCTGGGCAAAGCTCTGATATGTGGTCGCCAGCCCTTGCTCCAGTGAGACCTCGGACTTCCAGCCAAGGTGGCGTTGGGCTCGCGCGGGGTTCAGGAAGTTGGATCGGACCTCGCCGGGCCTGCCGGGGACGTACTCTGGAGCGCCGCTAAAGCCTGCCGCCTGGGACAGGTGGGAGACCACCTCGGTGATGGAGCTAGCCCGTCCAGTACCGATGTTCAGGACTCCCTGATAAGGGCTGATGAGGGCAGCCAGATTGGCGGCGACGATGTCCGCGACGAAGGTGAAGTCGCGGGTCTGACCGCCGTCACCGGTGACCTGTGGTGGCAACCCCCGGCGCAGTCGGGTGGAGGTGATGGCCACCACCCCAGCCTCGCCGGTACCGTCCTGGAAGGGTCCATAAACGTTGCCGTAGCGCAGGGCCAGGTATCGAAGCCCGAAGGTACGCGAGAACATCCCCAGATAGCCCTCGCCGGCGAGCTTGGCGGCGCCGTAGGGGGAGAGGGGCTTGGCGCGGTCTTCCTCCCGGCTGGGCAACCTACGGGCCCGCCCGTAGATTGCCCCTCCCGAGGAAGCGAATACGATGCGGCCGCAGCCAGCATCTACCGCGGTCCGCAACAGACCGACCGTGCTGACCACATTGACCTCGGCATCTGCCGCGGGATCTTTGAGGGACCGAGTGACCCCTCCTTGGGCGGCCAGATGGACGATCGCCTGGGGCTGAAACTCGACCAGGGCTCGGTGGGCGTCGGGATTGGCGATCTCGGCTCGAACCAGCTTGGCGGTTGCCGGCACGGGCTCCGGGCAGGCGTGGCGGAAGTCGTCAAGAACCATGGTCTCAATGCCGGCCTGGAGAAGTCGGCGGACCGTGTGAGTGCCGATGAAGCCGGCCCCACCGGTCACGACCACACGGTCGGGGAGAGTTCCCGGCTTCATCGTCCAGCCATACTAAGCGCCCCTCGCGGCCTCGCCGCGCTCCCGCAACTTCCCAGACGAGGCCAGGTTAGAGGGACGCGCTGCGGGCAAGCGCGGTAGCAGAGCCATTAGTGTGCGACGGTCCGCTGGCGAGTCGAAGGGCGGCCAATGTGATCGGATACAGGAGAAGTTCAGGCGTGCAGGTAGGTACGGCGGAGAACACGCCTGGGTCACCCACCGCGCAAATCAGCCCGGACGCGTCCTCTTCCCGCTGGGTAGCGATCCGCAGTCTGACCTTGCCACTTGTACTGCTTTTGGTCCTGCGCCTGCCGTCGCTGTTCGAGCCTCACTGGTACACCGACGAAGCGGGCTACGCCAACGTCGCTTATCAGATGGCGCACGGCAAGGTGCTCTTTCTAACCACCTGGAATAACAAGCCGCCCTTGCTGTTTTGGATCTATCAGCTCGGCTTTGGGATCGGCGGGACGAGCGAGTTCGGCATCCATTTAATCTCCACTGTCACCGAGGCGATGGGGCTGCTGGGAACCTGGATGCTGGCCCGTCAGGTCCTCAGTCCGCGACGCGTGTGGGTGGCCATGCTGCTGACAGCGTTCTTCCTAGCAGCACCCTTCCTGAATGGGGACCTAGCTCTCCCGGAGAACCTGCTGATCGGATTGACGCCGTGGTCGATGCTGGCTGTTCTGGCCGCCCTGCGCGCCCCGGGGAATGGTCGGGCGCTCCTTTGGGCCCTGGCTGCGGGTGTGCTCTTCGGTGGCGCAGTTTTGATTCAGCAGACAGCGCTGGCCGATCTCGCCGCAGCCATGGTGGTGATCGTGGTAGCCAGCCGTCGGGGATGGTGGCTGGCAGGAGGCACATTCGCGGCCGCAGCTCTGGTATTCGCCGCGGTGCTCACCCCCTTCGTGATGGCCGCTGGCCTGCACAACGTGTTTTTTCTCCTGGTGACCAGCTACAACGGCTACACCACCAGCTCTCTCCACCCGTCCCTGGTGTCGTTACTCCCCCGCGCGGTCGCTGGCCTGTTGTTGGTGGGCGGCGCCTTCCTGGCGCGGAGTTGGCCTGCCAAGAGGTTGCTGCCCTGGGTATGGCTGGCGACCCTGCTCCTCGCCTATGGATTGCCCAATCGAGATTACCTACATTTCCTGCTCCCGGCGGTACCGGCGGCTTGCCTGCTCGTGGCCCGAGCGAGGGTGCCTCAGTGGGGTTGGTGGAGATCGCGGTCGCGACTGGCGGTGCTTCCCCTGCTCGGTTCGGTCGCCGTCGGCGGCTTCATCTGGGGGTCGCTGTTGGGGGCGGGCTTCGCGCAGGGTAGCCTCTTCACCGCGAAGTTGACCGGCGAGTATTACCCGGCGTTCGTCGGCAGGCTGACCGGGGCGGTGAGCATGACCGACTACGTTTCCCTCTATAGCCATGCCGCCGTCTCCGAGTACCAAGCCGTGACTTGGATTAGGAGAAACCACTTGACGGGCTCAACCGCGGTGATTTGGTCGCCCGACTCTTGGGCTTACTTGCTGGCCGGGTTGCGCCCGATTCTGCCCGAGCCGACCATCTACGAAAACGACACCTTGCTCGGTACCACCAAGCTCCTGCGGCGGGTGGAGTCGCAGCGGCCGGTGGTGATCTTTCTTACCCAAAACTCGTATACCGAGTACGGACCGATTCTCCCCCTGCTGCAGCGCGGTTACACCGAAGTGCAGGCCCCAGCGTACGGTGAACTCTGGATCCGCTCCGATGTGGCCACTCGGGTACTTACCGCAGCGGAAGATAAGACCGATCTGAAGCGCTCCCGGCACTGAGTCTAGGAAGGGCAAACGCGAAGTCGATTCGGCTTGGCTCTTAGCGAGTGGCGGGCTTGTGGCTCTAGTCTGACTGGACGGGCTGTAGGAGGACTTCCAGTGGCTGACCAGACAAGGATCATCGAGGTGGTCATCGAGATCGCCAAGGGCAGCCGCAACAAGTACGAGATGGACCATCACAGCCACCGGATTCGCCTCGACCGGGTTCTGCACTCGTCGGTCCACTACCCGACTGACTACGGGTTCGTGCCCGACACTCTGGCCGAGGACGGTGACCCCCTCGACGCCTTGGTCATCGTGGAGGAGGGGACATTTCCCGGTTGCGAGGTTCCGGCTCGCCCCATCGGTCTACTCCACATGGCGGATGAGCACGGCACCGACATCAAGCTGCTCTGCGTCGCCGCCGGAGACCCCCGCTTCGACACGATTACCGAGCTAGCCGATCTGGCCCCACACTGGCTGCGCGAGATCGAGATCTTCTTCGAGACCTACAAACAGCTGGAGGACGAAAAGGAGGTCTCGGTGGGAGGTTGGGAAGGCCAGGCGGCAGCCATGGGAGCCATCGCAACCTGCCGTGCCCGGGCCCGGAGGTCCGCCCAACCATCCTGAGAAGGGACTGCAGAGATCCCTATCATGGAATCCGATCAGATTTGAGTTCGGTGTTCTGCGCCCACTCTGAGGAGGTTCGGTGAGGGACAAGGTCTCGGTCATCGGCGCTGGGAACGTTGGGTCGACCCTGGCCCAGCGTGTCGCGGAACTGGACCTGGTGGACGTGGCCCTGGTGGACGTGGTCGAGGGGTTGGCCGAAGGCAAGGCCTTGGATCTCCTTCAGGCGGGTCCCGTCGTCGGCTATGACAGTCAGGTGGCCGGGGGCACCGATTACCAGATCACCAAGGGATCCCGGGTGGTGGTGATCACCTCCGGGCTGGCCCGTAAGCCAGGCATGAGCCGAGACGATCTGGTCAGCGCCAACGCCAAGATCGTAGGCGAGGTCACGGGCGCGGTGATGAGCCAGTCGCCGGAGGCGATCCTGATCATCGTTACCAACCCCCTCGACGTCATGACCGAGCTGGCCCTGAGGGTGAGCGGACTGCCCCGCACCCGGGTGATTGGAATGGCCGGGGTGCTGGACACGGCCCGTTTTCGGACCTTCCTAGCTCAGGAGCTGGGGGTTTCAGTTCGCAGTGTCGAGGCCTACGTCCTAGGCGGGCACGGTGACTCCATGGTCCCCCTGCGTGGGGTGACCACGGTGGCCGGTGTGCCGGTTGGGCAGTTGATCAAAGGACCGCGCCTAGAGGAGATCGTGCAGCGGACCCGGGATGGCGGGGCGGAGATCGTCCGTCACCTGAAGACGGGCAGTGCTTTCTACGCTCCCTCGGCGGCGGCGGCTCAAATGGTCGAGGCGATCCTTCTCAACCGGCGTCAGATCCTTCCCTGCGCGATACGCCTAGAGGGTGAGTACGGCCTCGAGGGCGTGGTGGTCGGGGTCCCCGTCAAACTCGGGAGGTCCGGGGTGGAGGAGGTGGTCGAGGTGGAGCTGACCGAGGATGAGCGGTCTGAATTGGAGCGCTCAGCAGCGGCGGTCCGCGAGACCATCGCGGTTCTCGGCTGATGGCCGTCAGCCTGCGCCTGGGCCGCGCCGGCAAGGCCCGAGTGCAGGCTCAGCTCCGGCAGATGTGGTGGCTCTATCCCTTCAACGTGGTGTCCTGGCTGAGCTTCTTTGGCCTCTACAGCCTATGGACCATCGTCTTCTTCCACACCGACCAGTTCCACCAGTACCTCTCACCCTTCTACTCGCCCCAGGTGGCACTGGGGCGGACGTCGGTCTCCCCAGCTCTTTTCATCTTCTACATCCCCTTGGGTTTCCGAGCCACCTGCTACTACTACCGCAAGGCCTACTACCGCTCCTTCTTCGCCGACCCGCCGGCTTGCGCCAAGGGCGAGCCGCCCCAGTTCGGCGCCCTGGTGCCCACTGGCCGGGGCGCGGCCTATCGGGGAGAGACCAAGCTGCCCTTCGTGCTCAACAACCTCCATCGCTTCTTCCTGTACCTGGCGGTGGGGTTTGTGGTGGTTCTCTGGATCGACGTCTTCCGCGCCTTCTCCTACCACGGGCACTTCGGCTTCGGAGTAGGAACCGCCCTGATGCTGCTCAACATTGTTCTCTTGACCGGATACACCTTCGGCTGCCACTCCCTGCGCCATCTGGTGGGGGGGAGCGTCGACTGCTTCTCCTGTGTCCTGGCGGGGGCGCAGCGGCGCCAGCTCTGGAAGGGGACCAGCTGGCTCAATGCGCGCCATTCCACCTTCGCCTGGCTCAGCCTCTTCAGTCTGATCCTCACCGACGCCTACATCCGCGTGCTCCAGTACGGGTTGATCCATGATCCCCACCTCGGTTTCTGAGATGCCGCACCCTTGACCGTAGAGGCCGAGTACGACGTCCTGGTGCTGGGCGCAGGTGGGGCTGGCATGCGCGCTGCCATCGCCGCCGCCGAGGCCGGCTGTCGGGTCGGGGTGGTCTGCAAGTCGCTGCTCGGTAAAGCGCACACCGTCATGGCCGAAGGTGGGATCGCCGCTGCCCTGGGCAACCTCGATGAGGGCGACTCCTGGGAGGTTCACTTCGGGGACACCCTGAGAGGGGGGGCGATGCTCAACAACTGGCGCATGGTCGAGCTCTATGCCCATGAAGTGATCGACCGCGTGATCGAACTGGAGGAGTGGGGCGGGGTCTTCGACCGCACCAAGGCGGGCAAGATCAGCCAGCGCGCCTTCGGCGCCCACTCCTGGCGGCGCCTGGCCCATATCGGGGACCGCACCGGACTAGAACTGATCCGTACCTGTCAGGACCGCCTGGTGCACACCGAGGGGGTCACCGTGCACATGGAGACCACCCTGACCCGCCTGCTCAAGGATGGGGATCGCATCGCCGGCGCCTTCGGCTACCAGCGGGCGACCGGGGAGTTCGTGCTGATCAGGGCCAAGGCGGTGGTCCTGGCGACCGGAGGCTGGGGACGGATGTTCCTGATCACCTCCAATTCCTGGGAGGGCACCGGAGACGGCGCTGCCATGGCCTACGCGGCGGGCGCCGAACTCAAGGACATGGAGTTCGTCCAGTTCCACCCCACCGGGATGGTCTGGCCGCCCGGGGCCCGGGGCATCCTCGTCACCGAGGCGGTGCGCGGTGAGGGTGGCATTCTTCGCAACCGGGTCGGCGAGCGCTTCATGGCCCGCTATGACCCGATCAAGAAAGACCTCTCTTCGCGGGACGTCGTGGCCCGCTCCATCTTCAAGGAGGTGCAGGCGGGCCGGGGCTCGCCGCACGGCGGCGCCTTCCTGGACGTAACCCATCTGGGGGCCGAGAGCATCCGGCGCCGGTTGCCCTCGATGTACGAGCAGTTCCACAGCCTGGCTGGAGTCGATATCACCAAGGAAGCGATGGAGGTGGCGCCCACCATCCACTACACCATGGGCGGGGTCAACGTAGAGGCCGAGACGGCGGCCACCTCGGTGCTCGGCCTCTACGCTGCCGGGGAGGTCGCGGCAGGGCTGCATGGGGCCAACCGTCTGGGCGGCAACTCGCTGGGCGACATTCTGGTCTTCGGCAGAAGGGCGGGGGAGGCGGCGGCGGAATACGCCCGCTCGCGCAACCTGCTGCCCCGGGTGCGCCAGGCTGACGTCGAAGCCGAGAGAGAGCTCCTGCTCCGCCCCCTTTCAGGGGGCAAAGGAGAAGATCCCTTCCAGCTCCACCGCGCGCTCCAGAACGCCATGCAGTCGGGGGCTGCCATCGCCCGCACCGAGGACTCGCTGCGGGACACGCTGGAGGAGATTCTGGAACTCCAGGAGAGGGCCAAGCGGATCCGGGTGCCCGGGACTGCCGCCTACAACCCCGGATTCAGCGGCGCTCGGGACGATCTCTTCATGCTCACCGTCAGTGAGGCTATTGTCCGCTCCGGTCTGGAGCGCCGCGAGAGCCGGGGCTCGCAGTGGCGGCTCGACTATCCCGAACGTGATCCCGAGCTGGCTCAGGTCAACCTGGTCACCAGGCTGGGCAAGGACGGACGCATGGAGGTGGTCCGAACCCCGCTCACGGCTATGCCGGAGAACCTCCGCAAGCTCACCGAGGGCGAGACCAGGGTGGCCGCCACGGCGATCGCCGACGCGGCCGAGGCCAAGGTTCAGGCCCGCCTCAAGGGTCAGCCGGTGCCCAGGGTGGTCACCTCACCGGAGGACGAGCGTCCCACCAAGCTGCGGATCGCCTACGAGGACGGCTCCACCGATCGCCACGTCAAGTTCAAGGTGTGGCGCGGAGACGCCTCCGGGGGAAACCTGGAGCAGTTCTCGGTGCCCCAGATCGAGGGCATGGTGGTGCTCGACGCCATCCACTGGATCCAAGCCAATGGCACAGCCGACCTAGCCTGTCGCTGGAACTGCAAGGCGGGTAAATGCGGCTCTTGCAGTGCGGAGATCAACGGACGCCCTGCGCTGATGTGCAAGACCCGGGTCGACGAGGTCTTGGAAACCGCTAGCGAAATCTCGGTCCGGCCGATGCAGGTGTTTCCCACGATCGAGGACCTGGTCACCGATGTCAGCTGGAATTACCAGGTAAATCAGCGGATTCAGCCTTTCACCCCCGCCCCCGGGGTGCATGCCCCTTTTGTCATGTTTCAGCAGGACATCGAGCGCGTCAGCGAGCAGCGCCGCTGCATCGAGTGCTTCCTCTGCCAGGATGTCTGTCACGTCCTCCGCGAGCACGAGGGGGCCAAGCGTTTCTTCGGTCCCCGCTTCATGGTCCGGATGGCTTCTTTGGAAATGCATCCCAAGGACGTCGCCAATCGGATTCCCCAACTGCGTGGCGAGGCGGGCATCGCGCTTTGCAACATCACCAAGTGCTGTACCGAGGTCTGCCCCGAGCACATCAAGATCACCGACAACTCGATCATTCCGCTCAAAGAGCGGGTGGCCGACCGTCACTTTGACCCCATCCGGGGGGCGATTTCACTCCTCAGGCCAGGCCGGGCCGAGGAGAAGCCGCCCTCCCCAGGTGGGGACGGCTTCCTCGCCTAGACCGTCGGCGGCGACGGTTCAGCTGTTTCGGAAACGCTGACGGCAGCTCTTCCAGGGCGGGAAGCGACAGCCGCTGCCAGGTCTTGAGGAGACAGGTAGGTCTTCTCGAGCAGCCTGTCCCCCTGGTATCGGAGTTCGAGCAGTCCGCCTTTGGCGCACTGGAGGCGGTGCAGTGCCCAGGGCCAACGGCCATCCGAGGTCGCCCAGAACGCCTGGATGGGGTCGCCGTGGCTGATGCAGACGAAGGCACCCCCGCGGTGGTCGCGAAGGCCCTCCAAGATGACGCTCTCCACCCGTCGGGCCATCTTCCCCATGGCTTCGTCACCGGGGACCAGGCCCGGCCAGACCATGTGCACCCACCAGCGCGGCTTGCGCCAGACCACGTCCCGATAGCTGGTGCCCTGGAGGTAGCGGCCGAACTCGGCTTCCACCAAAGCCGGGCGCTCCATCACCGGTGGGGTGGGGGAGAGCTCCTGAGCCAGCAAGGATGAGGTTTCCTGGGCTCTCTGCAAGGGGCTGCTGTAGATGGCGGCGATGCGTGAGAGAGCCAGGTAATTGCCCAGCGTCTCCGCTTGTCCGCGGCCTTTTTCGCTGAGAGGAAAGTTGGGTAGGTGGCCGTAGAGAACGCCGTCTGGATTGGCGACATCACAGTGGCGGACCAGGTAGCAGCGCGTGACTGCCTGGTCGGGGGGGGACGGAGGCACTTACGCCATCGTAAGGAATTGCCTCCGCTCCGCCCTCCCCGGACGACCCAACATGCTTGCCACCAGCAGGGGAGCGGCCGCCCCAGCCGTCAAAATGACCCCGAGCGACGCCCCCTTAGCTCAGTGGATTAGAGCGGCGCCCTTCTAAGGCGACGGTCGGAGGTTCGAATCCTCCAGGGGGCAGTCGGCCGCGATCAAGGGAGAGGAGGAGGTACGCATGACCCCGGTAGGGAGCCAAGGAAGCCGGCGCGCCAGCTCGCGGGGCCTGCCCGGGACCCGCCTGGATGGCACTCAGTCCGCTTTGCTCAGGCTGACCCGGCGTGTCCTGCGGGCCCTGGTCGGGCTGGTCGCGGCGGGCGGGGTGCGCGTCGAAGGAATGGGCAATGTTCCCGGTGACGGCCCCCTGCTCATCTGCTCCAACCACGTGTCCAACTTCGACCCGCTGCTCTGGGCCGCTCTTCTGCCCCGAGTCCTCCACGCCCTGACCAAGGCCGAGCTCTTCGCCAACCCGGTGCTGGGGGGATTCCTCATTCGCTGCAATTGCATCCCGGTCCGCCGAGGCACGTCCGACCGGCTTGCCATCCGTTCGGCCCTGGCCGTCCTCCAATCCGGTGGGGCCCTGCTCCTCTTCCCGGAGGGCCACCGAGCCCAGGGGGGACTCATGGAGTTCGAGGGCGGGGCTGGATTCCTGGCGACAAGGTCGGGGGCGGCGGTGCTTCCCTGTGCTGTCTGGGGCACCGAGAAGATCCTCCCCAAGCACAGGCTGATACCTCGGCGAGGGGTGATCCAAGTCCGCCTGGGGGAGCCGTTTCACCCCCTCGGCCAGGACCCGCTGGCCGTCAGCCGGCAGATTCAGAGCCGCGTCTCCGACCTGCTCCCCGGGGCCTACCGAGGGTCAGCTGACCGCGGTGAGCTTGACCGTGAAGATCAGGGTGGAATTGACGGGGATGGATCCGGTCGCGGTGCAGCCGTAGGCAAGCGCCGCCGGGATCACTAGTTCTCGAGTACCCCCAACCCGCATCCCCGGGATCCCCTCAACCCAACCTTGGATGACCTTGCCGGCGGCCAGGGTGAAGCTGACCGGTTTGCCCTTGTTGTCGGCGGAACTGCTGTCGAAGACAGTTCCGTCGGGCAGGGTCCCGGTGTAGGTCACCTTGACCGTGTCACCGACCTTGACGGTCTTCCCGGTGCCCACCGTCTGGTCCTTGATTTGCAGGTTGCCGGCCAGGGTCTGGGCTCCCGACAAGGTGTAGGTCGCCGACGTGTCCGGCGAGGTACAGGCGCTGGCCGAGGGGCTGGGCGAAGTACTCGCGGATGCGCTGGGGCTGGCGAAGACCTGGGTCGGGGTCTGGGGGCTACTGCTGGGAATGACCCCGGCGTCAAACGAAGCACCGCAGGAACTCAGAAGGAGAACCAAGGCCAGCCCGGGGAGGACCGAGGCGGCCCTGAGAATCTGCCATCGTCCCATCTGGCCAAGCTCCCGTGTGCTGAAGATGTCAGTAATCGACCGGTTACGCGGTCGCGGGCCATCCTATCGGAGCGGGCGCTCAGGCTCGGTGATGGCCGTTGCTGGCCGGGCAGACGTGGCCCTGGGGATTGATGGGCAGGTGGCAGAGGGGGCAGGTCGGCCGGCCCCCCTCGATCACCTGCAAGGCGCGCTCCGCCAGACCGCGGACCTGGTCGATGGTGGCTACCAGTCGAGCGACCCTGAGGTCAGGATCGTCGTCCTCGGCCGCCTCCTCGGTATCGGCAGTTGTCTCCAGCTCAGCTAGCTCTTCCTCGCCCTCAACTAGGGTCAGTCGGCGGCGCTCCTCGAGCAGGACAGTGCACTGGCCGGCTTCCTCGTCGAGGGAGAGTTGGATGTTGCCCACTCGCCATCCAGGCGGGTCGCCCGGTCGGGTGACTGGATCCCTAGAGGCTCCACTGCGACGGGCCGGCGGTTCGAGCAATTGCAGGAGCTGCCCGCCGAGTTCCTGAAGCTGGACCTTCTCCAGCATCAAAGTGCAGCGCCGTGAGCCCTGGCTGGCCTCCAAGAAGAAGACCCGCGAGCCCGGCTCGCCCTCCACCCCGACGGTAATTTCGTCGACCGGGTCAAAGTCAACTTCTAGCATCGCCACCTAGCAATTGTGGCGACTTCGCTGGAGCCCAGGCAGATGGTCGGTCAGGTCAAGTCTCGCGCCAGGGGGCCCCGGTTCTCGGCGGCGCGCTCCAGATGGGCGGCGGCATTGACTATCGCCAGGTGGGTGAAGGCCTGAGGGAAGTTGCCCAGCAGCTCGCCACTGTCGGGGTCGAGCTCCTCGGAGAACAGACCCAGATCGTTGCCGTGGCTGGTTAGGCGCTCGAAGAGGTCCCGGGCGGGCACGATCTGGCCCTGAAGGGCGAGGTTATCCACCAGCCAGAAGGAGCAGAGCAGGAAGGTGCCCTCGCTGGCGCCCAGGCCATCGTCGCGGCGGTAGCGGTAGACGAAACCGTTCTCGTCGGTGAGGTCTCGCTGGATGGTCTTGATCGTCTGGCGCATGCGGGGATCGAGCGGGGAGAGAAAGCGGAGGAGGGGAATCATCAAGGAGGTGGCGTCGAGCTGGTCCTCGTCCAGCACCTGGCGGAACGATCCCAGCTTGTCGCTCCAGCCCCGAGTGAGGATGGTGTGCCGGATCTCCTCTCGGGCCCAGACCCACTTCTCCCGGCGCTTCCTGTCGACCTTGAGCTCCCGAGTCAGGCTGATGCCTCGGTCCAGGGCCACCCAGCAGAGAAGCTTGCTGTAGACGAATTGCTGGGGCCCTCCCCGCATCTCCCAGATGCCGTTGTCGGGCTCCTGCCACTCATTCATGGCCTTATCCACCATGTCGACCAGGGTGCCGTGCATGGGCGCCACCTTGACCTTGCCGTAGCGGAGGTGCAGGTAGGCGCTGTCGACCACCTCGCCGTAGATGTCGAGCTGCTTCTGATCAGCTGCGCCGTTGCCGATGCGCACCGGACGCGAGCCCTGATAGCCCTCCAGTTCTTGGAGTTCGGTCTCGGCGACGTCGGTACGTCCGTCGATGCCGTACATGATCTGGAAGTGGTTGGGGTTGTCCTTGTGCACCCGCTCCAGCCAGGAGATGAAGTTGGCCGCTTCCTCGTGGTAGCCGAGGAGCTGGAGGGCGTAGAGCAGAAAGGCGGAATCGCGCAGCCAGGTGTAGCGGTAATCCCAGTTGCGCTGGCCGCCGATCCACTCCGGTAGCGAGCTTGTCGGGGCGGCCACGATGGAACCCTCGGGGGCGTAGATGAGCAGCTTCAGCACCAGGGCGCTGCGGAAGACAAGGTCGAGGTAGGGACCGTCGTACTCACAGCGCTTTATCCAGTCCTCCCAGAAGCGCTGGGTTAGTTGCCGCAGTTTCTGGGGGTCGTAGTCCCGATGATGAGACTTGGTCCCGTCGTAGCGCAGGAGCACCGACTGGGGCTCCCCCGGGACGATCTCGAGATGCTGGACCAGACCGCGCCCCTCCCGTTCCCAAACTCCGGGACCGTCGAAGTGCAGGTGGAGGTCCTGATGCTTGAGGATCAGGCACTGGCTGGCCGGCTTGAGCTCCACCTCAGGTTCCTGGCGGCCGTAGTCAAACCGGGCGTCGACCACCACCTTGACCTGGAGCTTGCCGTCGGGGGCCTCCAGCTGGCGGACCAGGATGTGGTCATCGTCGTGTTGGTGGAGCTGCTCTTTGGCAACCATGAAGTCGGTGATCAGGAGTCGACCTTGGGCACTGCTCAAGCCCGTCACCAAAATGTTGGTTCCCGGCAGGTAGTGGCGACTGTCGGAGATGTAGTCGCCGTCGGGAATCACGGTCATGGAGCCGCCCTTGTCGGCATCCAAGATCCGAGCGAAAACCGTTGGGCTGTCGAAACGAGGGGCGCAGAACCAATCGATCGATCCCAGGCGGTCGACCAGGGCGGCGCTATGAAGATCGCCGATGATCCCGTAGTCGCGGATGAGCGAGTAGCGAGGACGGTCCATGAGCCTCCCTGCAGTCTGAATGCTCCCCCGGATGATGGGACTGCGGCCCCTGGGCTCGCCACTAGGGAAGCGGCGATCGCCGGGCGGGCCCCGATGGGACTACCGGTCCGGGTCGGTCATCCTGGCCCCGGTCTTGGCCCGCAAGCAGAGCGCCGGAGCGGAGCGGGAGGGATTCGAACCCTCGAAGGGGTTGCCCCCTTACGGCATTTCCAGTGCCGCGCCCTCGGCCAACTAGGCGACCGCTCCCCGCTGGGATTCTAGTCGGGCACTTGCAACGGTCACCGGGGCAGGGTGGCCAGCGCCTCCAGATGGGCGCTGGCCACGGACCCCAGGTCGGGAACTAGGGCTGGGTTTGAGGTGGGCGGTTAGAGGGGTTCCGGCGGAGGGATTGGGTTATGGAGCTCGAAGACTTCGTGTTGGAATAGCACCCGGTCGCCATGCTCGAGTTCGTAGTCGTTCATCCGCAGTGGCACGAAGAATCCGATGGCCTTGAAGATCAGGAAGGTCATGGCGCCGTCATAGATCGTGATCACCAACAGTCCGATCACCTGCACCAGCAGTTGGTGAGGGTTGCCGGCGAAGAGCCCAGCCACGCTGACGTTGGAGCTGCCGTGCACGCCCACGTACTCGGCCACGGCCGGGTTGGCGATGAAGCCAACCAGAATGCCTCCCACCGCACCCGCGGTGTAGTGGGTATGGATAACGCCGAGGGTGTCGTCAACCCTCCGGAAGGGCCAGCGGCCAGCCATCTTGTTCATGGTCAGCCAGGGAATCATGGCCCCGAAGAGGCCCACCATCATGGCCCCGTAGCCATCCACATAGCCCGCCGCCGGGGTGATCGCGACCAGCCCACAGATGAGGCCGTTGACCGCCCCGATGAATGAGATTTTGCCGTTGAACCAGTAGTCGAACATGAACCACACCAACATCGCCACCCCGGTCGCCAAGTTGGTGTTGAGGATGGCCGTCGAGGCATCGGCGTTGGCGAAGTAAGGGTCGCCGCCGTTGAAGCCGTTCCAGCCCAGCCAGAGGATGCCGGCGCCGACCGCCGCTAGCAGCAGGTTGTTGGGCTTGAAGTCCTGCTGGTCCTTGAGGGTCCGGGGTCCGATGACCGCGGCCCCTACGAACCCCGAGATACCGGCGGCAACGTGGATGACGTAGCCGCCGCTGAAGTCGACCACTCCCATTTGGGCCAGCCATCCGCCGCCCCAGAGGAGGAAGCAGTTGACGCTGTAGACCAGCAGCGACCAGACCGGTACGAAGATCATCCAGGCCTTGAAGTTGATCCGTCCGAAGAGGCCGCCGGCCAGGATGATGGGCGTGATGGCCGCGAAGACGAACTGGAAGTAAACCAGCGACGACTGGGGGAACTCAAACTTGGGCATGAGTCCGTCGAGCAGAGGTATGTTCGCGCGGGACGTCTCCCCGAGAGCAGTCAGGACGGGCTGGGGAAAGCCAATCAGGCTGCCCACCCAGGGATGACCGAAGCCCACATTGAATCCGGCCAGTACAAAGACCACCAAGACGGCGGCGAAGGCGTAGAAGCACATGACCATGGAACTGACTGCCCACTTGCGCTTGACCACGCCGCCGTAGAGGACGGCAAGGCCCGGTAGCGACTGGAGGCCCACGAAGGTGGCGGCGGTCAGTTGCCAGGCGTTGTCGCCGGAGTTGAGCCAAGTGGGCGACGGGATGTACATGCTGCGCACTCTCCTTTTCTCGCGGTCCACGCAATTTGCCTCCGGCCCAGGCGGCCGGGTTCCGACGAATTTCGCAGCAAGCGCCCTCTGCCGTCACCGGCTCAGCCACACGAATGAATGACGAGATCTACGTGTGAGCTACACACCTGACTAGCCCCGCAAAGTGCCCACCAAGGGGGGTCGGCGCGTGCGGCGCGGTTAGGTTGCGGGGGAGCGCAGCGCAGCGTCGATGGCCGCCGCAGCACGACGGCCATCCGCGATCGCGTGCACCACCAGGGAGGCGCCGCGCACGGCGTCGCCGAATGCGAATACGCCGGCCGCGCCGGTCCGGCCTAACGGGTCGGTCAGCAATCTTCCCCGGGCGTCGACATTCAGTTGGAGCTGGCTGGTGATCTCGACTGCAGCGGTGCCGGTGAAGCCGAGGGCGAGCAGGACCAAGTCGGCCTCGACCCGGGTCTCGCTCCTGGGCACCGGGCGAGGGGCGAGGTGCAGGTCGGGGCCGGGCAGCAGTTGCACCTGGCGCAACTGAAGCCATTCAACCCCCAGGTTGGCGCTGCCAAAGGCCACCGTCTCGACGCTGAAACTGCGCTGGCCACCCTCTTCGTGGGCCGGGGAGGTGCGCAGGATCAGAGGCCAGTCGGGCCAGGGGTTTCCGGGAGCGCGCTGGCGGGGGGGCTCGGGCATTATCTCGAGCTGGGTCACGCTGCGGCAGCCCTCGCGGTGGGCGTTGCCGAGGCAGTCGGCGCCAGTATCCCCGCCGCCGAGGATGACCACCCGCCGCTCGGCCGCCGATATCAGCTCTGTGCCGGGTGGCAGCACCGCACCGGCGACGCGGCGGTTCTGCTGTTCCAGGTAGTCCATGGCCAGGTGCACCCCGTGAAGCTCTCGACCAGGGATAGCCAGTTCGCGGGGCTGCCGGGCGCCCACTGCTAGTCCGACCGCGTCGAATGAGGCGCTCAACTCAGAGGCGGCGACGTCGCGGCCAACCCGGACGCCACAGTGGAAGGTGACCCCCTCGGCCTCCATCTGCTCCAGGCGTCGGTCGACCATCTGCTTGGGCAGCTTGTAATCAGGAATGCCATAGCGCAGAAGTCCGCCCGGGCGGTCGGCCTCCTCGTAAACGGTCACCGCGTGTCCGGCCCGGGACAGCTGCTGGGCGGCGGCCAGACCGGCCGGGCCGGAACCGACCACGGCCACCTTGCGGCCCGTGGAAACCTGGGCCGGCTGGGGCTGAACCCAGCCCTCCTCAAAGCCGCGGTCGATCAGGCTGCGCTCCACTTCCTTGATGGCCACCGGCTCGTCATTGATCGAGAGCACGCAGCTCGCCTCGCAGGGAGCCGGGCAGAGGCGCCCGGTGAACTCGGGGAAGTTGTTGGTCCGGTGGAGGCGCTCCAGGCCCCGCTCCCAGCTCTCCCGGCGCACCAGTGTGTTCCAGTCGGGGATCAGGTTGTGCAGCGGACAGGCGTGGTGGCAAAAGGGAATGCTGCAGTTCATGCAGCGACCTGCCTGCACCGCGAGGTCGGCGGCGGGCAGGGCCACGTGGACCTCGTCGTAGTCGCGAACCCGCTGCTCGGGCGGCCGGTCGGGCCCGAGCTGGCGCTGGTGTTTGAGGAAGGCGACGGGATCTGCCATTCGGATCAGGCTGAGGCCATAGCGCGCGCGGCCTCGGGGAGGTGGAGAGGCGCCGAGGGCGTTACCGAGACCGCCTTCGGGTCGGGGTGAACCACCTCCAGGTGGCTTTCCACGGTGGCCCAATCCCGCAGCCAGGCTCGAGCCTGCCAGCTTCCGGTGTAGAGCAGGTGGAGCTCGAGCAGCTGCTGGACGACCTCCAGGTCTCCCGCCCGAGGCCGTCCAAGGTCTATCGAGGCCCGATTGAGGTAGCGCCGGGCAGTTGTTCCTCGTTCCAGCACGAATACCGTTCCAGCCGCCATGCCGGCCGCGAAGTTGCGGCCGACCGACCCCAGCACCAAGACCGTTCCGCCGGTCATGTACTCGCAGCCGTGAGCCCCGATTCCTTCGACCACGGCGGTGGCGCCGCTGTTGCGCACGGCGAATCGCTCCCCCGCCTGCCCGGCGAAATACGCTTCCCCGGAGGTGGCGCCGTAGAGCGCGACGTTGCCCACGATCACGTTGTCAGCGGCGCGGCGACGGGAGCCACGGGAAGTGCGGACCACCAGTCGGCCTCCGCTCAATCCCTTGCCGGGGTAGTCGTTGGCTGCGCCGGTGCAGGTCAGGGAGATCCCCGGCGCCAGCCAGGCTCCCAGGCTCTGACCAGCTACCCCGTGCAGGCCAACCTGGATCGAGTCCGGCGGCAAACCAGCCTCCCCGAAGCGGCGGATCACCTCCCCACTCAGACGGGCGCCGACCGCCCGCTGGGAGTTGCGCACGGTTGAGCGAACCCAGGCCGGACGGCCTTGCTCCAAGGCGGAGAAAATGTGACGCCCGAGGCGGACGTCAAGCGCCGATTCCAGGTGGTGTTCCTGGTGACTCGTGTGGGAGAGAGCCGAGGCATCCTGGCCCAGGCGACCCCTCAGGAGTGCCGCCACGGTCGTCTCCGGCGGCTCCAGGAGTGGGCCTAGGTCAAGGCCCGCCGCCTTCCATGGCCTGGGCGTGCGCGCCGGCTGGAGACGGTCCACCCGGCCGACCATCTCCGCCATGGTGCGGAACCCCAGCGCCGCCATCAGCCTCCGGACGTCGTCGGCCACCAGCATGAAGAAACGGACGACGTGCTCCGGTGCGCCGGTGAAGCGTCGCCGCAGAACCGGATCCTGGGTAGCGATTCCCACCGGGCAACTGTTGAGATGACAGACCCGCATCAGGATGCAACCGGTGGCCACCAGGGCGGCGGTGGCGAAGCCAAACTCCTCGGCTCCCAGAAGCGCCGCTACCACCACGTCGCGCCCAGTTCGGAGACCGCCGTCGGTCTGGAGGATGACCCGCGATCGGAGCCCCTGGCGAACCAGCGTCTGCTGGGTCTCGGCCAAGCCCAGTTCCCAGGGGATTCCCACGTGTTTGATGGAGGAGAGGGGAGCGGCTCCGGTGCCGCCGTCGTGGCCGGAGATGGTTATGTGGTCGGCCTTGGCCTTGACTACCCCGGCGGCCACCGTGCCGACCCCGGCCTGGGCCACCAGTTTGACGCTGACCAGGGCTTCCGGGTTGGCCTGTTTCAGGTCCCAGATGAGCTGGGCTAGGTCCTCGATGGAGTAGATGTCGTGGTGCGGGGGAGGGGAGATCAATTCCACGCCGGGCACGGCATGGCGCAGCCGGGCGATGGCGGCATCGACCTTGTGACCCGGCAGCTGGCCACCCTCTCCCGGCTTCGCCCCCTGGGCGATCTTGATTTGGACGACGTCGGAGTTGACCAGGAAGTTGATGGTGACCCCGAAGCGGGCGGAGGCGACCTGCTTGATGGCGCTGCGCCGCGAGCCGCCATCGGAATCGGGTATGAACCGCGCTGGGTCCTCGCCGCCCTCGCCGGTGTTGCTCTTCCCCCCGATCCGGTTCATGGCCAGGGCGAGGGTCTCGTGAGCCTCTCTGCTGATCGACCCCAGCGACATAGCTCCGGTCACAAAGCGACGGACGATCCGGGTGGCCGGCTCGACCTCTTCCAGAGGCACCTCTGTGCCTGCGCTGAACTCCAGTAGGTGGCGCAGGGTAGAGGCTGGGGCCGACTCGGCGTTGACCAGCTCGGTGAACTGGCGAAAGTGAGGTCCGTCCTCACTGCGAACGGCGTGTTGCAGGGCGGCTACGGTCTCCGGGTTCCAGGCGTGAGTCTCCCCAACGTGCCGCCACTGGTGGTCGCCGCCCAGGGCCACCGCTGCGTCGCCCGCCTTGTTGAAGGCGCGTCGGTGGCGGATGAGCACCTCCTCGGCGAGGACGGAGAAGTCCGCGCCGCCCAGTCGGGATGGGGTGCCCCTGAAGCACCGGGCCATGACTGAGTTGTCCAGACCGATGGCCTCGAACACCTGGGCGCCGCAGTAGCTCTGCAAGGTCGAGATACCCATCTTCGACATCACCTTGAGCAGGCCGGACGTCAGCGAGCCGACGTAGGCCTCCCTGGCCTGCAGCCGGCTCCGAGGCGTTTCCAACTCCCCGGAGCAGGTCAGCGCCGCCACCGTGGCCAAACCCAGGTAGGGATTGACGGCCTCGGCGCCGTGGCCGATCAGGCAGGCGACGTGGTGGACGGTGCGGGCGTCGCCGGTCTCCACCACCAAGCTGAGAGCCGCGCGGTTGCCGGCTTTGACCAGTTCTTGGTGGACCGCACCGAGGGCGAGCAAGGTCGGAATCGGCGCGCGATCCGCGTCCGCGTGGCGGTCGCTGATCACCAGGACGGCGACCCCTTGGTCGACCGCCTGGCGAGCCTCTTGGCAGAGCTCGTCCAGAGCCAACTCCAAGGCCGCACCATCACCAGTGGCGTCAAAGACCGCGGCCAGCGTGCGGCTGGGCAGGGTCTGAGACAGGTCGCGGCGGATGCTGCCCAGCGCCGAGTCGGTCAGGATGGGGTGGGGAAGCTCGAGCCGGAGCCGGGGTTCGGAGAGTCTCTTCAGCATCTCCCCGCCGCTTCCGAGGGTGGTGCGAAGTGACATCACCAGGCGCTCGCGGATGGAGTCGATGGCGGGATTGGTGACCTGGGCAAACCCCTGGCTGAAATAGTCAAAGAGGAGCCGGGGTCCGTGGGAGAGCACAGCCAGAGGGGTGTCGTTCCCCATCGAGCTGACCGGCTCGTGGCCGGTCACGGCGCTGGGGGCCAACACGTGGAGTAGTTCCTCTTCGGTGTAGCCATGGCTGACCTGCGCGGAGGCGATTTCGGAGGCGAGGTGCGGAGGAGGCTGGGTGGTCCGGTCCAGCTCGTCCGGGAGGGTGAAGAGGCTGGCCTGATTGAGCTGCCGGTAGGGGCGGCGCCGTGCCGCCGCCGCTTTGACTTGCGCATCCCCAACGACCCGACCGCGGGCGGTGTCGACCAGCAGCATCTGGCCCGGCCCTAGCCGGCCGCTGCGGCGGATCTGGCTGGCTTTGACGTCGACAACTCCCATCTCTGAGGCGAGGACCACCATGTCGTCGGTGATCAAATAGCGGGCAGGCCGAAGGCCGTTGCGGTCGAGCGAGGCGCCGATCCAGCGGCCATCGCTAAAGGCCAGCGCCGCCGGACCATCCCAGGGCTCCAGGAAGTTGCTCTGGAAGCGGTAGAACTCGCGCACCGCCGCGGGAATCTCCGGGTCCGACTCCCAGGCTTCGGGCGCGATCATCAGCATCGCCTCGGCCAGACTCCGGCCGCTGCGGACCAGCAGCTCCACGGCGTTGTCGAGGGCGGCAGAGTCGCTCCCGCCGGGGGCGATCACGGGCAGCAGCTGCTGGGCCGGCACCCCGCAGATGGGATGGCGCCAGCCACGCTCGCGAGCGTGCATCCAGTTGACGTTTCCGCGCAGGGTGTTGATCTCGCCGTTGTGAGCCAGGAAACGAAAGGGCTGGGCTAGTCGCCAGCTCGGTTCGGTGTTGGTACTGAACCGTTGGTGGACCAGGGCCAGCGCGCTCTCGAGGTCAGGCGCCTTGAGGTCCGGGAAGTACCCTTCCAACTGACCAGCGCTCAGCTGGCCCTTGTAGACCATGGTGGTTGAGGACAGGCTGGTGACGGTGAAAATGCCGTGCGACTCCGGATCGGCCAGAGCGAGCATCCGGACCCTGTTTTCGATCTTCTTGCGGACCGGGTAGAGCCGGTCCTCGAGGTTGCCGGTGGCTCGCCCGCCGGCGATGAG
>JBAQYY010000005.1:0-2679 GCA_049790415.1 Candidatus Dormiibacterota bacterium | reverse complement strand
GGCTCGACCCCGTCAACCAGAGCGCAGCCGACGCGGTGGCGTCGCTCCCGGTCTTCGACGACCTGCGCCATGCGACGATCGCCACTGAGCCCGACGAAGACTTCGGGCCGGAGGCCGCGGTGCGGCTGCGCCACCAGTCGCGGGCACGGCGGCCGCTCGTGTTGTCCGCACTGGCCGCCGCTGTCGGGACCTTATTACTGCTCACCTTGCCCGCCGGCGGCGGGCAGGCCAAGGACCGTCTCGCTGCTTACTTCGAAGCAGGCGTTAGCGTCCCGGGCACGACGTTGGCTGCCGTCGGCCTACCGGCGTCTGTCTCTCCGCCAACCAAGGTCACGCCAATTGCCTCTACCGCAGCGACGGACGGAGCGGTCGTCTACGTAGGCGCCGAGTTCTGCCCTTACTGCGCGCTCCAGCGCTGGGCACTGCTCGTGGCCCTCTCCAAGTTCGGCACCTTCACAAACCTGAGCAACGCAGTGTACTCATCGTCGACCGATATCTACCCACACCGCGTTGACTCATCAGAAACCTCCGCGTAGCCCTATACGTTGCCTCATGAAGAAACCTCCGCTTCGGGGGGATCCCAGAGGGCGCTGACGGTCTGGGTTACGCCTTACGTCATGGAGCTTTCGATGGGGCAACGTCAGGCAGTGACCAAGAAGTTGGCAACCAGTTACAAGCGGGGGTCGAGGTCGGAGAAATCAAGGATCCTCGACGAGCTGGTCGAGCTGACCGGCTGGCACCGGGACCACTGCCGGGCCGCCATCCGCCGGGCCGGCACGCTCAGGATCGCTCGGCCGCGGGCGACCCGCACCCCGAAGTTCGGCTCCCACGTGGTGGCCGCTCTCACCATCTGCTGGATGCTGACCCGCACGCCGGCCGGCAAGCGCCTGGCCCCCATGTTGGCCACCATCGTCCCCCTCTTGCGCCGCGACGGCGACCTCGTCATGACCGACGCAGATGCCGCCGTGTTGGTCTCTATGTCAGCGGCGAGCATCGATCGCCACCTGGCCCCCGAGCGAGCCAAATTGTTCCCCCGGGGCCGCAGCCACACCAAGCCCGGCACGTTGCTCAAATCACAGATCCCGGTCCGCACCTGGGCCGAATGGAGCGAGAATATGCCCGGGTTCGTCGAGATCGACCTGGTCGGCCACGAGGGGGGCAACTCGTCGGGCGAGTTCTGCTTCACGCTCACGGTGACGGACATCTTCACCGGGTGGACCATCAACCGAAGTGTCAAGAACAAGGCGGCCATCTGGGTCTTCGAAGCCATCGAATACGTCATCGGCCAGTTCCCCTTTCCCATCATCGGGATCGACTCTGACAACGGAAGCGAATTCATCAACCATCACCTGTTCAACTACTGCACCGAGCACAAGATCACCTTCACCCGGTCGCGCTCGGGCAACAAGAACGACGGGGCCCACGTCGAGCAGAAGAACTGGACCCATGTGCGCGAGCTGGTCGGCTACCTGCGCTTCGACACCGACAAAGAGCTCTCGGTCCTCAATGCGGTCTGGGCCCTCGACATGGGGTACACCAACTACCTGTTGGCCCAGCAAAAGCTCCTCTCCAAGCAACGAACCGGGTCCAAGGTCACCAAGCGCTATGACCGGGCCAGCACCCCCTTTGCCCGGACCATGGCCAGGAAAGACATCACCAAAGCCGACCGGGCCCGCCTGGAGGCGACCATGGCCGGCGTCCGGCCCGGTGAGCTCTACCGCCAGATCCACGACCTCACCCAACAACTCGAGAACCTGGCGCTGGCCAAAGCTCCCGCGCCGGTCAAACCGCAGGTGAATCGGGCCTTCAACCCGAGTCTTCATCCGGAGGTTTTAGGTGAGGCAACGAATCAGGCTTCCCGGAGGATTTGACGTGAGGCAACAGGCACACCTGGCGAGCTGGACCTTCGTAGGTGCACGATATTCGAGCCCCTATTTCCGCTTCGAGCCGACCGAGCTCTCCTCTTCGGTGCCGGACAGCGAAGGTAGCTATAAGAGGCTCCAGACGATGACCGCTGCTCAACAGGCCGCCTATCACGCGTTCGACCCACAGCAGTTCCTCCCCTTCGTCGACATCGGCGACCAGTACGTCAACGTCGCTGCCAGTGCTTCGCCAGCGGCGCTCGAGGGGCTGAGCCTGGAGCAGATCGGCTCAAGGCTGGACAACCCATTGAGCCCCGTCGCCCAAGCAGTTGACGGGTCGGCGAACTACCTGATCGCCGCTATGTGCCAGCTCGTGCACGGGACGGGGCCAGCCATATGCTCGTCGGCAACTATCTCTGAGGCGTTGGGGGCGATGAGCACCAGCAACACACCGTCCACACCGACTGCGTCGGCAGTCGACCAGCTGGCCCTGGCCGAGGTCTCAAATGGCATGTCCCCGCCCAAGCTCGAACCCACCCCGTTCGAGCGGAGGCTCCTCGCCAACCACCCCCTTACGTATGGGATCTATTGGTCGGCGCTCTCGGGCATGGGCGCCTGCGCGGAACGCGCCATGCCGGGGCTAAAAGCAACCTTTGGCACCAACCAGGACTATCCCTACCTCGAGAACGTCGAAGTTTCCGCTGGCGCTTGGCCACCCCCAAAGGGATCATCGCCCCTTCCGCGAGCCTCCACGACCACCGGTACCGGACGACGTATGGCAACGATCCGTCAAATGGACGCGACCGTTGCCAAGTGT
>JBAQYY010000004.1:0-16071 GCA_049790415.1 Candidatus Dormiibacterota bacterium | reverse complement strand
ATTAAGAGGAGTGGCAGCGCGTCGAGGCCGGCCCCTCCGGGCTTGCCTAAACAAATGGGCGGCGGGCCTCCAGATAGTCAGAAGCCGTGGCCAAGGGATCAACCCTGGCCACGGCTCGCGCCGCGCCGTGGAAAGTCGGAGTTGCTTGCTGGACCTAGGAGCTGAGAGTCCAGTCCTGCGGATAGAGGTTCAAGTTCGGATCTTGCGGTACCGCCCCGTGCAGCTTGGGACTGATCACCGAGAGCTGGTAGTCGTAGTCGGGCTCCCAGATGTTGGGCAGGTTCTCCGCCGCGAAAGTACCGAAGGCCCGAACCGCGGATGGCGATGAGTTGGTCTCGGTGGCCGCGATCCTGGCGTCCATGGTCGGGTTGCTGTAGCCCTGGACGTTGTTGGCCCCGTCAGTGGCGAACCAGGGGCCGCCTGTGGGCAGGTATTCCGGCGAGTAGGTCGGAGTCTCGCCAGGTGCCCCGAAGTTGGCCATCTCCCACTGGCAACCAGCGTTGCCATCTGAGCAGGGCTCAAGGCCAGCGAAGATCTGGTCCGGCGATTCCTGATGAAGGGTCACGTGGATCCCCACGTCCGACCAGTTGGACTGAATGGACTCGACTTCCGCGGTGAAGGGAGCCGATCCGGTCGCCACCAATTCGGTGAAGTTCAGGGCCTCGCCACTGGTGATCCCGGCCCCGCACTGGTTGGAGCCGGTCCCCGGGTCAGTGCAGGTGTCGGTGCCGTTGGGGTGGATCGACCAGCCGTGCGTGGAGAGCAGCTTCTTGGCCCCGGAAACGCTAAAGGGATAGGGGTTGGCCTTGACCGCCTTGGAGATATAGGGATTGGGCGGTTGGACCGGAACCGGTCCGTAGGTGGGATAGGCGGTGCCGTGGTAGATGTCCTTGGAGATCTGCGGCTGGTTGACCAGCTTCTGCAAAGCCTGGCGGATATAGAGCTGGCGGAAGATGGGGCCCACCTTGGGACTCAGGAAGTTGACGAAGAAGTCGTTGAATCCGAAGTCGGTCCAAGGCGCGATCGTGTAGCCCTTGGACTTGAAGTAGCTCTCCTGGGAGATGTCCTCGGAGGGCAAGTAGCCGTAGTCAAGCTCTCCCGAGCGCAAGGCATCGAACTCTGCCGTGTCGCTGGTGAACGGAATCTCCTCGAACTTGGCGATCTTGGGCTTGCCCGGTCCGCCGTAGGTTGGATTGGGGACGAAGGCGGAATATCCAGTGGTGGAGCTGAAGGCGGACAGCTTCCAGGGCCCGTCAACCGTCTTCCAGAGCGGGTTGGAAGCGTAGGTGGACTCCTGGCTGGACTGGCCGTTAAGGAAGTTGTAGACAGCAGTCGCTCCCGCCGTGGTCAGGTCGTAGTCACCGACCGCACCCGTCGCCGAAGTCTTGTCCCAAGCGTTCTGAGGGATGGGGGTGATCTGGCTCAACTGGTTGTAGAGCAGCCAGAGATGGCTGTAAGCCTTGTTGAAGGTGAGGCTGAACTGGTAGGGGGTGCTGGCGGGAAAGCTCATCGAGGTGATGTCGTCAGGGATGCTGCCCACCGAGTAGGCGAGATAGTTGGCCTTCTCCGCCATGAAGATGTTCATCCACAGTTCAACGTCGCGGTTGGTCACCGGCTGGCCATCCGACCACTTGAAGTCCCGGTTGAGCGTGATCGTGACGGTGCGGCCGTCGTTGGAGTAAACGGGGGGCTTACCCACGCTCTGGGAGTAGTTGATGCCCGCCTGGTTGCCCTTGCCGAACCAGTAGAGCGGCCGCCACAGATACGGGGTGAGTTGGAAGAGGTCGATGTTGTTGGAGTTGGGGCCGCTGACGAAGGGAAAGATGTAAGTGGGAATCGAGCCTGGGGGCAGGGCGAAGGTGACAGTACCGCCCGAGCGGCTGCTCGACTTGGCCAATGCGGCACTTGACCCACCCAGGACCACGCTGGCGGCCAGCACAGTGATGACGATGCTGGTAAGGACCCTAGATCTCAAGAAACTCCCCCCGAAAAATGTACGCGTTTGAGATTGCTGGGCCCAACCGACCCGCCAGGGTGCGGACGCTACCAGAGGGTTGAGCGATTGTCAACTGTCGGCCGGATTTCGAGGATCTAAGCGCCCCCACGATGAAACGCTCACCCGGCGCTGACCGACTGGCGCTCTCCCTCCCGAGACGCCGATAGGTGGAGCGCCTCGATGGCTCGCAGGTTGGCCACCGCGTCCGTCGCGGGAATGTGCAGCCGGCGCGCGTTGAGTAGAGCGTCGGCGAACTCCTCCGCCTCGAGCTGGTACTGGTCCACTCCCGGGACTAGCTGATCGACCGTCTCTCCGGCCCTGGTGACCCGCACCTGAAGGTCGACTTCAGCCGGAACGAATGCGTCGGACACCTCGATCTGGCCATTAGTGCCCACGGCGGTGTACGAGCCCCGGCCCGGGGCCCTGAAGCCGCAGTCGAATGTCGCGAATCGGCCGGCGCCAAAGTCGAGGATCCCTGCCAATGAGACCTCGACCCCGAACTCTGGTCGGAGGTCCCAGAGTGCCGATGCCGCTACCGGCTCTACGCCAAAGAGCATCCGAGCGGCGTTGACCGCATAACAGCCGACGTCCATGAGCGCGCCCCCACCCAGTTCGGCGCTGAGACGCACGTTGCCCGGTGGGAACGGTTCGAGCATGAAGGTGAAGGCAGACCGGACAAAGCGGAGGTCGCCGATTGCGCCGCCGTCGATGAGAGACCGCACCAGCGCCTGCTGGGGATGGCAGCGATACATGAAGGCCTCCATCAGCAGGACGTGGTGGCGGCGGCAGGCCTCGATCATCGTCAATGCCTGGCTGCTGGTCAGCGCCAGCGGCTTCTCGCAGAGCACCGGCTTGCCCGCTGCCGCCGCCTTGATGGTCCACTCCGCGTGCATGCTGTTGGGCAGCGGAATATAGACGGCGTCGACGTTGGGATCTTCGATCAGCTCCTGATAGGAGCCGTAGGCGCGGGGAATCGAGAGTGCCTCCGCCACCTGGCGGGCCTGCTCCAGGTCCCGACTGGCGATCGCCGCGACCACCCCGTTGCCAGACTTCTGCACGCCCGGGATGAAGCGCTTCTGGGCGATGTTGGCGGTGCTGAGAATCCCCCACCGGACCAGTTGCGTCACAACTTGCCCTAGTAGAACTCGCGCAGGTTGACGGAACTGAGCAGAGGCTGATCGGCTGCCAGTCGGTTCAGGTTCTTGCAGAAGAGTTCGACGATGCGCCGGTTCTCGTGGACCGAGAGGGCGGCGGTATGGGGACTCAAGACCACGTTCTCCATGGTCCAGAGGGGATGGCCCGCGGGCAGCGGCTCCTCGGCAAAGACATCGAGGACGGCACCAGCCAGGCGGCCCGCCTGCAACAGCTCCAGGAGCGCAGTCTGGTCGACGACGGCACCCCGGCCGACGTTGCACAACACCGCCGTCGGGCGCATCCCTGCCAAGATTTCCGCCGAGATCAGGCCGGTGGTCAGGGACGTCAGCGGCAGCGTCAGGACAACGGCGTCGGTGCGGCGAAAGGCCTGGGCCAATTCGGCAATCGGGAATACCCAGTCGGCCAATGGCTCAGGTGCAGCCGTCCGAGTCACCGCCAGGACCTCCATGCCGAAGGCCCGAGCGCGGCTGGCCACGGCTCGGCCGATATGGCCCATCCCCACGACGGCGACGGTCGAGCCCTGAAGCTCGCCCATGGCGTAGTGGGTCCAAGCCTGGGCGGCGCGGATCTCGGCCAGCCGGGCCGCATCCTTGCGGAGCCAGAGCAGCCCGTAGAAGACGAACTCGGCGAGCATTCCCGCATGCACCCCCGCCGCCGACGCGAAGGCGACCCGTACGAGCACCTCCGGGGGCAGCTCAGCCCGGCGAATGTGAGCTCCCATCCCCGCTGAGGTTCCCTGCACGAAGCGCACCCGTGGCCCCTGCTCAAGCGCGCGGGCCAACTCTTGGGCGCTCTCTTGGGGGTAGCCGATCAGAGCATCAGCCCGACCCAGCATCTCCCGCCAGCGCAGTTCCTGGGCCTCAGTTCGCCGGAAGGCCGGGTCACCGCCGTGGTCGTTGGGGTAACGAGCCGGGGGCAGGAGGAGGGGATCGTAGAGCACCTCGGCAACGGCCGGAGTGGCTCGTATCAGATTCACCAACTCTGGCTCGAGGGGGCTCGAGACCATCACCACCAGCGATCCCTCACCCTCGGCCGGGGTGATCTCTACCATCCGGCCGAGCTGGGGCGTCCCTGGGCCCCGTCAACTGCGATGTTGGCTCCGTTGATCCAGCTGGCCGCCGGCGAGAGCAAGAAGGCCACCACCCGAGCCACCTCCTCCACCGTCCCCAGCCGCCCTTCGGGCAGGTCCCGATCCAAGAAGGCCTGGAAGCGCTGCGGATCGCTGACCCGCAGGGAGTCCCAGCCACCGCCGGGAAAGAGGATCGACCCCGGGCTCACCGCATTGACCCGAATGTGTTGCGGACTCAACTCCCGGGCCAGGGCCGCCGCCAGGTAGATCAGGCCCGCCTTGCTGACCCCGTATTGGGCGCGCGGGGCTGGCTTGCTGCCCGAGATCGACGAGATCAATACCGCCGAGGCTCCCTCCGACTTCGCCAGGTAGGGCGTCGCCCCCCTGACCAGGTCGGCGGCGTGGCCGACGTTGAGCTGGAAGGTGTCCCGCCACTGCTCGCTGGTGGAATCAGCCAGGGAGCCGCCGCTGCTGCCGCCGGCGTTGGCCACCACGCCATCCAGGCCTCCCAGGGCCTCGGCAGCATGCTTGAGGAAGGCGCTCAGGGCACCGGACTCGGTGACGTCGACGGGCTCGGCAAAGACGGTCGACCCCAGCGAGCGAAGCTGGGCCTCCGCCTCGGCGAGAGGTCCCCGCTCCCGGGCGCAGATGGCAACCGAGCCCCCTTCTGCGGCCAAGGTTCTGGCGATCTCCAGTCCGATCCCCCGACTGGCCCCAGTAATCACGCTCCGGCGCCCGCCCAGACCTAGGTCCATCAGCACCTCCCAAGACTCAGCCGGCTCCCCTCAGCGACCAGGCTGAGGCAGGGCGGGCAAACGCAAGGTTTGCGATATTAGCCGGACGAGCCCGCCCCTCCGCCGGCGCCCGAGGCGGGCCCGGGCTGGTTCAATGGCAGTGGCGAGTCGGTCCGGTCGCGGGGCAGTCCGGCACCTCATCAGGGAGAAAATTTGAAGCTACGCAAACTCGGCCAGGAAGGGCTTGAGGTCTCCGCCATCGGCTTGGGTTGCATGGGCATGGCCGGTGCCTACGGAACTGCTGACGACGCTGCCTCGCTGGCCACGCTGAATCGCGCCATCGACCTGGGGGTGACCTTCCTGGACACCGCCGACATGTACGGCCACGGCAGCAATGAACGGCTCCTCCAGCAGGTCTTGGACCACCGCCGCCAGGAGGTCGTGCTGGCCACCAAGTTCGGCTACGCCTTCGGTCCCGACGACGAGCGCCTGGGGGTCCGGGGGGATGCCGCCTACGTGCGCCAGTGTTGCGACGCCTCCCTGGAGCGACTCGGCGTCGAGCAGATCGACCTCTACTACCAGCACCGGGTCGACCCGGCGACCCCCATCGAGGAGACAGTCTCCGCCATGGCGGAGTTGGTCGCGGCCGGCAAGGTGCGCCACCTGGGGCTCTCCGAGGCGGGTCCGGACACCATCCGCCGGGCTCATGCCGTGCACCCGATCTCCGCTCTGCAGACCGAGTACTCCCTCTGGACTCGAGACCCGGAAGAAGAGATTCTGGCCACGGTGCGCGAACTGGGCATCGGCTTCGTGGCCTACAGCCCTCTGGGGCGAGGCTTCCTGTCGGGCAACTTCAAGACGCCCCAGGACTTCACCGACGAGGACTCGCGCCGGCGCGGACCCCGATTCCAAGGCGACAACTTCACCCAGAACCGACGATCCGTCGACCTTCTCGCCCAGGTCGCCGCGGATCGGGGCATCACGCCGGCGCAGTTGGCGCTGGCCTGGCTCCTGCATCGCGGAGAGGACATCGTTCCCATCCCCGGCACCAAGCAGGTGCGCTACCTGGATGAGGACGCGGCGGCGGTGGACATCGAGCTCTCCCCGACGGAGCTGGAGAAACTGGAGTCCGCCTTCCCCAGCGGTTCGACCGCCGGACCCCGCTACCGCGACATGTCCGAAGTCGGGCTCTGAGATGTTGACCGACGTGAAGGCAGCCTAGTGCACTGCCACGACCACACCGATGTGACCCGCTGGCTCGAGGCAGTCGATGCCCTGGGCTGAGGGCCACGTCGATGTCCAGCCCAATCTCGTCCTGTCTGGGAAAGTCGCAGTGGTCACCGGAGCCGGGTCGGGTTTGGGCCGGGGAATCGCCCTCCATTTGGCCGAGATGGGCGCCACCGTGATCGGGCTCTCCCTGCTGCAGACCGAGCTGGATGAACTGGGTCGAGCCGCCCAGGCGTCCGGCCATCCCCTGATGACGCAGCAGATCGAAGTAGGCAAGGCGGAGCAGGTCCATCAGGCGGTTGCCGAGATCCTCTCCCGCTCCGGACAGATCGACCTCCTCGTCAACAACGCGGGGGTAATCGTCTTGAAGCCCGTGGAAGAGATGACGGTGGCCGAGTTTGACCGGGTCATCGCGACCAACCTGCGCTCGGTTTTTGTGTTTGCCCACGAGGTTGTGCCAGCGATGCGGCAGCGTGCTCAGGGACTGATCGTCAACGTCTCCTCCCAGTCAGGAATCATGGGATTCGTGGGCGAGTCAGGCTACTGCTCCGCCAAGCACGGGGTCGAAGGTTTGACCAAAACTCTCGCCCTGGAACTGGCCGATAGCGGTGTTTCGGTGATTTCGGTCACCCCGGGAGCCTTCATGCGCACCGCCATGTCCCTGATCACCTTGGGGCCGGCTGAGCAGGCCCAGTGGCGCGAGCCTGCCGAGCTGGCTCCCGCCTTCTCGGTGCTGGCTACCCAAGTGGATCAGGTCCGCAGCGGCGAGCGCTACGACATCTGGCGCCTGGCCCAGTCCGGTTCGGTCGCGACGGGGCTGGCTGAGAACACACCGTTGCGCCTAGCGCAGTCCACCTAGCCGGGCTGGCATGCGCCAAGGTCTCTTCGTTCCGCCCTTCGGCGAGCTGGCCCATCCCGGTTATCTGGGGGAGCTCGCAGAGGCCGCGGAAAACGCCGGTTGGGAAGGCTTCTTTCTCTGGGACCACCTGGTCTATCCCCGTATTACTCAGCTCATCGATCCCTGGATCGCCCTGGCCGCGGTCGCCATGTCGACCAGCACGATCAAGCTCGGTCCGATGGTGACCCCGCTGCCCCGGCGCCGACCCTCGGTGCTGGCGCGGCAGGTGGCGGCCCTCGACCTGCTCTGCAACGGCCGTTTGGTTCTCGGGGTGGGTCTGGGTGACCTCCGGGGTGGCGAGTTCGCAACCTTCGGCGAGGAGCTCGATCCCCGGGTACGAGCAGCCATGTTGGACGAATCACTGGAGCTACTCGGGCAACTTCTCAGTGGTACCCGGGCGCAGCACCAGGGCCAGCACTACACCGTCGAATCCGCGCAATTCCTACCGACTCCGATCCAGCAACCCCTGCCCATCTGGGTCGCCGCGCGCTGGCCCAACCGCGCTCCCATCCGTCGCTCCACGCGCTATCAAGGTGTATTCGTGATCGAAGTGGAACGCCCAGCTGAAATCACCGAGCTGCGCGCGTTGCTGGCCCAGGGCGGAATCGCCGACCAGCCTTTCGAGATTGTCATCACCCAGCGACCCGGTGAGGACCCCGCCCCCTGGGAAGCGGTCGGGGTGACCTGGTATCTGACCCAGCTAGGTCCGTTTGACCTGCACCGGGCCGAGGTCGAGGCCATCGTCGCCGCCGGCCCACCCGGCAGGCGGGGCACGGGATAGCCTCGCCCGGCCCGATTCAGCAAGGAGGAGCGCTTTGACCGAGACAACCGCGGCCAAGCGGACAGCCCGACTCGACATTCCCGGGACCGGGCAAGAACCGGCGACGTTTGTGCCCTACGGAGTGATACAGGGAAGTGCTCCAGGACCACGGGTTGCCATCGTGGCCGGGGTGCACGGCACGGAGCTGGTCACCCAGGACGCCGTCCAGGAGCTCTGGAAAAGTCTGGAGCCAGACCAGGTGCGGGGCTCACTGACGGTCATCTTTGTGGCCGATGTCCTGGCCGCCCAGGCGGGTCTGCCCGGAGCCAATCCCGTCGACGGTCGCAATCTGAACCGGGTCTGGCC
Source organism: Candidatus Dormiibacterota bacterium (assembly GCA_049790415.1). Lineage (GTDB taxonomy): Bacteria > Chloroflexota > Dormibacteria > Aeolococcales > Bog-877 > Bog-877. The sequence continues at coordinate 7,866 of JBAQYY010000004.1, read as the reverse complement.
CGGTTCCCACGACGGCACCTTCTCAGAGCGCCTCGCCGCGAGGATCTGGTCAGAGCTGCTCCTGGAGAGCGAAGTGGTTGTCGATGTCCATGGGGGCGAGTGGGTCGAGGACGTCCATCCCTTTGCCATCGTTCACGCCAGCGGTGACGCCGCGCGGGACCACCGGGCCCTTGAGCTCGGCTCTCTGCTGGGCCTCCCCTTCGTGGAGACGACCCCAGGTGAGGGAACGCTCTCCGGGTCGGTCGCCAGGACTGGGGGCATCGGCCTGGCCATGGAAGTCGGTGGCGGAGGCCGGCGCTCGACCGAAGAACGTGCCCTGCTGGTGGCCGCTTTGCAGCGGGTACTCGCGGCCCTCGGCTCCATCGAAGGAAATAGCCAGGACCAAGCCCCCAGCACGGTCTCCCTCTCGGGTGCAGTCCAGCTGCGAAGCTCGGTCGCCGGAGTCGTGGTCTCGTCTGTTCAGGCGGGTCAGACCGTCGCCGTCGGCGAGCTGCTCTGCACCGTTACCGACTTCGACGGCACCGTCCTCGAAACGGTTTTGGCACCGCACTCCGGATGGGTGTTGCTGCGCCCACTCGCACGCGTCGTAGCCGCGGGTGCGCTGCTGGCGACGGTCGGCTGGGCCGACAACTGATTAGCGCTCACAACGAGGACCGCGGCTGCCCTACATAGGCCGTCCTGAGGCAGCCCCAGCCAGCCGTGACCGGGTCGACTGTTGACCAGGCGGGACCGCTATCATTCGACGGCTAAGTGACTCAGAGAGACTCTAAGGGCGCTCTCCGGCAAGCGCTAGGTGTCTGATGCAAGCTTTCCTCCTCAGACGGATCCTCCAGGCGATCGCTGTTCTGTTCGGCGTCTCGATCATCACCTTCATCCTGCTTCACCTACTCCCTGGCGGTCCCGCCAAGGCCGCGCTGGGACTGCGCGCCAACAAGGCTCAGATCGCAGCCTTCGACCTGAAGTTCGGGCTTCTCAAGCCCCTGCCCTTCCAGTACATCGACTGGGTCAATCAGTTGCTGCACGGAAATCTTGGTTTCTCCTACAAACTGAACCAAAGCGTCGACTCGCTGCTCAGCGAGAACGTCCCCCGCACCCTCGCCTTGGTCGGGGTGTCAACCGCCCTGGCGATCATGGTGGCCATCCCAGCGGGGATCTACCAGGCGGTCCGCCGCAACAAGCCTGAGGACTACGTTCTGACCGGCTTTTCTTTCATTTTCTACTCCATGCCCAGCTTCTTTTTGGGCACCATCCTGATCATCCTCCTCAGCCAGCTGCTGCCCTTCTTCCCCTCGATCGGGCCCACCGCGACCAGTCCCCTCTGGCAGCAGATTCCCAACTTGGTCCTACCAGTACTGACGCTGACGCTGATCACGATCGCCCTATTCAGTCGCTACATGCGCTCATCGGTTCTCGAGAATTTGGTGCAGGACTACGTCCGCACGGCCGACTCCAAGGGCGTCAGCAGGCGGGTCATCCTCTTCCGCCATGTCTTGCCCAACGCCATGCTCCCCATCATCACTTTGATCGGTCTGAGCCTGCCTGGGATTCTCAGCGGGGCGCTGATCACTGAGTCCATCTTCAACTATCCGGGGATGGGGCTGCTATTTTGGAACGCCGCCCAGACCGAGGACTTTCCGGTGATGTTGGGCACGACCATCGTGGTCGGGGTGGCAGTGGTCATCGGGTCCTTAGTCGCAGACATACTCTACGCAGTGTTCGATCCCCGGATACGCTACTCGTGACCGGTGGAATCCCGCTCGAACCACCGCCTTCGTTCGGCGTCGATGCCACCGCAGACGCCGGTGAGGTCCGCAGCTCGGGTGGCGAGTTTCGCCTGGCGCTGGCCGTGTTTGCGGAGAATCGCCTGGCCATGGTGGGGCTTGTCGTAGTCGCCTTCTTCATCCTGTTCTGTTTTGTCGGCCCCCTTCTCTATCACACCAATCAAGTGCAGACCCGGCTGGGCATCGAGAACGAGGGGCCTAGCCTGCGCCACCTGCTGGGCACCGACACCGTCGGTTACGACCTGCTCGGACGGCTGATGGTGGGCGGCCAAACCACGCTGGTGGTCGGCCTCGTTGTCTCCCTGCTGGCGACCAGCATGGGCGTGGCGTGGGGAGCGATCGCCGGTTTCGCGGGCGGCCTGGTGGACGGCGTGATGATGAGAGCGGTAGATGCACTGCTCGCGATTCCCACTCTCTTTCTTCTGCTCTTCCTGTCCAGCATCTTCTCTCCCTCGGAACCCCTGCTCATCGTGGTGATTGCCTCGGTCGCATGGCTGGTCCCCTCCCGACTGGTCCGGGCGGAGACGCTCTCCCTGAAAACACGGAACTTTGTGGAGGCAGCCCAGGGACAGGGAGCGGGACCACTGCGCATCATCTTCCGCCATGTCATTCCAAACGTTTTTGGCACGGTCGCTGTCAACTCAACCTTCCAAGTAGCCGACGCCGTCTTGGCGGTTACCTCACTTAGCTTTCTCGGTTTGGGCATTCCACCGCCAGCGGCCAACTGGGGGGGTATGCTCTCGGATGGTGTGAACTACGTCTACAGCGGTTACTGGTGGCAGATCTGGCCAGCCGGAGTCTGCATCGTCTTGCTGGTCGTGGCTTTCAATTTCATCGGTGATGGACTCCGCGATGCCTTCGAGGTTCGGCTGCAGCGCCGCTAGGGCGCAATTGAGAATTACCCGATACCGTATTAGCGAGGGGGGCCAAGGGTGGTAGCTTCCAGTCAGCGACAGGGCAGACGGATGGCCCGGGTGTCTTCCGAGACGCTCGGTGCCGGTGCACTCGAGGCCTTGCGCACGTCCATCCTCTCCGGTCGTTTTGCGGGAGGCGAGCGACTGGTGGAAGCCACCTTGGCGCAGGAAATGGGCATCAGCCGGGGACCCCTCCGCGAGGCCATGGCGCTCTTGGAGAAGGATGGTCTGATCCTCAATGTTCCCCGCCGGGGCAGGTATGTCGTGGAGTTCACCACCAAAGGAGTCGACGAACTCTACCGGCTACGGTCAGTGCTCGAGACCCACGCCGTCGAACGCTTGATCAAGGCTGCAAATCCCAGCAAAGAGAGAGGTCTGGAGCGTGCCTGGCGTCAAGTCCGCGACGCCGCTGAGGTCGCCGATCCCTTGCGCATGGCCCTGGCGGACCTGGCATTCCACGACAGTCTCTACGCGCTGACGGACGACGACCTACTGATTCGGGTCTGGCGCGAGAACGTGGCTGGAAAGTTGCGGATGCTGGTCAATATCACGACGCGAACTCTTCATCCCATGGCTATTGAGGTTTCCCACCACCAGCTCATCCTGGATGCGGTTCTGGAACACGACATCGGCACCGCGCAGGAGCACGTCGCCCAACACGTAGAGGACGCCTGGCTCCGGGTTCGCAACGCTGTCGCCGCCGTCCAGGCGCAATCAATAAGCCTCGATTCGCCCAGTCACCTAGAGACGACCACTGGTGAACCGCCCGTAGCCGTGCCGTTGAGCTCGTAAGTCGGACCATCGCGAGCGCCTCCATGCGGCGAGTGGGTCAGTCTCAGGCAGACTGCTTCCCACGCGCCTTGTAGAAGCACCGCGCGCATCCCCTGATCTCACCTGGCGAGCCGTCCAGTCTCGGGGAGGCGCTGGTAGACTCCCCCTGACTTGTACCTCGTAGGGTCGGCGTCGTCCCGAATTCACAGCTATTTCCCACATTGCCTCGGAGAGTGATTAAGTGAGCCGGTACCGACGAAGACTGGTGCTAGCTGTCGGGGCGACGGCGGTCGCCATCGCTTTCTCAATCACGGGGGCGGGTTTAGCACTCGCGTCATCGAAGAGTGGCAAAGCCACGCCCCACTACGCCACCACCGTCACTTCAACTGGCCCGGTCAACCGAGCCGCCATCCCACTCGGCGACGGCTATGTATCGACGAAGCCCGAAGTCGGATATGTCGACTCCTGCATGACGAGCTTCCCTTCAATCGGCGGGGCACAGGTGGTTGGACCATGGATCAACACCACCGCCAAAACGTGGGACTCCCTTACCAAGGTCCACGTCCAGGGACAGGTAAAATGGCCCTCAGCCAGCTATACGGTAAAGGTATCGGGGTCGCACCGGATCATCCGCGGCAACGACCTTCCGATCGACCATAGAACGGGCGTTTTTCCAATCGCTACTTCCGATCCGGCCTACGCGTACGATCGCAATCCCAACAAAATAGTGTCGCAAGCCATTGACTGGTCACTGCCGCTGCATCCCACTCCCGCTGTGTCGCCGTCGTGTACCCCGGGAGGGGCCATCGGCATCCTCAACGATGGGGTCGTCCTGTTCAACGCGCTGGATGGCGAGGGCAGGGACGCTGGGGCTCACGAGGTGCTCGATAGTTGTGACGAGCATCCTCAAATGGGTGATGAGTTGCACCACCACAGTGTTCCGAGCTGCATTCTCGCCAAGGCAAAGGGACGGTCGACGCTCGTCGGCTATGCCCTGGACGGCTACGGCATCTATGTCGAGCGCAAGGCTAACGGCTCGCTGCTGACAAATACGGATCTGGATGCCTGCCACGGTCGCACATCCCGAGTCATGTGGGATGGAAAGGAACGGGACATCTTCCATTACGATGCAACGCTCGAGTACCCCTACACCGTCGGTTGCTTCCAGGGGACCCCGATCGCTCTGGGGAGGGCAGCCGCACCCCAGGCACGCACCACCTTGAAGGTATTCGGTGGACGGTCTCACGTGCGTTTCGCGACCTGCGACGGATCGCTGGTGCAGGCGGTAGGCGCAAGGACGGGCTAGTCGTTGTAGATGTGCATCTTTCTTACAGTCGGCCATCGGGCGTTCATGCTCTGGAAGCGGCGGCGGCCTGCCCCTCTGGATCCGCTGACGCGATTGACTACCCTCAGCGACGGGCGTGCAGAGCTGCTTCGTATTCTAGCCGGACCGGGTGCTGCTCACGGTCCTGAGAGAGAACCGGAACCGGGCGGAGCACTCCTGGAGACGAGCAAGAGAGCTGTGACCATGTCCGCCTGTCAAGCTGGCTATGCTCTTATCGCCCTCTGGGGCTCGTCCGAAGCCTCTACGGTAACAATCGGATCTCATCGCGCCCAAGCCGAGGTAGCTCAGTTGGTAGAGCACGGGTCTGAAAAACCCGGTGTCGGCGGTTCGATCCCGCCCCTCGGCACCAGAATTGATCTCATAGGAATCGCTCGTCAGCAAGCGGTACCGACCGCCGACAACAACCAGCGTCTGGCGGACTCGTGGAAGGTGTCCTTACACCTCCCTTGGTGGCCTCGCTCTGGTGGCTCTTGTCAACAACCTCTGTAGGAAGTCCACAGCGGCGTGCTGAACGGCATGGCGCACACGGAGGCGATCCCCAACCGGCGTCGGCCATCGTGCTTCATCGGCGCAGACCAAGAGGTAGGACGAGCGCGGCCCAAGCGATAGAATCGGCACCACAGTTGGCCTTGGCAGTTGCCTACGGCGCTGTGTGGCCTAGTTGCGCGGCCCGACAGCGAAGGTGATAGCGGGAGTCGCGATCTGAGGGTGAACGTGTGACACAGAACCAGCACCACGACCGGGCCGACGAGGAATTCACACGAATTCCTATCTTCGTAATCACCTACGACCGCATAACAGTGCTGCAGCGAGCGATCCGATCTTACGAGAGCTGCCTCCAAGACAAGGTAGAGGTGATCTTCCACGACAACGGCTCAACGTACCCGCCAATGCTGAACTTTCTCGATGAAGTGGAGAGCGCCGGTGCGACGGTGTTTCGCACCGGGAGGCGTGTCCGACGCCCGCAGGACCTGAACTCTGTGGCTGACTCGGTCAGTAGCTGGATGGCGCGCCATCCGAAGGTCAACCACTACATCGTGACCGACCCGGACGTCGAGCTTCTAGGACCGTGTCCCGATCTCATCGAGCTATACAAGCACCTACTAGACTCCTTCAACGTTGATGTGGTCGGACCGATGCTGCGCATCGACGACCTGCCCGATGCCTACCCGCTCAAGGCAGAGGTGATCAGGCGGCACACGGATCAGTTCTGGCACAAGACACCCGAGCATCTCGTGTGGCGCAACCGCCTAGTTGAGTACCAACATGCTGCGATCGATTCAACCTTTGGCTTCTACCGTGGGGGCTACCGTTTCCATCGCCTAACCGAGGGTCTGCGTACCTACCAACCATACTGGGCACGACATCTGGACTGGTATCTGGACCCAGAGCAGCTCGCGCCGGACCAAGCGTACTATCTGGCCCACGCCAGCGACGTCGCACATTGGAGTGGCAAGTGGCTCAAGAACGCGCTCACGAGCAAGCCTACCACCGGCAGGTGGCGTAGGATTCTGAAAAGCGCCCGAGTACGACTACGGTAGCTCTTTATGGGGCTATTTGCGATTTTCTCCGCGCCTTCGACGACTAGGACCGGCCGGTTGTTGAAAGCGGCCAGAAAATACTGCGGCGAGCAAGCTGCGCATTTCGCTGAGTCCGAACAGCCGTGACGGTCTGAAAGCGATCCTTTGCTCCAGGGGAATCCGAGTGGACCGAGCGAAGGTTCCCGGGTCAGAGGCGAGGTTAGGCAGGAGCGGCTCATCGTGGGCGCATCTTTGTAGCACTGTATCAACCGTCCCGGACAAGCTAGAGACTCCATTCACCACCGGCGCAGCCTGGTCTCCAACTACCGGCTTCCGGGCGTTTTGGGCGCCGGTGGCCCCCTCGGAGTCGCAGCCCTCTGCGTGACGACCGAGACTTCGCCCGACGCGCGGCAAAGGTCGCTGCCATCCTGCACAGCGGGATTCTGGGCGCGCCGCGTACTACCGCGGCGGCGACAAGGACCCCAGGGAGTTGTAACAGACCCGGAAGCACTGGTGGGCGCGCCAATGCCCGCCAAATGCACTTCACTATCATGCCCAGGATGTTGCCACTCAGCGAGGAACCGGGGACCGGGGCCGCTTCCACACCGGTTCGGGGCCTGCCGGGGCCGACTCTCGATGGATGTCGCATCCTGTCCAAGGGATCGCCCACCTATCGTGACGGGTCCGAGGCGCGGCTATTCGAGATCGTCAGCGGGGCCTTGGATCTGTCCTCCGGGAGCGACGAACTCGCCGACCAGTCGAGCAACTGGCCAGAGCAGTATCACTTGACCCCAGCCCGAGCGAACTTCCTGCGAGCAATGAAGCTCGACGCCGAGATGGCGGTTCTTGACATCGGCGCCGGATGCGGTGCTCTTAGCCGGTATCTAGGTGAGAACTGCCGACTGGTCGACGCCATTGAGCCAGTGCTCGAACGGGCCCGCGTGGCGCGGGCTCGCACACGGGACCTACCCAATGTGGAAGTGTTTGTCGGGTCCCTTGCGGATATACCTGCGGAGACGACGTATGACCTGATCGTGGTCGCGGGTGTCCTCGAATACGTGGGCCTCGGGGCGCCGGACGCCTCCCCTTATCGCTCCCTCCTCGCCGCTTGCGCCTCGCGGCTCTCGCCGGGCGGAACTCTGCTTGTCGCTATCGAAAACTCTCTCGGGGTGAAGTACCTCGTGGGTGCACCGGAAGACCACAGTGGACGGCCCTTCGACTCGTTGGAAGGGTACCCAGAAGGCTCACCGGCGCGCACCTTCCCGAGAAGCACCCTGACCCGCTGGCTCATCGAAGTAGGACTGCGACCCACCTTCCTAAGCGCCTTCCCCGACTACAAGCTGACTCGCACACTACTCGCTGACCGACTGTTCGAGACTCAACCCGACTTAGCCTGGCGACTGGCGAAGTTCCCCAGCCCGGACTGGCCCGGGCCGACGCGTCGCGTCGCCCGGGAAGCGGCGGCGTGGAGAACCCTAGTTGAGGCCGGGCTCGGATCTCAGACCGCCAACTCCTTCGTCATCCTCGCCTCGGAT
>JBAQYY010000003.1:0-14633 GCA_049790415.1 Candidatus Dormiibacterota bacterium | reverse complement strand
CCGGTCGTAGCCACATAGGTCAGATAGGTCCCGGTGGGATCGAAGCCGAGGTCGCTGAGCTGGCTGCCGGCGGAGGCAGTAAACAGCACCGTGCTCTGGGCACCGAGATCCGAACTGGAATCGACGGAGAAGTTGCCATTGTTGTCTGCGATGTAGGCGAGATCGGTGCCGTTCGGCGCCCAGGCGGGGATACCTACCAAGGTGCTGATGGCGGTGGCTGATCCGCCCGGCAGGGAGTAGATGGTGGGCACTCCTCCGGGCCGTGCGAAGAGCGCCTGGGCTGACGGTGAAAGGGTGAAGAACCCGCTGGGATCCACGTGGACGCTGGGATACACGGCGGTGATCTGGCCATCCAGGCTGACCTCGCGGAGCTGTCCGGCGGCCGCGTAGAGCAAGTCGCCGTTGTCGAGCCAGGCCAGCCCGGGATCAGACTCTGCTGAGGTGGCGAGAGTCTGAGGGCTGCCGCTTCCGCTGGCGGGAACCACATCGAGGGACAAGTTGCCGGAACTAGCTGGTGTCCAGTAGGCGATCTCCTGGCTGTCCGGCGAGGCGACTGCCCCCGCGCTAGCGGTGGCGACCGCCCTGAGGGAGGGAGTCAGCACGTAGAGGTCGCCAAAGGTCAGGCCGGTAGTGGTCGGACCCGGGGTCGGAGCAGTCGGACTGGCCGACGGAGTGGGGGAGGGCACCGAAGAAGGTGCACCGGTGGCGAGGACCAAGAGCGCGCCGTCGGGCATGTAGCTGACTGCGGTGACCCCGGTGGTGACAGGTACCGGAGTCACCGAGACCAGAGTTGGAATCTGACCCTGCGGCGTTGAGGGTGCCGACCCGGTGCCGAAGGGGATGACGATTCCTGAGGAGGCCACGGCGCCGTTCTGGGCTTTGACGGCCGGCTGCGCGATGGTCACCACGTAGCCCACGTTGGGGGCCAGGCCGTGGGCTGGCGAGAGGAGCAACGTCTTCGAGTTGGGCCAACTCGCCTGGTAAGACACGGCGGGCTTGATCGTCAACCCGCGGAGGACTGCTGACTCGTCCATGGGCCGGTTGAAGCTGATCCGGATCGCCTGGGTCACCGGTACCTGGTGGTGCCCGGCGACGGCCGCCTGGATCTCGACCTGGCCCCGCTGCAGGGGGATGGCCACCATGGCGACGACCACCACGGCAGCGACTGCCAGGCTGGCGATTCCCAAGGTCGCCGGAAGTGGCAGAGGGAACCGCCGAGGCCGCGGCGCCGACCTCCGGCTGGTGCTGGCTTCGGCCATCAGGTTCGCGCGCAGCCGTGCCTGGAAGGCAGGATCGGCGGGTGCCGGTGGTTGCGCCTCGATCCGCCGCCGAAGCTCCTGGGCGGTCTCCATCAGTTGGGGACCATCGCCTCCGTCCCGGGCGAGGAAGATCGCCCAGAGTTCGGGGTCGACGCCGTCCGGCCTCTGCGGGATGCTGCGCCGTCCGCTCCAGGGCCAGCGCCTACTCATCTGCAGCCGTCCCTTCTGGGGCCAGAGGGCGGAGAGTGGCGCGGACGGTGGCAGTGCCCCGGTAGATCAGGAGCTTGATCGCACCCTCGCTCTTGCCCATGATCTCGCCTATCTGCGCCAACGGAAGGTCCTGTGCGTACTTGAGGGTCATCGCGGTCCGCTGTAGCTCGGGCAGGGCGTCGATCGCCCGCCAGATCTGGTCCAGGCCCATCTGCTGGGCCACCTGTTCGTCGACGGCGACGTCTCCCGAGGCCCGCTCCGGGCCGCCCTCCAGGCTGTTCTCAGTGCGTTTTCGCGAGCGGTAGTGATCGGTGATGGTGTTGATCGCGATCTGGTAGAGCCAGGCGGAGAAGGGGTGCCCGCTGGGTCGATAGCGGGCCATCGCCCGGAGGGCCTTGAAGAACACCTCGCTGGTGATGTCCTCGGCCAACTCCGAGCTGTGCACTCGGGAAGCCACGTACCGGTAGATCTGGGGGAAATAGTGGTCATAGAGTTCGCCAAAGCCTTCCGGATCGTCCTTAGCTCGGGCGATCAACTGTTCCTCGCGGTCCGGGGGGATTCTCAGCGCTGCACTCCTCGGGCCGAGACCAGAAACGGTGGGGCGGGGCATGCGGTTACGAACAAACGCTTCTCTCCGATCCCCACCTGGCAACGGTACCCTGCCGTCCGGCGGCGCGGTCGCTAGCACCAGGGTGCCGCTTGCTCGGGCCAGGTGTTGGGGAGGAGCATCTGGATGGTGGCTATTTCCGAGCTTCAGGCGTTGCTCGACTCGTCGTGGGCCAAGGCCGGCCGGTCTGCTCGGGCGGCCTGGTCGCAGCCGGACCGGATGACGGCCGAGCAGGTCACCCGCTTTGTCTGTCGCCAGCGCAACTGCGCCCTAGCCACCACCAGTCCCCAGGGCGAACCCCACCTGGTGCCGGTCTCTTTCCTCTTCTTGGCTGACGGTTCCTTCTGGCTGCCTGCCGTCGCCGGGGCGGCTCGGCTGCGCGACATCCGCTCGCGGCCGCGGGCTGCTCTTCTGGTCGGGCAAGGCCAGGGGGCGGAGCACCATCTGGTGATTGCCAGCGGTCCGATCGAGGTGGTGGCAAGCGGAGATCTACCACGGTCGGTTCTTGTCGGCTCCGCCGACAAGCTGGGCAACACCTCGTGGGCCAGCTGGTGGCTGGTCCTCCGCCCCGACCGGCTCATCGCTTACGGGGGCGAGCCGGCCAACTAGTCGGGGCTGCCTGCCTCGCCATTTATACTCAGTCGAGGTGACCAAGGCCCTGCCGCGGCAGCGACCCTTGCCAGGCGGCCGAGAGTGATCGACCGCTATGCGCCGCCAGAATTCCGGGAGCTTTGGTCGGACCAGAACCGCCTCAAGCTCTGGCTCGAAGTTGAGCTTGCCGTCTGCCAGGCGCGGGCCACGCTGGGCGAGCTGCCCGCTCCGCAGATGGAGCGCTTGCGCAAGGCCAACCCTCCCTCCGCGAAGCGGGTAGCCGAAATCGAGGCGGAGCAAGGTCATGACCTCGCTGCCTTCGTCAGCGCCGTTCAGGAGTCGCTCGGGGACGAGGGGTCTCAGATCCACCTGGGCATGACCAGCCAGGACGTGGTCGACACCGCCCTGGCCCTCCAGTTGAAAGCGGCCAATGCGCTGATCCAGGAGGATCTTCTCCGCCTCTTGGGGCAGCTGGGGACGCTGGCCCAAAAGCACCGGAAGACTGCGATGGCCGGGCGCACCCATGGGATGCACGCCGAGCCGGTCACCTTCGGATTCGTCCTCGCTAATCACTACGACGAACTTCACCGCACCGGCCAGCGGCTCCAAGCTGCGGCGGCCGACCTAGCGGTGGGCAAGCTCTCTGGCACGGTCGGGACCCACGCCACTTTGAGCCCCGAGATCGAGGTCTTGGCCTTGCAGCAGCTCGGTCTCGAGCCGGCCGCGATCACGACTCAGGTCGTCGCCCGTGATCGCCACGCCACCTATCTGTGTGCCCTGGCGGTGCTTGGTGGGGTCTGCGAACGCTTGGCGACCACCTTGCGCCACCTTCAGCGCACCGAGGTGGGCGAGGTGCGGGAACCCTTCGGAGAAAAGCAGAAGGGTTCGTCGGCAATGCCCCACAAGCGCAACCCGGTGCGCCTGGAGCAGGTCTCCGGACTTTGCCGGCTACTCCGTGGCTGGGCGGTGGCCGGACTCGAGGACGTGGCTCTCTGGCACGAGCGAGATATCTCCCACTCCTCGGTGGAGCGGGTCGCGCTGCCCGACGCCACCATGATCACCGCCTACATCCTGCGCAGCCTCTTTCAGGTCCTGGGCGGCCTCCAGGTTGACGCCGCGGCGATGCGCCTCAACCTGGAGCGCCGGGGTCAGATCTCCCAGAGCCAGCAGCTCTTGCTGGCTCTGATCCGGGCAGGTATGGCTCGCGAGGCGGCCTACCGGATGGTGCAGTCGCTGGCCTTGGCGGCCGATCAGCCGGGAGGCGATTTTCGGGCCGCCGTGGCGGCGAGCGCCGAGGTGGCGGCCGTGCTCGCTCCCGAGCAGGTTGCCGCCTGCTTCGATCTGGCCCCCTACCTGAGCCAGATTGACGAGAGCTTCCGCCGTCTCGGCCTTCTGGCTGCACCCGCGGCGGGCTCAGAGGAGGGCCCCGACCGTGGCTGAGCTCTCCCCGCTCGGCCAGGGCCTGGGCGAGGTCGACCTCCCCGGCGTGCCGCTCTACCGGCGGGGCAAGGTGCGGGACACCTTCGATCTCGGCGACCAGTTGCTTATGGTCTCCACCGATCGCATCTCCGCCTTCGACAGCGTCCTGCCCACCCTCATCCCCGACCGGGGTCGGGTGCTCACCGCCATGTCCCGCTACTGGTTCGGCAAGACCGCCGACCTGGTGCCCAACCACCTCCGCCCCGACGACCCCGGGGCGCTGGCGACGGGGACGCTGGAGCGGCTCGGTGGACGAGCCATGTTCGTCGCCAAGGCGGAGCGGATCGACATCGAGTGCGTGGTCCGCAGTCGACTAGCCGGCAGCGGCTGGCAGGAGTACCAAGCGCGGGGGACGCTTGCCGCCGAGCCCCTTCCCCGGGGCCTGGAGTTCGGTGGCGAGCTGCCCGAGCTGCGCTTCACTCCGGCGACCAAGAACGACAGCGGCCACGACGAGAACATCAGCCGTAGCCAGCTGGCCCAGCAGGTCGGCAGGGAGCTGGCCCGGCGCCTCGAGGAGTTCAGCCTGCGCATCTTCCGGCTGGCCCAGGTGCACTGCCAGGAGTCGGGATTCATTCTCGTCGACAGCAAGTTCGAATTCGGCATGATCGGCGGCGCGCTGACCCTGATCGATGAGTTGCTGACCCCGGATTCGTCCCGGCTTTGGGAGCTCGACCAGCCCCCTGGCGAGTCGCCCCACGGCTTCGACAAGCAGCCGGTGCGCGACTACCTGCTCTCGACTGGATGGGACCGCAACCCCCCTCCCCCGCCGCTTCCCCCAGAGCTGGTGGGGGAGACCCGGCGCCGCTATCTGGAGGCTTCGAGACGGATCACCGGCAGCGATTTGTAGCGGAGGTCGTGGTCACCCTCAAGGAGGTGGTCAACGACCCACAGGGTCTGGTGGTTAAGGACGCCCTGCACTCGCTGGGATACCCCGAGGTCGAGGGTGCCCGAGTGGGCAAGTTCATCCGCTTGGAGCTGGTGGGAGCCGACCGGGAGGCGGCCCAAGCTCGGGTCGAGGAGATGTGCCGGCGCCTGCTCTGCAACGGGGTGATCGAGGATTACCGCTTCGAGCTGACGGCAGATCCCACGGCTTGAGCTTGCGCTTCGGCATCGCCGTATTTCCCGGCACCTGGAGCGACCGCGACTGTGCTCACGCGGTGGAGCTGACCGGGGCTGAGGCGGTCTCGCTCTGGCACGCCGACGCCGACCTCAAAGGTTGTGACGTGGTGGTTCTGCCTGGTGGTTTCGCCTATGGCGACTATCTGCGCACCGGTGCCATAGCCAGGTTTGCCCCGCTCATGGAGGCGGTCCGGGAACATGCCCGCCAGGGCGGCCTGGTGCTGGGCATCTGCAACGGTTTCCAGATCCTCTGCGAGGCGGGGATGCTCCCGGGGGCCCTGCTGCGCAATGCCAGCCTCCAGTTCCGCTGCCAGCCCTGCTGGCTCCGGGTGGAGACAACCTCGTCTCCGTTCTTGGGCCGCGCCCAGAGGGGCCAGGTGCTGCGGATACCGGTCTCCCACGGGGAGGGACGCTTCTACGCAGACAAGGAGACGATGGCCCAACTCAACGGCGAGGGGCGAGTGGCCTTTCGCTACAGCGACGCTAGTGGTCAGCTGAGCAGCGGGGCTAACCCCAATGGTTCTCTGGAAGATGTCGCTGGGATCCTCAACCAAGCGGGCAACGTGCTGGGGATGATGCCCCACCCCGAGCGGGCCTGTGAAGAACTCCTCGGTTCCGACCACGGTCTGCTGCTCTTCCGCCCCGTCATCGGGCAGTTGGCCCGGCTAGCCCCATGAAGGCGGTTCCGGCGGTCGCGCCGACGCCCTCCGCGGCCGAACTCCAGGAGCTGGCGCTCAGCGCCCTCGAGTATCAGTCCGCGACCGTTCAGCTGGGCCGGGTTCCCAACCGCCTCGAGCTGGGAATGCTGGGAGCGCTCTGGTCCGAGCATTGCTCCTACAAGACGTCCAAGGCGCTCCTGCGCCAGCTTCCCTCCGACGGCTCCCGAGTCGTCCAGGGTCCGGGTGAGAACGCTGGCGTTATCGACCTCGGCGACGACCTCCTCTGCTGCTTCAAGATCGAGTCCCACAACCATCCCAGCGCGGTGGAACCGGTGCAGGGCGCCGCCACCGGGGTGGGCGGCATCCTCCGCGATGTCTTCGCCATGGGGGCGAGACCGGTCGCCCTGCTCGACGGCATCCGATTCGGTGACGCCGACGACCCGCGCCAGCGCCAGCGCTTGGCCCGAGTGGTGGAAGGGATCGGTTGGTACGGCAACTGCATCGGCGTTCCCACGGTCGGGGGGGAGACCTACTTCGACGCCGCCTACCAGCACAACTGCCTGGTCAACGCCATGTGCGTTGGCCTCGCCACCCGAGATCATCTGGTTCGTGCTCGGGCTGCCGGTCCCGGCAATCCCCTCCTCCTGGTGGGAGCCGACACCGGCCGCGACGGGATTCACGGTGCCACCTTCGCCTCGGTTCAGCTCGACCAAGCCGCCGAGTCCCGTCGCCCGGCGGTGCAGGTTGGGAATCCCTTCTTGGAGAAGTGTCTGCTCGAGGCCTGCCTGGAGCTGGTCGGGGACCCCGACCTGATCGGGCTCCAGGACTGTGGAGCGGCCGGTCTCACCAGCAGCTGCGCCGAGATGGCTCAGCGGGGCGGTGTCGGACTTGAGATTGCCGTCGACCGAGTCAGTCGCCGAGAGCAGGCAATGACCCCCTATGAGGTCATGCTCAGCGAATCCCAGGAGCGCATGGTGCTGGTGGTGAGCCGGGGCTCCGAAGAGCGCTTCCAGGCTGCCTTCCAGCGCTGGGGCTTGCGGAGCGACGTCATCGGCCGGGTCATCGATGAACCGCTCTTTCGCATCACCGAGACTGGGGAAGAGGTGGCCTGCCTGCCACTCCAGGTCCTCGTTTCTGGCTTCCCAGAGCGCCATCCCGAGGCATCTCCACCTGATCTCTCGCCGCTCCTCTCGGCCGATCCTCTGAGGAGGCCGCCGCCCTGGACCGCGGAGGAGGCCTGGTTCCGACTGCTGGCCTCACCCAACTGCGCTGACACCACTTGGATCTGGCGCCAATACGACCACCAGGTGGGCGACGACACCGTCATCGGGCCAGGCGCTGATGCCGCGGTCCTCCGCCTCCGGGGACGGCGCGACGCTCTCGCTCTGACCGTTGACAGCGCCCATCGCTCGGCTGCTCTTGCCCCCCGCCAGGCCACCGCCATTGCGGTCGCCGAGGCGGTGCGCAACCTGGCCTGCGTGGGCGCCGAGCCGTTGGGCATAACCAACTGCCTCAACTTCGGCGACCCTGACCGGCCCGAGATCATGTGGCAACTGGAGGAAGCGGTCGCCGGTCTGGCCGCCGCGGCTCGCGCCTTCGGAGTTCCGGTGGTGAGCGGCAATGTCAGCCTCTACAACCAGTTCGATGGCCAGGGAATCCCGCCCACCCCGACCTTGGGGGTGGTCGGCCTCGTCCCCGACCTCGATCACCGGGTGGGCTCCGGGTTCCGACGGGAGGGCGACCTGGTGGCCCTGGTGGGACCGGCGGGTGCCGGTGCGTCTGGGGTCGAACTGGGCGGCTCCGAGTATCAGCGCCTGGCCCACGGAGTGCTCGAGGGAGCCGCACCGGCGGTCGATCTTGACCAGGAGATGAGGTCTGCCTCGGCGATTCGCTCAGCGATCGAGCAAGGACTGCTCTGTTCGGTGCACGACTGCTCCCTGGGTGGGCTCGCGGTGGCTCTGGCCGAGTCCGCCCTGCTCGGTGGCTTGGGTGCCCGCATCCGCGCCCCGCTCGATCCGCCGCTTGATGCACCAGCGGGGTGGGTTTTCGGCCTTCTCTTCGGCGAGTCGCAGGGACGCTACCTGGTCACCATCAGCCCCGACTCGCTGGACACGGTTTCAAGCCTCTTCAGCCAGCTGGCGACTCCCTTCGAACCCCTCGGTCAGGTAGGGGGCGACCTCATTGCCGTGGAAGGACTGGTGCAGATCGACCTCGGAGCTGCCGAAGGCGCCTGGAGGGGCGCCCTGCCCGATCGGATGGAACGCGCTTGGTCAGCCGGAGGCTGAGCCCATCCCGCCCGCGCTGACACGCAGGTCCACAGTCACTTTCAAGGTATTCTTGTGGTGGTGACAGCCAAGGCAGGTCCCGCTGCCATGCCCGCCGGCGCCCTTGGTGCGGATGCCGACGCGCCCGACAAGCTCCATGAGGCCTGCGGCATCTTCGGTGTATACGCCCCCGGCCAGGATGTGGCCAACCTCTGCTACCTGGGCCTCTACGCCCTTCAGCACCGGGGCCAGGAATCCGCCGGCATCTGCACTGCGGACGGCGAGGAACTCCATCTCCACCGGGACATGGGTCTGGTCGGCCAGGTCTTCTCCGCTGAGTCGCTGGCCCACCTGCCCGGATCGGTGGGGATCGGGCACACCCGTTACTCCACCACCGGCTCCTCGCGGCTCAGCAATGCCCAGCCCTTCACCTTTGAGCATGGCCAGCTAGGCCCGGTAGCGCTGGCCCACAACGGCAACTTGACTAACACCCAGGCCCTGCACGCGGGGCTGGTCGAGGAAGGGCAGAGGTTCGAGACCTCGAGCGACAGCGAGGTGTTGGCGACCCTTTTGGCCCGCACTCCCGGGGAACGCCTGGAGGTGGTGCTGCAGCGAGCTCTGCCTCGAGCTCAGGGCGCCTATTCGCTCGGGTTCATCACCCGGGACAGCCTGGTCGCCGCCCGCGACGAGCTGGGTATCCGGCCTCTCTGTATCGGTCGATTGGGTGACCTCAATGCCCCCGGCGGGGATGGCTACATCATCGCCAGCGAGACCTGCGCTCTGGACGTGGTCGGGGCCAAGCTGGTTCGCGAGGTGCGCCCGGGAGAGATCGTCACCATCGATGAGAGCGGCCTTAGGAGTGCCACCTTCGGGGTCCGCCGCCAGCCGGCCATGTGCTCGTTCGAGTTCATCTACTTCGCGCGGCCGGACTCGGTGCTGCAGGAGCGCAGCCTCTACGAAGCCCGCCGGGCCATGGGGGTACGCCTGGCCCAGGAGTCTCCCGTCTCGGCGGACCTGGTGATCCCGCTGCCGGACTCGGGGACTCCGGCGGCGATCGGATTCGCCGAGGAGAGTCGGGTTCCCTTCGCCGAGGGCATGATGAAGTCGCGCTACATCAACCGCACCTTCCTCCAGCCCGACCAGGGGATGCGCGACGCAGGGGTCAGGCTCAAGTTCAACCCCATGCGCCATGTCCTCGAGGGCAAGCGGGTGATCCTCGTCGACGACTCCATCGTCCGCGGCTCGACCTCGCGCCAGATCGTGGAGGCGCTGCGCCGGGCGGGAGCGCGCGAGGTGCACATGAGGGTTGCGTCGCCGCCTATCCGCTTCCCCTGTTTCATGGGCATCGACATCGCCAGCCGGAGCGAGTTGATCGCCGCCGGACGCACCCTGGAGGAGGTACGGGACCTGATCGGTGCCGACTCTCTCGCCTACCTCAGCCTGGACGGGCTGCGCCAGGCGCTGCGCGCGGGCAGCAGCGGCTCGGGCTTCTGCTTCGCCTGCCTCGACGGCGCCTACCCAGTCCAGGTGCCCCAGCAACTGGAGATGGACAAGCTGGCCCTTGAAGGCTGACCGGGCGACATCCAGGGCGGGGGAGATGGTTTGAGCCGCTACGCCGACGCCGGCGTGGACCGGGGCCGGGCCCAGGCCGCCGTGGCTCGGGTCGCCGAGCTGGCCGCGACCACCCACAACCCGTCGGTACTAGCTGGAATCGGCCCCTTCGCCGCGGTCTGGAAGTTGGGCTCGAATCTGCCCAAGGACGCCGTCCTGGTCAGTTCCACCGACTCGGTGGGCACCAAGTCCAAGGTCGCCGTGGCGGTTGGTCGGCACCAGGGAATCGGCCAGGACATCGTCAACCATTGCGTCAACGATGTCCTCACCACCGGGGCCGAACCACTCTTCTTCCTCGACTACTTCGCCAGTGGCCGGATCGAGGCCAACGTGCTGGAGCAAATCGCCGAGGGCATGGCTCAGGCCTGTCGGGAGAGTGGCTGCGCTTTGGTCGGGGGGGAGACGGCGGAGATGCCCGGCGTCTACGGGATCGGTGACTACGACCTGGCCGGTTTCCTGATCGGGATGGCCTCCGAAGCCGAGGTTCTAGGTCCGGCCCGGGTGCGCGACGGGGACCGACTTCTGGCCCTGCCCTCGACCGGGCTCCACACCAACGGCTACTCGCTGGTCCGCCACCTCCTGGCTGAGCGCGAGCTCGAGTACGACACCCAGCTGCCCGGAACAGACGGCCCCATCGGGGATCTGCTCTTGGCCGTGCACGCGTCGTATCTAGAGCCGGTCCGCGCCCTCCGGGAGATCGGAGAGGTTCATGCCCTGGCCCACATCACTGGGGGCGGCATCATCGAGAATCTGCCTCGAGTGCTGCCGGATGACTTGGCTGCCCAGGTTCTTCGCCAGAGCTGGCGGGTTCCCGATCTCTTCACCGCCCTCCAGGTCCTGGGGGACATCCCCGAGGACGAGCTCTGGCGCTCTTTCAACATGGGGGTGGGAATGATCGCAGTGGTCCCCGCGGCCACGGTGGCTGCAGCTGCCCAGCTGGGGCAGTACGGGTTCTTCGAGATTGGTCAGGTGGGCCAGCGCCACGGACCCGATCGGGTGTTGCTCAGCTGAACCGCGCAGTTAGCCCAGGGCCAGCGGTGGGGGTTGCCGTACTGGTGTCGGGCGCGGGAACCAATCTGCGCGCCATCCTCGAGGCGGCGGTGGATGACTTCCCCGCCCGGGTGGTCGGGGTCGGCAGCAACCGTTCCAGCTGCCCGGCGCTCGAGATCGCGACCGCGGCCGGGCTGCCTCGGCGTTCTTTCCCGATCGCGGACTTCTCCGGGGATCTGGCGGCTCGTGATCAGGCGATGGCGTCGTGGTTCGCCGGTCTAGGTGCCTCGATCCTGGTACTGGCCGGCTACGACCGGATTCTCACCACCCCCCTCCTGCGCGCCTTTCCTGAGCGGATCCTCAACCTGCACAACAGCCTGCTCCCCGCTTTTGCCGGGACTATGGAGGCGGTCCAGGAGGCGCTCGACCACGGCGTCAAGTTGACCGGCTGCACCGTCCACCTGGTTGATGAGGAGCACCTCGACGGCGGCCCCATCGTGTTGCAGGCAGCGGTGCCGGTCGAGGACGGGGACACCCGCGAGACCCTCCTCCGGCGCATCCACGAGCAGGAGTGGAAGGTCCTGCCGGAGGCGATCGCGCTGCTCGCCCGGGACCAACTTCGGATCGAGGGTCGGCGGGTGCTGCGGGCATGACCTCAACCCGTGCCCTCCTCGGTGTCGATGACAAGGCCGGGCTACCCGAATTCGCCCGGGGGCTTCACCAACTGGGCTTTGAGCTGGTCGCCACCGGGGGCACCGAGCAGGCTCTGCGGGCGGCCGGTCTACCGGTGACCCCGGTCGCCGCCGTCACCGGCGTCGAGGAGATGCTGGGGGGAAGAGTCAAGACCCTTCACCCGGCGATTCATGCCGGCATCCTGGCGCGACGCGACCAGCCGGACGATCTGGCAACCCTGGCGCGGCTCGGCTACCAACCGATCGATCTTGTCGTGGTCAACCTCTACCCCTTCGACCAGGTGGCGGCAGAGGAAGCCAACGAGGCAACTGTGCTGGAGGCGATCGACATCGGCGGGCCCACCCTCCTACGGGCGGCGGCCAAGAACTTCGCCAGCGTCGCGGTGATCTCCTCGCCACAGCAGTACCAGTGGGTGCTGGCCGAGCTGAGGAGCGGTGGGCTGAGCCCGGTGTCAAGGCGGCGGCTGGCGGCGGAGGTGTTTCAGCTGGTCTCCGTTTACGACGCCCGGGTGGCGCAGTACCTGGCTGGAGATCGGGCTCCGGTGGCCACCACCTGGCCAGCTCGTCTCGTCCTCAGCGGCCAGCTGCGCCAGTCCCTTCGCTACGGCGAGAACCCCCATCAGGCTGGCGCGCTGTACCAGACCGGCAGCCAGCCTGCGGGCTTGGCCGCTGCGCTTCTGCTCCAGGGGGGCGAACTCTCCTACACCAACTGGCTCGACGCGGACGCCGCCTGGCGGCTCGTCCAGGGGCTGGACGGCCCCGCCGCGGTCGTGGTCAAGCACAGCAATCCCTGCGGGGTCGCGCTGGCGGATACCATCGCCGCCGCCTTCGAGAGCGCTTACGACTGTGACCCTCGCTCAGCTTATGGGGGGATCGTCGGCCTCAACTGGACCCTTGACGAGGACGTGGCCGCCGCTCTTGCTGCGCACTTCCTGGAATTGGTGGTGGTCCCCGATATCACTCCCGGCGCTCGCGAGTTGCTCCAAGGTCGTCCCCGCCTCCGAGTGCTGACCGTGGCCTCGGACCAGGAGGCAGCCCATGAGTCTCTTGAAGTCCGCTCCCTGGACGGGGGAATCTTGGTCCAAGTTCGGGACCCGGCGCGCGACGACGAGACCCAGTTCCAGGTCGTTTCGCGGCGGACTCCAACCGAGGCGGAGTGGAAGGGACTGCGCCTGGCCTGGCGCATCGTGCGGGCGGTCAAGTCCAATGCCATAGTTCTCTGCCGCGACAATCGAGCCGTTGGCATCGGCGCTGGCCAGATGTCACGGGTCGAAGCGGTTGAGCTGGCGGTGCTGCGCGCGGGACCGAGCGCCCGTGGCAGCGTCCTCGCCTCGGATGCCTTCTTTCCCATGGCAGACAACTTGGAGGTGGCCGCCAAAGCCGGGGTTTCGGCGGCCATCCACCCCGGCGGCTCCAAGCGGGACGGTGAGGTACTGGCGGCGGCGGACGCGGCCGGCATGGCCTTGGTGACTACCGGGCAGCGCCACTTCCGTCACTGACACGTGGCGGCTGACCCACTTTTTTTGTGTATGGTCCTTCTTGGGGAAAGTAGGAGGTCAGTTTTGTGAGCATCTCTCAGCGAAGCAGCAGTTGGGCGACCCAGGGGACGCTGTTGGCGACGGGCGCCCTGCTCTTCTTCATCGACCTCTTCTTGCCCTGGTCGCGGGGATGCTCCGGGGTCAACTTTTTCACACGTCAGCCTGGCTTCCACGTGCACCTGCTTGGCCCCTTCTGCCAGGCCCAGACAGGTGGCTGGGGCGGAGCCGGCACGGTGGCGGGCGTGCTTGCTGGTCTGCTCTTCCTCTGGGAAGCGGCTCGGGTGGCGCGCCTGGGCCTCGGTCTGGGTCTCGGCTACCGCAGCCTGGTCAGTGCCGCCTTGGCGTTCGGGGTGCTCATCTTCACCATCATCAATGTGGTGGCCCGGCTGACCTGGGACGCTCAGGGCGGCTCCTTCCTTTACGGAGGAGTCTTCGTATGGATCTCCTTGGCGCTAGCCATACTGATCGGCCTCGCCGGATTGGTGCACTGGCGCGTTTGGGATGCCCACGGACCGGCTTCGGCTGTTGTTCCGGCGACTCCCGCTCCGGTCGTAGTGCCACCCCAGCCGCCGGGCACCTGCCCCAACTGCGGCCATGTCAGCGGCGCGGACGCGGGATTCTGCTCCGCCTGCGGGACCAATCTGGGGTCGCCGGTGCCGCGTCGGCGCAGCACCCGAAGGACGCCTCCCAGCAGCTGACCCGGTGACTAGGGCCGGTCACGGCTGGTTGCGACTATGGGGCTCTCGGCAAACTGTCGCGTTGACTGACCCTCTGCTGGCTGGCGTTGGCGAAATTTATCGCGCTCGCGGATGCCAGACGCGGGGCGACGGGCCTGACAACCCAGCAAGTGAATCTCCCTCCCGCCAGTGACCAGGCAGACCAATCGTTGCGAGCACTTGGCCGCACCGGGGGGGCGCTAGCGCCGATCATCAGCGCGTCGACGCTCCCTGCTCGACCGGCACGGGCCGCCTGCAGCCATCGGAGAGTTTTGTTATGGACTTCACCACCCTCGCCATCCCCCCCTGGGACATCGTGGTCCGCTGCGTCGCCATCTATGTGGTCATGATCGTCGGCCTACGCATCTTTGGTAAGCGTGAATTGGGACAGATGACAGTCTTCGACTTGGTCTTGGTCCTGCTCGTCGCCAACGCCGTCCAACCGGCCATGACTGGTCCCGATAGCTCCCTCTTTGGCGGACTGCTGATCATCGGGACTTTGCTCGCGGTCAACTGGAGCGTCGGTCAGGGCCGTCTGCGCAGTCCTCTCTTCCGTCGCTTCGTGCAGCCGCCTGCCACCGTGTTGGCATCCGGTGGCCGCTGGAACCCCGGCGCCCTGAGCAGTCAGGGGCTCGACCAGCAGGACGCCGAAGAAGCCCTTCGCGAACATGGCGTTGCCGACGTATCGCAGACCTCGCTGGTGGAACTGGAGCCGGACGGCTCGATCAGCGTTGTCGACCGGAATCAGAGTGGTCGAAGCCGGCCCCGACGGCGGACGCGGACGGTCAAGCGGCCGTGACCGAGCTATCGGAGCGGGCTCGAGGAAGTGGCTCGGCAGGCCGGTCGGGCGTAGGCCAGACATCGGGGAGCGGTCAGACCGACCCATTAGTCTGACTGC
>JBAQYY010000002.1:0-7163 GCA_049790415.1 Candidatus Dormiibacterota bacterium | reverse complement strand
GCCGCGTCATCTCCGCCCTGGCGGTCGCCATGGAGCTCGATGAAGTCGTCGAGGCAGCGTTGAATGAGATCTAGCGAATAGGGACGATCGGGGTGGCGGGCCCCTTCCACCTGCGCCCAGGCCGAGGCCATCTCCTCGGTGCTGGCGCTGCCGTCGCCCTCCTGGTCGGTCATGCGGCGGTCTGCGAGGTGTCCCCTGATGAAGTCGACAGCACCCGGAGCAGCTTGGACAGGACCGCACGCAACTGGCGGCGATCCACCACCTGGTCGATCAACCCTCGGGCGTGGTGGAATTCGCTGGTCTGGAAGCCGGCCGGCAGTTGCTCGTAGGTGGCCTGGGTGATGACTCGGGCGCCGGTGAAGCCGATCATGGCCTTGGGCTCGGCCAGGATCACGTCGCCCAGAGCAGCGAAGCTGGCGATGCTGCCCCCCATAGTGGGGTCGACCAGGATCGAGATGTAGGGGAGATGGCGCTCGGCCAGGTCGTGCAGGGCGGAGACGCTCTTGGCCATCTGCATCAGCGAGAAGACCCCCTCCTGCATTCGGGCGCCGCCCGAGGAGGTGACGCAGATGAAGGGCATCCGGGCCTCGGCGCTGGCCTCAATGGCGCGGGCGAGCCTCTCGCCAACGGCGGTCGAGAGGCTGCCGCCCAGGAATCCGAAGTCGAAGGCGGCCAGCCCGACCGGGATCGAGCTGATCTCGGCAGCCCCGCTCAGGATGGCGTCGGGCAGGTGCTGGCGCAGTCGGGCCTCGTCGAGGCGATCGACGTAGGCCCGGGTGTCGAAGAAGCCCAGCCGGTCCCGACCCTCGAGCCCAACGTCCCAGACCCTGAAGCTGCCCGGGTCAGCGAGCTGGCGGATGCGCTCGTGCGCGCTGATCCGGGAATGGGCTCCGCAGGCAGGACAAACGTAGAGATTCTCCGCCGCCTCGGTACTGGACTGGTGGGAACTGCAGACGGGGCAGACGACCACTCCGTCATCCTCGGCCGGGGCAGCCTGAGGCTGGGAGTAGGTGGGGCTAGCCGACATCGCTTCCTCCCTCACGAGCTCGGCGCTCGAGGTGCCGCCAGCCACGACGGCTCCGACGCACCACTGACTAAAACAGAGTCCCTGAGGACCCCGCAAGGTTACGGTTCCGCTCCGAGTTCGAGGGCCAGCCCGTAACTAGGAGGGCGGTTTCCGGCTTGAATTCACGTGGGGTTGCCCTGGCGCGGAGAGACGGGAGCACCCGGCAGCAACGGGCGCCAGTCCGACTCTGAAGGGTGCCGGGTTATGGGAATCGGGACTGCCCTGCCTGCGACTCGGGTCCCCAATTCCGAGATCGAAAGCTTCCTCGACACCTCGGACGAGTGGATTCAGTCGCGTACCGGAATCCGCGAGCGCCGGATAGCTGAGCCGGAGCTGACCCTTCTCGAACTGGCTACCCGGGCCGCCCGTGCGGCTCTCCGGGCAGCTGATCTCGAGCCCTCGGCGATTGATGCCGTCATCTGCTCGAGCAGCTCTCCAGACGCAACCTTCCCTTCGCTAGCCTGCCGGCTGCAGGCGGAGTTGGGCTGTCCCACGGGCCCAGCTTTCGATCTCCAAGCGGCCTGTTCCGGAGCCCTCTACGGGATGGGTTTGGCCCAGTCGATGATCCAGGGCGGGCTGAGCCGGACCGTGCTGGTGGTGGCGGCTGAGATCTTCAGCCGGGTGCTGGACTGGAACGATCGCTCGACGGCGGTCCTCTTCGGCGACGGCGCTGGGGCGTTTGTGATCGGGTCCTCCAATCAGGAAGGTGCCCAGATCGTTGGTCTCGATCTCGGCGCAGACGGTGGCGGGGCGTGGGCACTGGACACCATCCGGTACCCACCAAGCGAGGAGTCATCAGCGCGGCCACGCCCGGGGTACGCATCCTCCCCCAGAGCCCTGGATCGGGTCGTGCACATGGATGGGCGCGAGGTCTTCCGTTTCAGCACCAAGATCCTGGAGCAGATCGTGCTGCGCCTTGCCGGGGCTGCCAGGATCCAGATTGACGAGATCGCTCTGATCGTGCCCCATCAAGCCAACTCACGGATTCTGGCTACCGCAGCGGGGCGTCTTGGGGTCCCCTTTGAGCGCTTCAGCTGCAACGTAGATCGCCTGGGCAACACCTCTTCCGCCTCCATCCCCCTGGCCCTGGCCGAGGCGGACCGTCAAGGCCGCTGCCACACTGGCGAACTCGTCTGTTTGGTAGCCTTCGGAGCCGGGCTGACCTGGGGCGGGGTCCTGCTCCGTTGGCAGCCGACCGGGGTGGTCATCGACGATCCCGGTGATCTGGAAAAATGCAATCAGCACCGCGACGAGACAGAAGAGCCCTCCGTCCCCGACCGTGAGGAGATCCCTGGGTGAGCACCGAGACGGCAGCCGACCGAGTCCGGGTAGTGATCACCGGCATGGGAGCGGTCACTCCCGTGGCGGTGGGGGTGGCTCCCACCTGGGAGGGGCTCCTGTCCGGCCGCAACGGAATCGCCAGAATTCAGAGCTTTGACCCCGACCCCTACGCGTCTCAGATGGCCGGAGAGGTCCTCGATTTTGATCCGGTGGACTTCATCGACCGCAAGCAGGTCAATCGGACCGCTCGTTTCACTCAATTCGCCCTGGCCGCCACGATGGAGGCGATGGAGCAGTCGGCGCTGCCCATCGACGACTCCAATCGCTTCGAGGTCGGCGTCATCGTGGGCTCCGGTATCGGCGGGCTCAGGGTCACCGAGGAAGCCAGCTACACCCTGCGCGACCGAGGACCGCGACGGCTCAGTCCGTTCACCGTTCCCATGATCCTGGCCGACATCGCCGCCGGCGAGATCGCCATGAAGCTGCAGGCCTGCGGACCTAACTTCGCTCTCATCTCAGCCTGCGCGACCGGCGCTCACGCCATCGGCGAGGCTGCCGAGATAATCCGTCGCGGAGATGCGGTGGCCTGCGTCGCCGGCGCCAGCGAGGCATCTGTGACTCCGCTGGCGGTCGGAGCCTTTGCCGCCATGCGGGCTCTGTCCCAGCGCAACGACGATCCCGAGCACGCCAGCCGGCCCTTCGACAAAGGTCGCGACGGATTCGTGGTTGCTGAGTCGTGCGGGATCGTCGTCCTCGAGGAGTTGAATCACGCCCGCCGCCGCGGCGCCCAGATCCTCGCCGAGGTGGTTGGGTACGGGGCGACTGCAGATGCGCACCACCTCACCGCCCCCGACCCCAGTGGCCGGGGCGCGCGATACGCGATGACCAAGGCGATGGCCAGGGCCGGCGCCAGCCCCGAAGACGTCGACTACATCAACGCCCACGGCACCTCGACCGAACTCAATGACGCCGCCGAGACGTCCGCCATCAAGCAGGCGCTGGGTGAAGATCGCGCCCGCCAGATTCCGATCTCCTCGACCAAGTCGATGACCGGCCATAGCCTGGGCGGCGCCGGAGCCATCGAGTCCATCTTCTCGGTGATGGCCTTGGTGGACGGCCGGGTGCCGCCGACGATCAACTACCAGGACCCCGATCCTGAGTGCGACCTTGACTACGTGACCGAAGGCGCCCGCCGGGTGGACCCCGACCTCGTCCTCAACAACTCCTTCGGCTTCGGTGGGCACAATGCCTGTCTGGCCTTCGCCCGTTTTTCCGACTGAGCCGGAGCGGCCCTTCGGATCTCGGTTGGGCCACCTGATTGCGCAGCGAGAGCAGGTCGGCTTCTGTCCCCGCCCCGCGGATATCCTCGGTCGGTGCGTCAGCCGCTCGGCGCCGGATCTGCCGCCAAGCTCCTCTTAGTGCTCACCGTGTCGGGGTTGCTCCTGGCCAGCTGCGCCGGGGTTCCGTCGAGTCGGGTCCCTCCTGGAAACACCAGGCCATCTCCCACCCAGCGTGCCTGCACCAATCAGACGGTCCTAGCCACCTGGTCGGTTGATCAACTGGCGGAGCAGGTGGTGGCGGTACCGGTCAAGGAGACTGATGTCGGTGCCGTCCAAGCCGAAGTGGCGCAGGGAGTCGGCGGCCTGCTCCTCTTCGGGACTGCTGGTCCGAGCGATCTCGGGGAGCAGCTGACCTCACTGGAGGCAGGGGCAAGAGGTGGGATCCGGCCCTTCGTCATGACTGATGAGGAGGGTGGCGGGGTGCAGCGGATGCCCAATCTCGTGGGCTCACTCCCCTGGGCCCGCCAGATGGGTAGCACCCTAAGCGCGGGCCAGATTAAGGTGGCTGCCGAGTCCATGGGACGGGCGATGCTGGAGCAGGGGGTGACTATGGACCTGGCTCCCGTCCTGGATGTAGACGGAGGCGTCGGTCCCAATGCAACCGATCCGGACGGCGCGCGGTCCTTCAGTGCCGATCCCGGCCTTGCCGGCAGCGACGGTCTTGCCTTCGCCGAGGGACTGGTGGCTGTCGGGGTGATCCCGGTGGTCAAACACTTTCCGGGCTTGGGCGGTGCCAGCGGCAACACGGACGACGGCCCCGCCACCACCCAGCCGTACGCCGAACTAGAAAGCGGCGGACTGTTGCCTTTCGAGTCCGCCGTGGCAGCTGGCTTGCCGGCGGTCATGGTCAGCAATGCCTCGGTCCCTGGTGTGACCAGCCTGCCCGCCAGCCTGTCGCCCATCGTCATTCAGGGGATGCTCGAAGGGCAGCTTCACTTTCAGGGCCTGATCCTGACCGACTCCCTGAGTGCAGGCGCGATAGCAGCCCGCGGCCTCAGTGTGGCCCAAGCAACTGTCGAGGCGGTCGCCGCCGGCGCTGACATGGTCACCTTTGGCACCGGCAGTCCAGCCCTGGTGACGACGGCAGTCGATGCCGCCATGACAGAGGCGGTCGACGACCACCAGGTGTCGATGGCGCGGCTGACCAACGCCGTCAGCGAAATCTTGATAGCCAAGCGGGTGAATCTCTGCACCAGTGACGTCAGACCTTCGAGCCGGGCGAGCGGCTTATCGCGCAGCTCAGTCCTCGGGCAGAGATAATCCCCGACCATGGATGAGTACCGCACTGTCAATCTGCTGGGCTGGGACGAGCGTGCTCCGGCGCATGCCAAATCCCCCGACTATCAGGTCGAGCACTTCCTGACGGATCCAGAGTTTCTCAGCGGAGTGGTGCGTTTTGACCAGTCCCGACTGGGCGACATCAACGGTGCTCAGGGCGTCCATCTGCAGTGTCATATTGGCACCGACACGATCTCGCTTGCCCGTCTCGGCGCACACATGACTGGGTTGGATTTCTCGCCTGCCGCCCTGCAGGAGGCGCGTCGGTTGGCGAGTGCAACAGCAGCTGACGCTGAGTTCTTTGAGGCCGATGTCTACGACGCCGCCACGGTGCTGGGGGAGGGCAGATTCGACCTGGTCTACACCGGGATTGGGGCTCTCTGCTGGTTGCCTGACATCGCTAAATGGGCGGCTGTGGTTGCCAAACTCCTGACCCCCGGGGGTCGCCTCTTCGTGCGCGAAGGACACCCGATGCTGTGGTCTCTGGGCAATCCCCGACCCGACGGGCTTCTGGTCTTGGAGCATCCCTACTTTGAGGTGCCCGAGCCGCTGGTCGACACCGACGGGGGTACCTACGTCGAGACCGAGGTTTCCTTCCAGCAGAACTTGGCCTATGAGTGGAGCCACGGCTTGGGCGAGACGATCAACGCCCTGCTGATCCAAGGTCTGCGTATTACCGATCTCGTGGAACACGACAGCGTGCCCTGGAACGCTCTACCGGGCCAGATGGAGCGTTTGGAGAATGGTGAATACCGGCTGGCTGACCGGCCTGCACGTCTAGCCCACAGTTTCACCTTACAGGCCAGGAACGAGTCCTAACAGATCCGGGGCAATCGGGGGATGTTGGCTGGGCCGATCCCTAGCCGCGGCTGGCGAGGACCGGAGTGCCGCTACTGACGGCCGCCGCTCGTCTCCTCCGCTGCAGTACGGCGCCCGGGACGATCTCGGTAGCGGCGCCGGGATGAGTCACCACTTTTCCGTCCACCATGCCAGCGATGATCACCCGCCCCCAGTTCTCGACATCACCGGTGGAAGTTCCGTCAAGCACCGCATCTCCGAATGGTTCGACCAATAGTCCCCCGACAGTGCCCGTGACGTAGGCCACGCCGCGCCTACCGACCACGATACCGTCGGTGACGACGCCGGTGACCGCCGCGGCGCCCCCCGCTTCGACTACCACCATGCCCTCGACCACTCCAGAGATCCACTCCTCGGTGGTGACCCGGAGGTCGCCGACATAGCGGGTCCCGCCGGGCACGCTGACCTGTGTGCTCATATCGAGTTCAACTGCGACTCGGTCCAGCTTGGGTCTCGATTACGGCAAGAGAGAGCTAGCATTCGACTGGGCGAATTCTACCGCATGTAGTGCCTGTGTGGGCGCCTGGTACACAATGTGGTGGTGGGGCCCTTGCCCGGTAGCGGCACTACGGCCGATCTCAGCGCCCTTCGGAGAGATGTCGTTGGGGTGCGCACCGGCCGTCCTGAAGCGATCCCGGGCGCGACACCATCCGACTGCGGAGGAACTACCGCGATGGCGACACCGGTGATCTTCTCCTGGAGCGCAGGCAAGGACTCCGCGATGGGACTCTGGACTATTCTTCAGGACCCTGGACTCGAGGTGCGGGCACTCGTCACCACGCTCACCGACACGTATGACCGAGTCAGCATCTCAGGAGTGCGACAAGAGTTACTTGACGACCAAGCGGCTCGGCTCTGTCTACCCCTCGTCAAAGTGTGGATTCCGCCAGACTGTCCGAACGCTCTATACGAGGAGCGACTGGCTCTAGCCCTACAACGCGAGGCGCTTCGCGACATCCGCCATCTGGCATTCGGCGACCTCTATTTGACGCACGTTCGACGCCACCGTGAGGAGCGTTTGGCCGACCTGGGTAGGGTGGCACTTTTCCCACTCTGGGGCCGGGACACATCCGACCTCGCCAACGAAGTGATCTCCGCAGGGTTTCGGGCTAGCGTGGTATGCGTCGACCGCCGGGTGATGCCAACTTCATTTGCCGGTCGGTCCTTTGATTCGAGCTTCCAAGCAGATCTCCCCACGGGCGTTGACCCGTGCGGCGAAAACGGCGAGTTTCACACGTTCGTCTGGGACGCGCCGATGTACTCGTCTCCGGTCGATTGCCGAACCGGAGATGTTGTGACCCGGGGCGACTTTGATTACTGCGATGTGCTACCGGGCCGGG
>JBAQYY010000001.1:0-12891 GCA_049790415.1 Candidatus Dormiibacterota bacterium | reverse complement strand
CCTTACCGGGAGAGCAATCCCAGCAGCCTGGAGGATGCCCAGCTGGTTGCCGAAGAGCTGGAAATCGAGCTCCTGCTCATCGACATCAGCCCCCAGATCGACGCCTATTTCGAGCGCTTCCCGGAGGCGGACGCCACTCGGCGGGGCAACAAGATGGCCCGCGAGCGGATGAGCATCGCCTACGACATCTCAGCCACCCGCGCCGCCCTGGTGCTGGGCACCAGCAACAAGTCGGAGCTGCTCTTGGGCTACAGCACCCTCTGGGGGGACGGGGCGCACGCCCTCAATCCCCTGGGTGACCTCTACAAGACCCAGCTCTACCAGCTGGCTCGCCACCTCCGGCTTCCCCAGCGAATCCTCGACAAGGCGCCCTCCGCCGACCTCTTTCAGGGCCAGTCCGACGAGGCCGACCTCGGCTTCACTTACGCCGATGCCGATCAGATCCTCTACCAGCTGATCGATGAGCGCCGCTCGCCGGGCGAGATCGCGACTCTGGGCCTGGATCCGGCTCTGGTCCAGGTGATCTGGGACCGGGTCCGCAAGACCCAGTTCAAGCGACAACCCCCCCTTATCGCCAAGCTATCCGCCCGGAGCGTTGGCCAGGACTTCCGCTATCCCCGTGACTGGGGCCACTAGAGCTCCCTCATGGCGGGAGTCCTCTACGTGGTGGCGACCCCGATCGGCAACCTGTCTGACCTCTCCCCAAGGGCGGCGGAGATCCTGGGCCAGGTCGCGGCGGTGGTGGCGGAGGACACCCGCCGGAGTGGAACCCTGCTCAAGGGCAGATCGGAGCGGGCTCGTCTCATCTCCCTGCCCGCAGAACAGGAGGAACGTCGCATTCCGCTGGTCCTGGAACAGCTGCGCAGCGGGGACGTGGCGCTCGTCTCAGATGCTGGCACGCCCGCCATCAGTGATCCCGGCCGTCGCCTGGTGGCAGCAGCTCGCGAGGCGGGCTTCGCGGTGGTGGCTGTGCCCGGCCCCTCGGCCCACGTGGCGGCGGTGTCCGCCAGCGGCCTGAGAGCAGATCGCTTCCTCTTCCTGGGCTTTCTGCCCCGGACCAAGTCGCGCAGCCAGAAGCTGCTCCAAGCGTCGGAGAGCTGGGCCTTGGTCATTCACGAGTCACCCCACCGCTTGGCGGCCACGCTGGAGTGGGCTGCCGAGGTGATCGGGGAGCGCAGAGTGGCGGTGGCCCGGGAGATCTCCAAGCTGCACGAGACCTGGTATCTGGGGACAGCCGCCGAGCTGGCCGGCCGCTTCCGTGCCGAGCCGCCTCGGGGCGAGTGCACCATCGTGATTGAGGCGCCGCCCAGCAAGAAGGCGCAGCCAGGTGACTGAGCGCGAGGTGGATCTGGTCGACGCCCACTGCCATCTGGACCAGGTGGTGGCGCGCGGGATCCCAATGGAGGAGGTGATCGCTCGCGGCCAGGAGGCGAGGGTCCACCAGATGGTCACCAGCGGCGACGATCTGGGTCAGAGCCGGGCCGCCTGCGCCTTGGCCGAGGAGTTCCCCGAGGTCTACTTCACGGTTGGCTGGCACCCGGTCAATCCAGCTCCTCCCGCACGCGCGGAGTTGGACCAGATGCGCCAGCTGCTGGCCCACCCCAAGGCGCTGGCGGTGGGGGAGGTCGGCCTCGACTACTTCTTCCGCCCCGGCTATCTGGAGACCCCGAAGGCGGTGCAGCGAGAGATGTTTGCGACCATGCTCGAGCTGGCGGGCGAGCTCGACAAACCGGTGGTGATCCACCAACGCCAGGCCCATGCTGACCTGCTCCAAGTCCTCGACGATGGGCCTTCGGTGGTGGGCATCCTGCACTGCTTCAGCGGAGACCGCGGCTTCGCCCAGGAGGCGGTGGCTCGGGGCCTCTACTGCTCCTTCGCCGGCAACGTCACCTTCAAGTCGGCTCACGAGCTGCAGGATGCCGCCCGCGTCGTCCCCTCCGAGCTCCTCCTGGTGGAGACCGACGCCCCGTTTCTGGCGCCTGAGCCCCATCGCGGCCAGAGCAGCCAGCCGGCCATGGTCCGGGCCACCGCCCAGTGGCTGGCGGTCCTGCGTGGCGACTGCCTGGAGTCGCTGGCGGCGGTAACTAGCGAGAGCACCCGGCGAGCGTTGCGGATCCCCCTTCCTTGAGCCTTCCCGACCTCTGCTCGCCGGGAACGGCACGAGCCGTGGCCCGGCGATTCGGGATCAGCCCACGCCGGGAGCTAGGACAGAACTTCCTGATTGACCGTCAGGTCCGCGACGCCATCGTGGCCAGCGCCGCGGGCGCCGACACGGTTCTCGAGATCGGACCCGGCATTGGCGGCCTCACCCAGGGGCTGCTGGAGGGAGGTGTCCGGGTGGTGGGAGTCGAGCTCGATCCGCGCTGCGTGGCAGCGTTGGGGCTGCTGGGCAGCCACTACCCGGGCCTGACCGTGGTCGAGGCGGACATTCTCCAGGTAAATCCAGGGCAACTGGGGCTGGCCGGTCCGATGGTGCTGGGCAATCTGCCCTACCAGATAACCGGCGCTCTCTTGCCCCACCTACTCAGCTGGGATCCGCCCGCCCAGGCCTGCCATCTCCTGGTCCAGCGCGAGGTGGGCCGGCGGCTGGCAGCGGCCCAGGGGGACTGGTCGCTGGCGACGCTGGTGCTGCGGGCGGTGGCCGAGGTTGAGGTCGAATTCGATGTTGCCCCGGAGAGCTTCTGGCCCTCGCCCCAGGTCCACAGCAGTCTGATATCGGTCCGGCCCCGACCGGGTGCCGACCCGGAGCTGGCGACGGCGCTGGCCCAACTGGCGCGGCCCATGTTCCAGGCCCGCCGCAAGCAGCTCCATCACGGGCTGGCACGCTCTTTGGGGATCACCCCCGGGGAGGCCTTGGCCTTCCTCCAAGCGATCGCCATCGACCCGGTCCGGCGCCCGGGCAGCCTGGACCTGGATGAGTGGCGAGTGCTGATAGCAGCGGTTCGAGATAGAGCGGCCCCGATCCGGTGATATATTCGCCGCCATGCCGGTCGAGGCCCCTCCGGGATCGTCCACCGAGGCGGCCGTAGATTCCGGTCCTACCGGCTTCCGCGAGGTCCTTCGCGGGCGAGACTTCCGGCTCCTCTGGGGGGCTCAGGTGGCCGCTCAGCTGGGGGACAAGTTCTTCGCCTTCTCCTTACTGCTCTCCATCTACTCGCTGACCCATCTTTACCTCAGCGACGCCGCCCTCCTGCTGGCCTACACCATTCCCGCCGTCTTCCTCTCGATCCCGGCCGGGATATTCGCCGACCGCTATGACAAGAAGACGCTGATGATCTGGACCAACCTCTCGCGCGGGGTGATGGTCCTGGGGGTCCCGCTGCTGGAGATCACCGGGGTGGCCCAGCACCAGGTGCTGCCCCTCTACGTCATCACCTTCGTCTTCGCCGGGGTAGGTCAGCTCTTCGCCCCCGCCGAGGCGGCCAGCATCCCCAGGTTGGTCAAACGCCGCGATCTGGCGGCGGCCACCTCGCTGTTCACCATCACCATCATCGTCACCATCGTGCTCTCGGTCCCCCTGGCCTCGGTGGCTCAGGGCATGCTTGGCCTCGAGGGTCCTTACTACTTCGGGGCCGGGCTCTTCGCCGTCGCCGCCGGGGCCATCTGGCTGATCCAGCCCAAGCTGGCAGCCCCGGCGGCCGCCGGAGGCAAGGCGATGCGGGCTCCCTGGCGGAGCACCTGGACCGAGATCCGCGACACCTGGAACGTGGTCAGAGTCAGCCCGATCCTGCCCTTCGCCTTCGCCATGCTCACCCTGGCTCTGGCCATCGTGTTCACCATCTTTGCCCTCTCCGCTGGGTACATGCAGCACGTGCTCCTGCGCAGCCCCCACGACAGCTACATCCTGCTCATTCCGGCCACCATCGGGATGGTGCTGGCCGGCACTGTGCTCAGCCGGCGACCGTCCTCACAAAGTCCGGGACCGTCCACGGTGACCCGGGGCCTGGTCATCGCCGGGGTGGCCATGATCGTCCTAGGTGTGCTGCCCCCGATCCTGGATCGTCTCCACGTCGACGGCGCTCTCGTTCCCCTGGCGATCAGTCTGGCGGTGCTTTTCGGGATCGGCCTGGGGGCGGTACTGATCCCCTGTCTGACCATGATCCAGGAGGCCACCGAGGAAGCCACCCGGGGGAAGATCTTCGGCGGTGCCTTCTTGGCCATCAACCTGGCCATCGCCGTGCCCCTGCTGCTGGCCGGGGCCATCGCCGATGTGGTCGGGGCCAGCGACGTGGTGGGCGCTCTGGGGGTGGCTCTGATCGGCACTGGATTCGTCGCCTTCAGGCAGCGCTGGGGGATGGCTTCGACGGGCTAGGACACTTGGGCCTCGGTTACGGCCGCGTAGCGAGATGTCGAAGTCCGCTATCGAAGGTAGCCACTTGCTCGGGAGGCGAGCTAAATGACAGCATGCGAGCCGTCGTCACTTGCGAAAGCTGCGGACTCCGTCAGGAGGTGGCCCGAGCCATCCCGGAGCCGACTACCTTCCACATCGTCTGCCACCGCTGCGAACTGAGCCTCTTGGTCACCGTGACCGACGCCGACATCCGCAGCGCCGCGGCTTCGATGGTCCCCACCTCAGCCCGGCGCTAGCGCCGATCGTCAGAGGCGGAAGAAACTGGTACTGACTAGTTCAGACTGCCCAGCGCGAGAGCCCGAGCGGGATCTCTTCGCGGCGGTTGTCGAGCAGGGCTAGGCCCATCTCCTCGCTCTCGAAGTCGAGGCGCAGCTGACGGGCCAGGGGGAGTACCCGACCTGATCGGGCTCGCTCGCGCAGACGGGCCCGCCGATCTGGGTCGAGGCTGGAGCAGCGGACGCTGCAGTACTTGGCGGTCTGCTTCTTCACGGGGGCGGCACAGCCAGCTCGCGCGCAGGCCCTGAGGACCGCCGGTCGGGGACTGGAGGAGCGCGCCACGGAGGGTTATTAGAGACTTGTTAAGGGGCCCCTGTCAATGCTCATTACAACTATAAAAGTTGGTACTTTTCCGGTCACTCTGACGGGCCCCAGTTGTGCCCAGTATCCCCATCCCTAGCTGTGGACAAGCTGTCAGCAAACCCGGCCTGTCTGGGTCGCGCTTTCAGTCTCCAGGGGGCTGCTCCGGCTCCTGGTAGAGGCCGATCAGGTTGCCGGCCGGGTCACTGAACCGGGCGGTGATCTCGGGCAGATCCTGCCCCACCGGTTGCACCACCCGACCACCCCGGGCCACAACCGCCTCCAGAGCCGCGGCCACGCTGTCGACCATGACGTAGATCAGGATCCCGGGAGGGGAGGGTTGGCTGACCGTGGTCCAGGTGCCGCTGACCTGGCCGGTCGAGTCATCGAAGGCGATCGCACCGTCGCCACGCCGGCGCACCGTCCAGCCGAAGACGTCCCGGTAGAAATCCGAGGAGGTCTCCGGATCCTGGGCCGGGATTGCCAGGTAGCAGATCTTCCCGTTGCTGGGAGTGGGGGACATGGCGGCTCCTCGTGGGTCTGCCAAGGTGGTGGGCGCACCAGGAGTCGAACCTGGGGCCTCTACCGTGTGAGGGTAGCGCTCTGCCAGCCCAGGTAGGGACTTCTGGGAGATCCAGTAGGTCTCTACCATGAGAAACGCGTCCCAACAAGGTGGTACCCATGCGGTCAGCCCTCGCAGTCGCGCTCCGTTTCTGAGCTTCACAGCGCTTCTACCGTGAGGAAGCCGCCCCGACACGCCGCTACCCACTTTGGGTGCATGCCCTGCAGATCTCACGAATGTCGCTCACCCGACCCAAGCCCGGCTCAGATCTGGGGCAGCCAGGGTGGGGCTGGCGGCGGAGGCGGGGCGGGCCTTACCCGCCCCGCCTGAGTGTGAGCGTGATCACTCCGAGGATTAGGAGGAGCACCACGACCGTTAGTGCCAGCGTGCCCCCCGAGGTGGCCGGCGCCGTGCTCGCGACCCCGGGGGGTGGCCCAGCGGCTAGAGCTGGCGTTGCAGCCGGGGCAGCTCCGGGCGTTCGTCGCTCCCCTCGTGGACGGGCCGTTCGGGCCGGTCGGCCTCCTTCCTGGCGAAGTTGGCTCCTGACCGCCGAGACCTGTACCGGGCCACTTGGGCCCGGTGGGCGCCCCGGCAGTCCTGGCACCGGCAGCCCCGGTGCCATCCGGACACCGTGCCGTGCGGGTGCGGGAGGTCGACGTATGCGGTCACAGCCCCACGTTACGCTCCCGTCTTACTCCCACCTGCTGCACTTCACGCTCCGACGTCAGCCCCACGTGCCTAGCCCTCCAGGACGACCAGGCGAGCCACCGAATCGAGATCGGATTGGAGGGCATGGCGAAGTCACAGACACCTCTCTGCCAGGGACAGCCGGTCCTGAAATGGGCGATACGGGAGAAACTGCGGGCACCGTCGCCGGCGGCGAGCGCCGCTGCAGTAAGTGCGGGCTGATCAAAAAACCCCTGGCCGATTTCGGCATCGACCGGGGGCCGCCCGCGATCGCGGTGCATGGGGTGCAGCCGCGCCTACCAGATTGCCCACCGCGCGACGCATCGCGAGCAGGCTCTAGCCCGTGCCCGCGAATGGGCACAAGCTCACTCGGATCGTGTCAAGTCACCTCAGGTACGCTGGCGAGCTGAGCATCCGGAGCAATCTCTGGTCCACAAACGCCGCTATCGGGAAGCGCACCGGGATGTCATCACCGGAAGGTCGCGCGGGCGCGCGGCTAAGCGGAGGGTGGACGGGCATGCTGGGCCGGCTCCCGAGGAGAAGCGGGCGGCCCACGACGGGTGGATGCACGAGCACCATGCCCGCCTCCGGGAGCTCCGCCGCGCCTGGTATCAGCGCCGTCGCGACGTCATCCTGGAGCAGCAGCGCCAGGCCCTCACTGAGTCCACCGCGCCCTTGGCGAATCACCCGATCGTAACAACTTCCCGGCGATACGCACTGCGTCCCGTCGAGCGCTACGATTCCCAGTATCCGAAATGGGGTCCGTTCCCGGACGCTCTGGATGCTAGTCCAAGGCCGCTAACGATAGTGGGAGGATCACAAGTGCGGGCAACGTGGCTCCGGCTATCCACTCTGGCGGCAGCTTCCGCGATTCTTGGGACCGCGATCACGCTGGCAATAGGCGGCGGAGTCTCAGCTGCGGCCCGGAGCGCCCCTACAGTGAGTCAGCCGGGCGGGGCTACTGTCGTCAAACAGGCGGGCCCGGATGGCAGCAGTTCAACCGCGTACTATGGAGTACCTGGGAGCACCTTGGCTCGGGCGCAGCTAAATGCCGAGCAAGAGGGGTTGAGTGGCGCGGCCACCGCTTCGATACTCAATGCGTCTGACGCCTCTGCTCCCTCAGCCACACCTGACAGCTATGTATATCAATACGTCCAACTTGATGTGTGCCCGGTGGCAGGCTGCCTCGTTGAGGATGTTTTGAAGGGGTACTGGGAATACAATGGTTCCTACGCGTATGAGGAGTCGGTCACGGGCGGATGCAGCTACACGATCGGCTGGTACTGCTCAACGATCCACACTGTAAACCTGATCAGCCAGGCACCTCCGGCCCCATATGTCGAAAAGTACGGGTCTTACAATCTTGGGGTTACCTGTATCCCCTATCTGGGTCTGGGCGGCTGCGTGTCTCACTTGGTCGTAGAGTTGTACATATATGGCTACCCGAGCGGGGCTCACTCGACCTATTGGGACGAATACTGATGCCACTGACGGCCACGCGGCATTGGATAGCGGCGGCGGCTGCGCTGATGGCGGGGCTCTGGGCCTCAGCCATCGTCACTACCAGCCTGACCAATCCGATGAGTACGGCATGGTTCGCGGTTCCTTGTGGGATCTTTGCGATGGTCGCCTTTGCGGTTGCCGCAGGTTGCGCGACCGGCCACTGGCCGTGGCAGCGCTCCTGACCTAGCGCTGGAGTGAACTCTGGCCCGGCCGGAGCGTCGAACTCGGTAGGTCGGGTGGGGTGACAGTGCGAGCGGTGTACCGAACCGTGCCCTTGGGGGGCGCTCCCGGGTCCCCCCGCGCATGCCGACCTCGCTGCGGCGGTGATCGCGCGCGCTTCGTGTTGGTAGGGGTACCCCGCCGCCGCCGCCGAAGCACGCCGCTCGGTCCCTCTCCTTCGGTCGGAGAGCCGCCTATGCCCTGCCTGATGACGTGCTCCCGGAACCTCCTTCGCCGCAATACTTGTCATGGCTGGGGCTGGTGCGGTCGCATCTCCCTTGATGGCAAGGGGCGCGGCGGCGCGGGGTTTGGGGTGAACCGGCGGAGGAGTTCCGTAGCTGTGTCGGTGACCACCTCGCCTGGCGCCAGGGCCCCGGGCCGGTGAGGATCGCTTGGGCGACCGCGTCCCCCTCCAGCACCTCCCGCGCCAGGTCGGCGCTCTGTCCGGCATACCTGGCCCGGTCATCTGACCCGCACACGCGGTCGACGGCCAGGAGCACCAGGTCGTAATCCGCCATCCGAGCCAGACGGTCGGGAGCGACGTGCTCCCGCTCGGCAAGAGCCGTAGAGCGCTACCCTTGGGACACAAAAGCGGCCCCACAGGCCTCTACCCATGCGGGATTTCGGGTTGGTTTAGCCCTCGATGGCTTGCTTGTCAACTCTCGGAAACCCCAGCATTCATGCGGGAAAACCGAGAGCTGGTGGGCGCACCAGGAGTCGAACCTGGGGCCTCTACCGTGTCAGGGTAGCGCTCTAACCACCTGAGCTATGCGCCCTCTCGGGGGTCGGGGTGACCGGATTATAGCTTCGGACGACTGCCATCCTGGCCCGTCCCGGCGCTCTCATACAATCGAGCCCACAGGCATGGTTGAGAAGGGCATCGATCTCGAAATCCTCCGTCACAGCACGGCCCATCTGATGGCTGCCGCAGTCTGTGAGATCTGGCCTGGCGCCGAGTACGGCATCGGACCATCGATCGAGGACGGCTTCTACTACGACTTCCTCCTGCCCGAAGATCACCGCTTCAGCGACGAAGACCTGCCCCTGATCGAGGCTCGGATGCGGGAGATCGCCCAGCGCAAGCCGGAGTACCAGCGGGAGGAGCTCACCCGGCAAGAGGCCTTGGCCGAGTTCGAGCGCCGCCAGCAGCGCTTCAAGGTCGAGCTGATCGAGCGAATCCCCGAGGGCGAGGTGATCAGCTGCTACCGAACCGGAGACTTCTTCGACCTCTGCCGGGGCCCCCACGTTCATGACGCCTCGGAGATTCCCGCCTTCAAGTTGACCCACCCGGCCGGTGCCTACTGGCACGGCGACGAGACCCAGCCCATGCTGCAGCGCGTCTACGGCACCGCCTGGAACTCGGAGGAGGAGCTGGCCGACTACCTGGAGCGTTTGGAGCAGGCCGCTCTGCGAGACCACCGCAAGCTGGGTCGGGAGCTGGACCTCTTCTCCATCGCCGAAGATGTCGGCCCTGGGCTCATCCTCTGGCACCCCCATGGCGCCACCGTCAAGAACGTGATCGAGGACTACTGGCGGGCGGCCCATCGGCGGGCTGGCTACCAGCTCGTCTGTACCCCCCATCTGGCCCGGGAGCAGCTCTGGGAGACCAGCGGCCATCTCGGCTATTTCGCCGACGAGATGTTCGGGGCGATGGAGGTCGAGGGAGACCGCTATCGGGTCAAGCCGATGAGCTGCCCCTTCCACATCGAGATCTACAAGTCCAAGGCGCGCAGCTATCGCGAGCTGCCGCTACGCCTGGCCGAGATCGCCACCGTCTACCGCTATCAGCGCAGCGGGACTCTCCACGGCCTGCTCCGGGTCCGCATGATCACCCAGGACGACGCCCACATCTTCTGCCGTCCCGAGCAGGTGGACGAGGAGGTGGCCGGGGTCCTGCGCCTGGTCCGCGAGATGTACAGCCGCTTCGGCTTCGACCAAGTCGAGGTCGACCTCAGCACCAAGCCGGCCAAGGCTGTGGGCGCCACCGAGCTCTGGGAGCAGGCCGAGGCTTCCCTGGCTCGGGTGATAGAAGCGGAGGGACTTGAGTACAAGGTAGACGCCGGCGAGGGCGCCTTCTACGGGCCCAAGGTCGACGTCCACATTCGCGACGCCATCGGCCGGCGCTGGCAGTGCGCCACTGTGCAGTTCGACTTCAACGAGCCCGCCCGCTTCGGTCTCGAGTACATCGGTGCTGACGGGTCGCCCCACCAGCCGGTGATGATCCATCGCACCCTCTTGGGGTCCATGGAGCGCTTCGTGGGGGTCCTTCTGGAGCACTACGCCGGGGCACTGCCCACCTGGTTGTCACCAATTCAAGTCCAAGTCATTACCGTCAGCGACGACCAGCTGGACTATGCTCACCAAGTGGCGCTCAAGTTGGAGCAGGCAGGGTTTCGGACCGAGGTCCCCGATCGCCCTGGCGACCGCATGGGCGCCAAGATCAGAGACTCCCAGTTGGCCAAGGTTCCCTATGCCGCCATCGTGGGTAAGAAAGAGGTATTGGCCAGCAACGTCAACCTGCGCAACAACCGCAGTGGCGAGGAGAGTCCGATCTCAGTTGAGGAACTGATCGGGAAGCTGCGGACAGAGGTTGGCAGCTGAAGCGTTGGCCCGGGGCTGGAACTTCCAGTCCGAGTGATAGCATCCGGAATTCCTTGTCCGGTTTGTGGAGGATTCGTCCATAGCGTTTCGCGAACTGCGTATCAACGATCAGATCCGCGTCCCTTCGATCCGACTTTTTGACGACACCAACGACGAGGCTCTCGGGATCGTCACCATTGCCGATGCTCAGGTCCTGGCTCAGGAGCGTGGTCTCGACCTGGTCGAGGTGGCTCCCCAGGCCCAGCCCCCGGTCTGCCGGCTGATGGACTACGGGCGCTTCAAGTTCGAGGCGCTCAAGCGAGAGAAGGATGCCCGGCGCGAGCACAACTCGATCCGGCTCAAGGAGATGAAGCTCCGCCCCAAGATCAGCGAGCACGATTTCCAGACCAAGTACGGCTACGTCCGCCACTTCCTGGAAGAAGGCGACAAGGTCAAGCTCACTATCATGTTCCGGGGCCGAGAGTTGGTTCATCAGGAGATTGGCCGAGCACTGCTCGACCGCCTGGCTGAAGAAGTCAAGGACGTGGCCCAGATCGAGCGCTCACCTCTGGTGGAGGGGCGCAATATGATCATGATCCTCAACCCGGTCTCGAAGAAGCTACCTAAAGGAGGCGCCAGCAACCATGCCGAAGATCCGCACCCACAAGGGAACCCAGAAGCGGTTCCGCCTGTCGGGGACGGGTAAGCTGCTGCGCCGGGGCGCCTTCCAGTCCCACATGCTCGAGCACAAGTCGGCCAAACGTAAGCGTGGCTACGCCCAGATGCATCCCGTCGACAAGGGCAGTGCCAAGTCGGTAAGGCAGAATGCGCCTTACCTGAAGGGCTGAGCCGTGGCCCGGGTCAAGCGCGGGGTCACCGCCCGCAAGCGCCACAAGAAAGTCCTCGAGCTGGCCTCTGGGTTCAGTGGCACCCACAACCGCCTCTTCCGGCCCGCCAACGAGGCGGTCATGCACTCGCTGGCTTACCAGTACCGCGACCGGCGCAAGCGCAAGGGCAACTTCCGGCGGCTCTGGATCGCCCGCATCAACGCCGCCTCGCGCCAGGCCGGCATCCCTTACAGCCGCTTCATCGCCGGCCTCAGTCGCTCCGGCGTCGAGCTCTCGCGCAAGCAGATCTCGGAGCTGGCGATTCACGACCCGGCGGCCTTTGCACGGCTGGTTGAGGTAGTGCGGGAGACCGCGCCCGACCAGTGACTGAGGGCGACCTCCAGGCACTTGGCGAGCAGGCCCTGGAGGAAATCGCCGGGGCGGTCGATCAAGACCAGCTGGAGCGGGTGCGCCTGAAATACCTGGGTCGCCACGGCGGCCTGATCAGCTCAGGAGCCCAGGCCCTGGCCCAGGCTCCCCAAGAGCAGCGGGCCCTACTGGGGCGAGCCTTCAACTCCGCCAAGCAGGCGACCGAGGCGGCCCTGGAGCGGCGTCTGGGCGAGCTCCGGGCGAATCGGCGGGAAGCCGGCCAGGCTGACGAGTGGCTGGACCTGAGCTACCCCACCACACCTCTAGCGAGAGGCCACCAGCATCCGGTCGCGCGGCTGATCCGGGAGATCGAGGACATCGGAAGGGCTCTGGGCTACGAGTCGGTCCGTGGTCCTGAGGTCGAGGATGATCAGTTCAACTTCGAGCTGCTCAATCTGCCTCCGGCGCATCCCGCCCGTGACACCCACGACACGTTCTACCTGGAAGAACCGGCGCAGGGATGGTTGCTGCGCACGCACACCTCGCCGGTGCAGCTGCGGACCATGATGGCCGGGCCTCCTCCGTATCGCATCCTGGCCCCTGGGCGGGTCTACCGGCGGGACAACCCGGACCCCACCCACAATCCCATGTTCCACCAGGTTGAAGGCCTCTGCGTCGACGAGGGTGTCACCTTGGCGGACCTCAAGGGGACCCTGATCTACTTCGCTCAAGCCATCTTCGGCACGGAGCGCAAGGTGCGCCTACGCTCCAGCTACTTCTCCTTCACCGAGCCCAGTCTGGAGGCGGACGTGTCCTGCTGGTTCTGTAATGGCGAGGGCTGCCGCAGCTGCCTGGGCAAAGGCTGGATCGAGATCCTCGGTTCGGGCATGGTGCACCCCAACGTCCTCCGCAACGCGGGCGTGGATCCAGAGCGCTACAGCGGCTTTGCCTTCGGCATGGGCCCGGACCGGATCGCCGCCCTCAAGTACGGCCTCGAGGACATTCGCGATCTCTACGAGAACGACCTCCGCCTGCTGAGCAACTTCTGATGCGGGTCAGTCTGGAGTGGCTCGGCGAGTTCGTGGACCTTGGTGACTTGCCGCCCAGCCAGATCGCCGAGCAGCTGACGGTCAGCGGCACCGAGGTGGAGCGAACCTTTCCTTTTGCCGGCGGCCTGGACCAGGTGGTGGTCGCCGAGGTGGTCGAACTGGGCCGCT